>JBBKWD010000225.1:0-26855 GCA_037968775.1 Bdellovibrio sp.
GCTCAGAGCATCTCTGAAAAAGCCCAACTTTTGGGCGATGTCCAAGCCTTGCAGATGAAAAACGACTTTTTGGGTCAAAACATTCAAGAGCAAAAGACCTTTATGACCGACTCCAAAAAACAACAAGAAGAACTCACCGAGCGCATGAACACCCAGTTTGAAGTCATGGCTCAAAAAATATTTGAAGAAAAATCGGTTAAGTTTACGGACCAAAATCATAAAAACATCGCATCCGTTTTAGAGCCGCTAAAAGAGCGCATCAAAGATTTTGAAAAAAAAGTGGAGGAAGCCTACTCCACAGAGCGTTCCGAACGTGGTGTATTGCGCGGAGAACTCGGCAAACTGATGGAACTCAACCAATTGATGTCCAATGAAACTAAAAATCTGACTCGTGCCTTAAAGGGCGAAGTTAAAACCCAAGGTAATTGGGGCGAGCTGATTCTAGAAAATATTTTGGAGCGTTCGGGTTTACGTAAGGGCCAAGAGTATATCATCCAGGGAACCGAAATGGATCTGCGTGGTGAAGACGGTCAAATCTTACGCCCCGATGTCATCGTGAATCTGCCTGACAACAAACACCTGGTAGTCGATTCAAAAATGACCTTGATCGCCTATGAGCAATACTCTTCAGGAGAAACCCTTGATGAGCAAGAACGCGCGGGTAAACAGCACGTAGAGTCTTTGAAAAAACACATCGATGGTCTTTCAGAGAAAAAATATCACGCGGCTGATAAGCTTGTGTCTCCAGATTTCGTGATTTTGTTCATGCCACTGGAGCCGGCCTTTGCCTTGGCCTTTAAGTTGAAACCAGAGATTTTCCAGTATGCCTGGGAAAGAAATGTCGCCATCGTCAGCCCGACGACCTTGCTTGCAACTTTAAGAACCGTGTCAGCACTTTGGAAACAAGATCGCCAGGAAAAGAATGCCTTAGAAATCGCCAAGCGCGGTGGCCTTCTGTACGAAAAATTCGCAGGCCTCTTAAAAGACTTACAAGTGCTGGGTGAAAAATTAGATTCCGCCCAGAAAGCTCACGAAGACGTGATCAAAAAAGTCACTGACGGCCGCGGCAACCTCATGGATCAAGTCGAAGACCTCAAACGTCTAGGCGCCAAAACCGAAAAATCCCTCCCCCAACTAGAAACCACCGAATAGGCGAATAGGTACCTGCTTCCTATCGTATCGAAAAGGTACCATGGTACCTTTCGCGTGAAAAGAACCTGGCACCTAACAAAAAAAGCCCACTCTTTTGAAGTGGGCTTTTTAGTATTTTCATTACAATGAACCTGGTTCCGAATCGACACCATAGGAAGCAGGTACCTTTAGAGTTCGGCGTCTTTTACTACTGTTAGTTTGGTTGCGACGTCGATGCCTTTGGATTGATTCTTGATTGCGACGGCTGGGTTCTGTACCACACGCTGCTGAAGCTTCGCAAAGATGGGCTCACGGATCGCAAGATTGTTATCTTGAAGTACGCACTGGCGAGCTGTTCGTTGAGCGATGTTGACCACGACAGGAGCTTTTAAGTTCGCTGTCATTTGAGTCGGGTCATCTGGAATTGTCACGATAGAGAAATATCGCGCACCTTCTTGAGTTGTTAACTTCAAGGCTTCCATATCACTTTTTGTTAGTGAAACTTTGTAGGTCGCCGAGAAAAGCTCTGGCTCCAAGACCGGGAAGGCAATGTGCGGGGAATCACAGCTTTGCAGCCAAGCGAAGATCTCATCATTCGGATCATCTAGAAGTGCGAACTTACGCAAATCCGCAAAACCCAAAAGTCCTTCTGGAAATGTAAGTACATCTTCTGACTTCAGCTCAACTTGGCCGAATCTCGACGTGGCAATGATCATTCACCCCTCCCATTTGACTCATCCATATTTTAGACACAGCAAGGCGCTAAATGGGTGAGTGCAACTTTAAATCTGGACCTAAATCTAGGGAGACTCAATCAAATTCAAGGGTTTGACGCGAGGTGCCCGGCGCAAAGCAAGCCAGGCACTGTTTTGAAGCTTCTTAAGGCTTAAGAAGCTTAGCGATACTACGGCTCTTGTCAGCAGGAACACTTGCAGACTGTTGGTTTTGGTCTTGAATAGCCGCGTAGACTTCCTCGCGGTGAATTTTCGTATCTTTGGGCGCTTCGATGCCTAATCTGACTTGTTTGCCCTTTATTTGGACAACTCTGATCTTGATATGGTCATCGATAGCGATGCTTTCACCCAACTTCCGTGTGAGAACCAGCATGACAACTCCTTTTGCTGCAGTCGTTATCGGTAGAATTTAGCGGAACTGTAGGTATTATTTTTATCGGAGGAAGTCAAGAAGGCTGCGTTGAATAAGCTTCCCAGACGTATCGAGAGTTGCGCGAAGAGCGCTGTCACTTTTATTAATATCTGAAATTACCTGGAACGCATCCGCGTCTTCCAGCTGTGAAGCTGTCACTTTATTGTCGACGACAGCCTTTTGAAGTGAGTCCATGGTGTTAGTTACAGCCATGATTCTGGACCCAACTTCCGCTCTAGACAAAACCACTTGGGATATAGCCTGATCCAGAGTATTGAGAGTCTCCTGAACTCCCGCTTTGTCATTTGTGCGAAGTGAAATTTCCAATTCTTTTAATGTAGAAAAAACGTTCACCCCACCACTACCCGTTACCGGATCCTGGTGATTTTTAGCGCTCCCTGGCCGACTACTCGCGGGACCCCGCGTCTCAAGATAATTTTCTTCGAGCTCTTTATTGTGATGCTCACGCTGGATATTTTCAGATTTCAGCTCTTTAAGCTCCCCTACTGTCGTCGGGGTTTCATAACGCGGACGAATAACTCCGTCGCCGCCAAGCCCCTTGCCCAAGAATATCTTATTCCCTGGGATATTCATCGCCACAAAAGAGTCTTTGTGAGTTTGAATTTTCATATCTCCATCATCACCGAAATATTCTCCGGTCTGATTGAAGGGAGTCGTTTGCGTATTATGTCCCCCAAAGACATAGCGCTCGCCTAACTTACGATTTCCGATTTGAACGGATTGATTGTAGATCTGCTCGATCTCCGAAGCCGTTACCAAACGAGTTTCTTCGTTTCCACTGGCATCATTGGACTGACTGATAGCCAGTTCTTTAGCACGAACCAAAATTTCTGAAAGCTCCCCCAAGGACTGATCTGAGAACTCCAAGAACGACTTCGCATTATTGATATTCTTTATAAACTGCTGGTTACCTTTTTCTTCGGTGCGAGCCACCAGAACACGAGCGGACGCCAAAGGATCATCGGAGGGTTTATTGATACGCTTTTGCGTAGCCGCCTGATTTTGCAAGTCAGCCATCTCTGAACGATTTTTCGTCAGATTCTGGTTCACTTGATTAAACTGCATTTTATCGGCGACTCTCATTTTAAACTTTCCCTATCCCTTTTCTGCTTCAGTTTCAGGCGCTTGGCCCTACGCTCTGCCGGCTACCGCCGGTATTACATTCGTTTCAAACTTAAAATCGTATCAAACATTTCATCGGCCACGCGAATCAGCCTGGCAGAGGCATCATAAGCTTTTTGGAATTCAATCATCTTCGTAGTCTCTTCATCTAGACTCACACCACTAATGCTTTCACGGATATTACTTAACTGACCCATGACATTTTTTTGCGACTCTTGCGCCTTAATAGCTCGTTGAGTAACAGCGCCCACTTGGCCCACTTGCGTATTATAGAAATCATCCATAGTCGCCGTGCCACCATCCATCACTTGGCGGTATTGCAAAGAAGAAATAACATTGGCCACGGTGTTGTCACCAGGCGAATTCATTTTTGAAGCTGCCGCGATTTTGCCGACATCATTGTAAATGGACTTATTCAAACTGATGCCGCCGGCAGCTCCCTTAATCTGTTCAGGCATTTCAAAGAACAACACACCAGATTTTCCATAGCGGTCAAAGCCTTCAATATGCGCTTCGTTGACCTCTTTGGCCATGGAGAAGGCCATTTTATCAACATTGTCTAACAAGCCCTCAATCACCTGATCTCGGACTTCCAGAATACCACCGATGCGACCACCTGTGATTTGATCAGTGATATTAGCCGGAGTCCCCCCCGTACCAGAGAAAAAGACTTCCACGCGATCCCGCTCATCCGTTTGAGAGGCCTTTAATTCATAGGAACCCGTACCAGATACGAGAATAGCCGTTCCGCCAGCCGTCACGGTGACTTGACCATCGCGGCCTTCAGCCCAAGAAATATCAATTTTTTCGCCCAGTTTTTTAAGCAATAGTTCCCGGCGATCTCGCTCGTCATTGGCAGGAACCTTTTGTATCTCCACCATCTGAATTTTTTCATTCAAAGACGAGATCTCTTTCGAGATTTGATTGATCTCCTCAACTGAGGTTTTAATTTGCCCATCAATATCGTCTTGCACAGCATTCAACTGGCTTACGACTCGAGAAAAGTCTTTGGTCATAGCTCCTGCCGTTTCGCGAACCATCGTACGCGAGGCCAAGCTTTCAGGATTATTCGAAAGCTCTCGGAAGGAATTGAAGAAGTCCGTAACGTATTGATTCAAACCCTTATTGTTTTGTTCATTGTACACTTGCTCTACGCGGCCCATAGCGTCTGCGCGCGAGTCGGCAAACCCCAAATTGGTACCTTCTCGTTGAATTTGTTTTTCAAGCCAAGGATTGTTCACACGAGTGACGACACCCGCACGAGCGCCCATTCCGATTCGTACGTTTCCTTCACCGATCGGAGCATTGGAGAGAAGTTCCACGCGTTGACGTGAAAAACCTTCTGTAGTCTTATTGGCGATATTATGACCGACAGTTTGCAACGCTGTCTGAGAGTTCTGCAGCGAGCGCTTACCTGTATCTAACATAGCCGAGATTTTAGACATCCTGTCTCCTCGCCTCTACCAAGAACGATTCCTTCGCTCTTGTGATTACGCTTCCTTACTTACAAAATTACCCGACACCTGATGACCCGATTTATATTGACCCTTTTTCTCGTAAGTTTTTTTACCAGAAAGGGTTTCTTTGATGTCATTCAGTGCGCCGTTCAAAGTATGTAAAGCACTTTTAGCGTACTCTTCATTCTCTTTGTTAATCTCGGTGATTCGCTTAATTAAAATATCCAGGGCCGCATGCTGAGTGCGCAGACGATTTGCTGCGATGTCATCCCCAGCAAGTTTTTGGGCAAGCTCTAACAACCGTGGGTTGGCAGCATCAGCACCAACCATCGTTGCCAACTCAGAAGCATAGCGAGAACGCAAAGAATCTTGAGTTCTCAATTTGAAAAGTAGGTCTTCTTTAATTCTATTATTTTCTTCAAGGACATCACGATCCGCGCTGATGAGGATTTCTTTCTCTTTGCGGACGACCTCAAGGAGGGTACGGTATGTCTTTGTTAATTCTTCGAGATTTGTCTCGAGTTTTTGAAACGCTCTTTCAACAGTTCCGTCCATCTTATCATCCTTGACTAGTGGGTGAATGTTTTAGCTTCCAGAAGGCTTTAAGCCTTTAGAATTCTAAATGCTCATCTACCATTTTGTCGGCAATCGATTTCGCATCGACCTTGTAGTTACCTTCATCAATCAATTTTCTAAACTTCGCAACTTTTGCTTCGTCAACATCAGGAGCTGCCATCGCAAGCTCTTTGATTCGCTTTGCTTCTTGTGCACGAGGAGAAACTTCAACACGAGTAGATTCACTTAAAGCTGAACCTTGCAAAGCATCTGCTTTGTTAAATCCCTTCAAGCTATCAGCGGCTTTGTTTTTCACACCTTCAGCACGATCCTGCTTAGTAGAGTCTACCAAGTTCAGATTCTGGCCTACTTTATTGTGCGTGATTTTCATCCTGAGCCTCCTCAATTTCGAGTGCCATCAGACACTCCTATATTCTTAAAATAATACCACAATGAGACGCTTCTACCAAATCATTCTGAGACAGCTTGAGGTCCAGCCTCAACGGTCCAGTAAAGCGATTTCGTGTCGGGACTTAAAACCCCAAGGGTCTCGCCAGCTTGCAGCTTTTGACCAGCGGTCAAAGGACTAGAGCCACCTTTAAAAACCATCTGACTTTTAAGACCATTGTCGTGCTCGATCTCCAACAAAGTCTGATTATCCCCTAAAGTTCGCTTTCCCAGCAAAACCCCATCCCATGGGGATTTCACGTCCATGGCTTGCTCTTTTGGGCTATCAAAACGATAGGACACAGCTTGTTTTTTACCAGGATGTTGAAACTGATGAGCAGTGAAGTTATCTCGCTCTTGTAATGATAAGGGGCCTTGCGGTTTATCCACCGGAGCTTTTAGGCCCATCTGTGCACCATAACGATCGACGAGCTGATTGAAAATCAAGTCTGCCATACCTATGCCGCCCTTTTCACTCCACTTGTCGACATAGTGCTCATCAAGTTGTTCACGAAATATTTTTTCAGCTTGATTGGTTTTGATAAAGCCACCTTCATGAATGGTGGAGCGCATGGCTTTAGTCATCTCGCGCAGAAAATGTTTTTCATACATTTCTGAAACATCGCGAAGTTTTTGTTCAGGCGTTTTTGTTTCTGGCGGACGTCCCATAAACTTGGGGGCCATCTTGATAAAGTCAGCCATGGATAGTTCCTATCCATGGCTTTAAAAGAAAAAAAATGGGGAGTTGAGTCGGAGAATCATGTGCATCCTGCACTTGACTCTTAGAGTGTAGCTTCGGCTCGTGTCGGTCACTCCGTGACCTATGCTGACCTTTTGCTTCTGTTTCCTGCGAGAAACTTTTGACTCTTGACCATCCATGGTTCTCGATCTCTTTCTCACCCTCCCCGCGCCTTAAACACATCCATGTGTCTAAGACATATAACTTAATGATATTAAATGGTGTGTCATAATGAAACAAAAATCTCATAGGACGTCTAATTCCCCGTGCAAAGCTCCAGCTGCCTTTATGGACTGAAGTATAGTTATCAGGTCCTTTGGCGTGACGCCAAGCTTGTTTAACGACTGAACGAGTTCACCAACACTGACACCTGTATCAAGAACTGCGACTTTTTCATCCGGCGTTCCCTTTTTGGAATCACCGACTTTGACTGCCAATGAACCATGAGAAATCGCAACTTTCGAGATCTTCACTTTATCACCAATAACAATAGTGCCTGTCTTTTCGTTGATCACAACACGCGCTTTTGAATCAGGATTGATTTCGATAGCTTCAATTGTTGCCAACAACTCGACACCACGATTTTCATAGGCAAACGGAGTGATAATATCAATCGTTCCAGCGTCTTTAGCACTGGCATAGTGACCACCCAACTCGCGGTTGATCGTCAGCACACTGCGCGCTGCTGTGGTGAAGTCAGGATTGATCAAAGTCAGGCGGTACATTTTTCGAGACGTAAAATCTGCACTCATATCGCGTTCAATGATCGCGCCATTCGGAATTCTTCCAGAGGTCAGATGCTGATCTTTTCCATCACTGCCAATCAAAATACTTCCTTGGGCCACAGCATAAACTTCTTCGTTAGCTGCACGCAGGGGCGCCTGTAACAAAGTTCCACCTTGTAAGGAACTGGCCTCACCGATAGCACTCACCGTGATATCGATCGGATTTCCGGCTTTACCAAAAGCTGGCATGGTCGAGGTCACAATAACTGCAGCTACATTTTTACTTGAGAAATCTTGCGCATCAAGTTTCATTCCGAGCTTATCAAGCATGCGCACCATACTCTTACTCATAAACTCGTTTTTTCCGTCGCCCGTACCCTTCAGACCAATCACAATGCCGTAACCGATCAACTGATTTTCACGGACACCGCGCACACTAGCGATATCCTTAAGTCGCGCGGCGTTTGCTGTATCTAAAACAACCAACAAGAAAAGTGCAAAAATTGTGACGACAGTAAATAATTTATTCATTGCTACGGTTCTTTCTGAGGCTGACAACATCATATTGGGGATCCAAAAGTTTTTGCGAGGAAATACCTTCATCATTAAAGTCTTCAGGACGAATCATACCCGTCACGATAACTTTGTATTCGCGCTTACCGATCATGAAAGGCTGCTGCCCTTTAATGCGATAGTTTCCATCCGCCAATTTTTCTACAATACGGGTCGGGACATTTTCGACATCCGTCAAATCTTGTTTTTCTTCCTTAGCTGCCGGCTCTTCTTTCTTTGGAACAGGTGCCGCGGCTGCGACTCCTTCAGACGCCGGATTTCTCGAGGCCTCTGCTGTGGAAGCTAACGAATTGTTTAACTCAGCTTTTTGCTGGTCTTCCAATTGTTTTAAAAGATCCTTAATAACAGAAACTTTCGTTTCCACTTGCTTCATCGCTGATCCATCAAGCTTTACACTCAGAGTATCGCCTTCCTTACGCATTTTATTTTGCGCAAACAAGTAAGCCCCTTGACCTTCCATCACCCAAGTTGATCCCGCCGTGCTGCCCAGATCGGATTCTTCCTCCATGCGCTGACGATTCATCCTTTTGTACTGGCGATCAGTAGGAACCGCCCGATTTTGACTATCTGAATAGCGAGGTGCCGTCTTCATATCAGTAAGCTTGGGAGGCGCTGGTTCGCCATCGAACGAAGCCATCAAATCATTAAAAGTAGCACAGCCATTTAAAGTGACCAGAGCCATTGTCATCGCAAAAAGTTGTAAGAGATAGTTTCTCATTGCAGTTTTACCACACCTTTTTCAGTCACAATGCCCGAAAGCATTTTTTGATTGTCCGAACTTTTGATTTTAATGAGATCACCGATAAAACCATTTTCCTCGGCCGTTGCATTTATAGAGATTTCAAAATTTTCATCTCCGGTGGTGACCTTCACGATTTGACCACGCTTTGCCGCAGGTTCCCGGCGCAGATCCCGCGCCCAAATAGGACTGCTGACAGCTAAGGAGCGCGCGGCCAATTGGCCCGTGATATCCTGCATACGAAGAACGCCATCCTTGGCAAATGTGACGTCCGTCATAGACATCGTCAAATCTTCAGCTTGCACTCGCTCTCCTTGTAAGATCAGGCGAGTGGTCACGGGGGTTAATTGAGAGGTGCGAATTGTTCCGGAAATCCATTTTAGTTGACGTGTGTCCCCGTCCTTCACCGGCAAAAGAAAGCCGCCTTTGCCAGAAAGCTGAGACATATCCAGATCCCAAATTTTATTTCCAGGAACCGGAGTACTTTGAATACTGATATGGTATTCACACTCATGACAACGAGCTTGCAAAGTGTTGCGAATTTTTCGTTCGACCTCGCTTTTGGAGATTGGAGTAGTTGAAAAATTAACTTTTATGCTAGAGGCAATTTTAAAAGCTGGATTCTGGGCTTTCAACTCGGGCTTATTTTCCAAAGCCTGACGCATTTTTAAAAGAATTTCTTGGGCTGGAAAGTCTTGCTTTAAAAGCAGTCCTCTCGCGTCGTCCCTCAATACCACTTCAGACATCAGACTTAAAAGCTCTTCGCTGCCGTTATGAACTTCAGCAATATCACTCAAACGCAGAACCTCACGCTGAGAAATTTCAACTTCTTTGGAAATCGAAATCTCAGGGCGAGCCCAGCTATTCAGTGTAAATAGTAAAATTGCAAAGAGCGTCTTCTTCATTCTTTATCTCAAGTTGTTAACGGATTGAAGCATCTGATCGGACGCCTGAATCACTTTTGAGTTCGTTTCGTAGGCACGTTGAGCCGTGATCATGTTCACCATCTCATCGACGATATTCACATTACTGGACTCGATTTGACCTTGAGCTAAATAGCCTGTGCCATTCAAACCTGGGCGCGATTGGATCGGCTGACCACTGGCTGGCGACTGCATGAACAGGTTTTTACCCACGGCCTTGAGTCCCGCGGGATTGATAAAGTTCGTAACGTCGATTTGGCCAATTGTTTGAGGCGCATCATTAAGTCCCTGAATAATTCGAACTTCACCATTCGCGGCAATCTCAAGCCCCGACACACCTGGAGGAACTGTGATTTCAGGCTGCATCAAGTTTCCGTTTTTATCGATGAGGCGACCATTGGGGTCTTTTTTAAAGGCACCATCACGAGTGTAAGCAATTTCTCCGTCAGGAGTTAACACTTGAAAAAATCCGGAACCTTCGATTTGTAGGTCCAAGGCATTTTTTGTGACGATGGCACTGCCGTTATCAAAACTTTTTTGAATGGCTGCCGTGCGAACGCCTAAGCCGACTTGAACTCCATTTGGGGAGTAAGCGTTCATGCCGGTTGCAGCACCCGGTTCTTTTTGTGTCTGATACATGAGATCTTCAAACTCCGCACGTGATTTTTTAAATCCCGCTGTCGAGGAGTTGGCAATATTATTGGCGATGACATCCATATTGGTCTGCTGTGCTGCCATGCCTGTTGCCGCTGTATTCAAACTCTTAATCATGAACGAATCCTTTCGTCATATACAAAAAACTTAAAACTAATTAGTCTGCTAATTCGTTTTCCCGATCACATTCACAATCTTATCAGCCATCTGATCGTAAGCACTGATAGCTTTCTGAGTGCTTTCAAAGACGCGATTGGTTTGAATCATATCTGTCATTTCTTGAACGATATTAACATTAGAGGCTTCGACAAAGCCCTGCTTTACACTAGGCTTTTCGACATTTGTCATATCTGGAACGGCATTGGCCTTAAAGGTGTACATTGAATTACCGACTTTTTGCAGCGTGTCCGGATTGTTCACATTGACCAAAGAAATTTTGCCAAGGCTTTCCGTTCCTTCGAAAATTTCACCATTGTCAGAAATCGAAACCGGTTGGTTGCCTTGGAAGCGAATCACTCGAGACGCAGGATCAGCTCCGGCTTCGCCAGCACTTAATACCGGAAAACCATCTTTGGTTACCAATTGTCCGTTGCCATCTAAGGTAAAGTTTCCGGCACGAGTTAATTTTACTCCGCCCGGGGTTGCTACTTCAAAAAAGCCTTTGCCATCAATCGCGATATCCAAAGGATTCCCCGAACGTTTCAGCCCACCTTGAGAGTAATCTGTGAATGTTCCCTTGGTGTCGACGAAGCTTTTATCTCCACCCTGCATATTATAGAAGCTTTCTATCGATGCGACATCTCTGGGTATTTGTATAACTTCGGGAGGTTTTTCGTTGGCGGTAAGATATTCTTGAAAGAGTTGCTGATCGCGTTTAAACGCAGGCGTATTCACGTTCGCCAAATTATTGGCGATCGTATCGAGCTTTGAACTTTGCGCAATCGCTCCGCTGAGAGCAGTATAGACACCCTTAGTACTCATTCAGATTCCTCCACCTAATGTGGTATTCAGCAAGGCGTATGCCATATTTTGACAGGCCCGATCTTCGTCTAGGAAAAGCTTTCCATTCCCGACCTTGTGCGAGCTTTAAACTCCTGGTCTCAAGTTTTCTGCGATTTGACCGAGTTAAGGACCTTCGTCGATGGTGCCAGAAAAGCGGCAGTTCTTTGTCGACAGTGTCAAAGAATCGCCTTCATAATGAACACTATGAGAACGTGGGCCCTCGTATTCTTGTTTCTATTTTGTTCAAATTTTGCAACTGCTGAAGTCAGACCCTCACCTGCGCCTCCGACGGGCATGACGGCCAGTTCTTCACCAGCTCTTAGCTTGAAAGAAAAGCTCAAAGCCCTGACGGCGAAATCAACCAAGGTTCATTCGGACAATCTGATTTTTGACCTGCCAGTCACTTATAATAAAAATGTCAGCAAGTGGGTGGCCTATTTCCAAGGACGTGGCAACAAGTGGTTCCGTGAATGGCTGCAACGTTCGTATAAATATTTGCCTTTCATTCAAGATGAGCTTAGCAAGGCGGGCCTTCCCCTGGATTTAGCCTATATGGTGATGATTGAAAGTGGCTTTGCTCCAAATGCCGTGAGCTCTGCCGATGCCGTGGGACCTTGGCAATTTATTGAAGCCACTGGTGGCCGTTATGGTTTAGAAAAAAACTGGTGGCTGGATGAGCGTCGCGATCTGAAGAAAAGCACCTTGGCTGCCATTCGGTATCTCAAAGACCTCTATGCCGAATTTGGATCGTGGTATTTAGTCGCTGCCAGTTACAACATGGGTGAGAATGGTTTACGCCGAAAGATTAAGAAGCATGGAACAAAAGACTACTGGGCTCTCATAAAGCTCAAGGCCTTGCCTGTTGAAACGCAAGAGTACGTTCCAAAAATTTTAGCCGCCATGTTGATTTCCAAAGCACCGAACCTTTATGGATTCCGTGCGCTGGAGCAAATGGATGTTTTAACTTACGAAATTATTAATGTGCCTGGCGGCACAGACCTGGGGCCTTTAGCTGACCACCTGGGAGTTACCAGAAAATCTTTAAAAGATTTGAATGCGGAGCTTTATTTAGGTTATATTCCTCGCCAAGTTGATAAACACTTTATTCGCGTTCCCAAAGGAGCTTCGAGTTTAGTGACACGTTATGTGCAAGACTATCAAAGGAAAGCGACTTTGCAATGAAACCCCTGATCGTGCAAAAGTATGGTGGCGCCACCTTGGCCGATCCAGAAAAAATTAAGTCTGTTTCTGCACGAATCGCCGCCCAATCTCAAGACAACTCTTTAATTGTCGTGGTCAGCGCCATGGGCAAGACCACCAATTCACTTATCGAACTGGCCCAACAAGTTTCCTTTCACCCGCAGCGCCGAGAACTCGATATGCTTTTAACAGTGGGCGAACGCATTAGCATGTCCCTGGTCAGCATGGCCTTGAATGACCTTGGCTGTCCTGCCATTAGCTTCACTGGAAGCCAAGCCGGAATCTTTACGGACGACTCCCACGTGAACGCCTTTATTCGTGACGTGAAGCCCTTACGAATTGAAGAAGCCCTTCGGAACGAAAAAGTTGTGATCCTGGCTGGCTTTCAAGGTGTTTCACCCAATACCAAAGAGATCACAACCTTAGGACGCGGCGGATCTGACACTTCAGCGGTGGCAATGGCTGCGGCCTTCAAAGCAAAACGCTGTGAGATTTTGAAAGACGTGGCTGGTGTTTATACGGCTGATCCCCGCGTTGTTTCGCAAGCCCGCCCCCTGCAACAACTGAATTATGACCAATTGATGGACATGACTTTCTGGGGCGCTAAAGTTTTGCACTATCGCTCTGTGGAGCTGGCCAAAGTTCGCGAAGTCACTCTGTACATTGGACCGGCTTCCAGCAAAACTACTGACGGCACTCTTGTGCAAAAGGGATTGAATATGTTTGAATCCTCGAAGGCTCTTTCTTTAAACTCTCACGAAACTGTTTTGAATGTGCTTTGCAAAAACAGCTCCGCTGACAAAGCCCTGCGAGCTTTGCAAAAGCAGTTTGATCAGGGACAAATTGCTTTTCCTCAACTCTTGCATTGCGAGATGAGAAATAGTCATACGGAGTTTCTTTTGACCGGTCCTGAGGAAATTATGAATGCTATTAAAAAAGACTTGAAAGAAAGTTCTGAGTTTGAGCTTTCTTCCACAGACTTATCAACAGTAACTCTTACCTGCACCGGATCAACGTCGCCGCAAATGGCACAAGAAGTACTCGATAAGATGTCAGCCCATGGAATCACTTTGCAGAAACTTATTATGAGTGCCATGAGCACGACCGTTCTGATTGACGCAAAAGAACGCAAGCGCGCTATTGAAACTTTGCACACCATGATCGAAAACTAGAAAAACTCCCACGGGAGTTTTTCTTTTAGCACTCAAAATGAAGTCGGTTTCTTACGGCAATAGACTCGGGCTCATCACTTGATAACGATTCTGCACTTTTTGCCAAATATTCGAATGAGGACCCGTGATACCATCTGGTCCGCTCAACCCCGCAAGGCCTCTTAGCTTAGGATCGTATTTTCCACCCGGCAGAAACTGACGCAAGTTCGGTCCGCCTGCATTTCCAGCTGATGCCCCATTGGCACCCCCACCAGAACCGCCACCATATCTTGAGGAAGATCCAAAAGAACCACTGCCGCCACCGCCATAAAAGCCGGCATTCACTTGCGGCATTTCGCTGCCAGCGCCGCCACGTCCGCCACCATCACCAGCGAGGCCGCCTCCGCCGCCACCGCCACCGATATTGGCGCCGCCACCCTGCTTTCCATCAACAGAATCACCGCCACCTGAACCCGGAGTACCGTGCTCAATCCCTGCCAAACCATTTAGGTCTGCACCAGAAAGACCCAATCCATCTCCGTTTGTCGTCGGTGTCGAACCACCGATCCAACCGTTGGACACAGGATTCGGATTTGAAGCATTTTGCGAATTGTTACAAGTAGGATCCAGCGGGTTGGCCGCGCACACGCACACCCGATTGGTGGACATCGTCGGATTCGAGCAATCTACATTCGTGATACTGGAACAACCAATCAGTGCCGGATTTGTTACGCACAAGTCAGCCATCGAAGTTCCGCTTGCTAAGGCCGCACACTGAGTTGAATTCAAAGTCGTAGCAGCAAGATTGTTCATAGCGTTCTGCGCCTCAGCGACTTTGTCGTTGAAACTGTTGCAGGTTTTTCTATAGTCTTTTGCTCTCTCGTTGATACCGCCTGCTTGATCTGGAATAGTAGATCCCGTCAAGTTCGAACAATAGTTATTCTCTTTCAAAAAAGTTTGAACTTCCGCGCATGATTCATTGCAAGAGGAAACATCATTCATGCAATTAAATCGATAAGCCGTGATAGCTGCATTTGCCCCTGCTGAGATAGCTCCCATTTGACCGCAGGCGGCAACGACACTTGAAGAAGTACTTTGTCCGATGAGATTTGCAACATTAGAAGCCATGCTAACAGCACTGTTCATTCCAGAATCTTGTTCAGAATCACAAGCTGTTGTCGTGGTATCGACTTGGGTGTTGCATGCGTTTAATAGCTTAGTTGCTTTTGCTATACACGCGGGATTTGCACCCTGCATAGATTGAGACAATCGCTCACGCGCCGCGATCGCATCCGGGCCAGTACTAACCCGGCTTGTCGGACCAGCCAAAGCGTTGCCTGCAGAAAACGCACAAAGTATCGCGAACACACTGCAAAATAGGTGGACTGTCTTGAATTCCCTCATAGTCTCTTTATCGGACAAATGTCGAGACTCCTAAAGGGCTTCTCAGAGGAGAAATGGCGATTTGAGACCCTTCATATCCCCACATAATCTCAAAATGAAACATTAAAACTGCTTTTTGACCAAAGTTTGATCTTCTCATTTACCCGGCATGCATGCATATTGATCGACTCAATTACCTACGCTGGAGTTTAGAAATGTCCAACTCACTTCATACCTTCACTGTCCAAAAAGCTGACGGCAAAAACCTTGAACTTGAAAAGTACAAAGGCCAAGTTGTTCTGGTCGTCAATGTGGCAAGCAAATGCGGCTTTACTCCTCAGTATAAGGGATTAGAAGAACTCTACAAAAAATTTGAAAACCAGGGTTTTACAATACTCGGCTTTCCTTGCAATCAATTTGGTTCTCAGGAACCAGGATCCAACGCAGACATTCAAGAATTCTGCAGTCTTAATTACGGCGTGAGCTTTCCCGTTTTAGATAAAGTCGAGGTCAATGGCGACAACGTTGCCCCCGTCTACAAATGGCTCAAAGAATCCGCTCCCGGATTTTTAGGCACCGAAATGATCAAATGGAACTTTACAAAATTTCTAATTGGCAAGGATGGCCAAATCATTAAGCGGTACTCACCGCAAGAAGAGCCGCTGAATATTGCCGACGACATCCAAAAGGCTCTCCTCTAATTTTCACTAAACTCTAAATACCTGCTTGAGAAACCGAATTCATCGTTTTCTGCAACATCGGGTTCATTAAAATTTCACTGAGGGTTGGGAGACGGGATCTGTCGCCCTTTTCTAGAATTTGCGACAACAAAACCAGCATGTCTTCACTGGTGACAATACCGATGACTTCCTCTTGATCCGTCACTAAAAAGGCAGAGACCTTTTCTTCGATCATCGCATGCACGATCGACTCAACCGGAGTGGCGACCTCAAAAATCTGCACCGGCGTCGTCATCACACTGCGAATGACCGATTGAATAGACGGCGCATTGGCCAGATCGCGGTCAGAGACAATTCCAACCACAAATTCACCACCAACATCAACCACTGGCAAATGACGGATCCATCGATTGCGCATAATACTCAAGGCCTCAGCGACTGTGGAATCCTCTGAAACCGTGTGAAGCTTCTTTGTCATATGATCACGAAGAGATACTTGCATAGAAACCTCCTGCGCCCATTCTACCTCGTATCTTCCGCTACGGCAATGATGCTTCTTTTATGTGAATTGTCAGTCCAAATACCGTCTAAAGTTTAGACAGATTTGAATGTTCTATAGATAGCTCAACTTTAACAGAAAATTCGAACTCGTAAGTGCTATAAAACAGCCCTTTCCAATAACTCGATAGAAAGCACCTCGATGAAATCAATTTTTAAAATGAAGCAATTTGTCGGCGTCACTTTACTTAGTGCCGCTATCGGCGTGCCGAGCCTTGCCGCGAATCAATCAAGAAAACAATCAAATCGAGAAATTTCCGACTCGCTTGTTTTGCAATTAAATTGCCGATCCCTCTCTGTCGACGCTATCTATAAGGCCATCCGGGAAGATGCATTTCATGAATCTCGTAATATGCCAATCTTCAACTGGTCCTCGATGCATGGGCTCTTTCCCCTTCAACAATGCTGGGCTCTTTCGAGCAGTCAGAGAATGTTTTCTTACCTTGCCCGTTATAATGAATCCAACACCCGGACAGACGAGGATCGAAAAGTATTGGTGTTAAACTTGATTCGAGGCTCTGCCAAGGCCCAAGTTTTTGAGGTTGAAGGCTCGTCTATCGATCAATCCTCAGGCTTTTGGTGGCATCTTCGAGAGGGTTACAAAAAGAAAACTTCGTTCTTCACTACGGACACTCAGAACTTTCGAAAAAACATCGAAGCCAGTCAATCGAGCCATTTCTTTAGATCTGAAAATGTCAGCATGGGCGCAGGATCAGGCCCCACGTCGCCACGTGAAAACAAGGTCACCGCTCAAACACTCCTTAAAAATCTAGAGGGAAAACGCCTCACCTTGGTCAACTTGAGATTGGGGCGCACGTCTCAGCATATCGTGATGCTAAAGTCTTTCCTTCGACAGGCAAACGGCCAAATAGTTTTCATGGCTTATGACTCCAACCAGCCCAAAAAAGATCAGGAACTTCTGTATGATACTCGCACGGGTATTTTCACCGCCCCCGAAATTTCCCGTTCGATTCTAGGCGAGGGCACGCCTTCCAATCCACTGGGTGTTTTCATCGTGGATGAAGATGAGCGCAAGCCCTTGGAAGCTGCAATGTTAGCCCACTATAAAAAGGCCTGTCAGAATTAGCGCGGCGCACACCAAAAAGGTACGGCGTACCTTTTCCCCCGGAAAAAGAAAAACCCACAGACTTTGTAGTTTGTGGGTTTTTTTTGCTCAAAATTTTACGAAAGCCTAGTGCTTTGTTTTTTTAGCTTTCTTTGGAGAAGCTTCTTCTGCCTCTGGAGTCACTTCTGCTAAATGCTCTGCATTTTCAACTTCGTTTCCATCCAACAACAATTTGCCGATTCCATTTGCTGACAAGATCTTCGCGCGCAAGTCTGTCATATAGTGTGGGTTTTCTCTTAAGAAGTTCTTAGCTTGGTCACGGCCTTGGCCCATGCGCTCTCCGTTGATAGAGAACCACGCACCTGATTTATCAATCATGTTCGCCGTCACTGCCAGATCCAACAAGTCACCTTCTTCAGAAATTCCCGCACCGTACATCAAGTCGAATTCAACTTTTGTAAACGGCGGCGCCATTTTGTTTTTTACAACTTTGACCGAAGTCCGGTTGCCCGTCACTTCTTCACCGTTCTTGATCGCGCCGACACGGCGAACATCCAAACGAACAGAAGAATAGAACTTAAGAGCATTTCCACCTGTTGTTGTTTCTGGATTTCCGAACATCACACCGATCTTCATACGGATTTGATTGATGAAGATAACAAGAGTGTTTGAACGATTGATCGCTGCTGTCAATTTACGAAGAGCTTGTGACATCAAACGAGCCTGCAAGCCCATGTGAGAATCACCCATGTCGCCTTCGATCTCAGCACGTGGCACGAGAGCTGCCACAGAGTCGACAACCAATACGTCAATCGCGCCTGAACGAACCAAAGTTTCGACGATTTCAAGAGCTTGCTCACCCGTGTCTGGTTGAGAGATCAATAGATCGCTAGTGTTCACACCCAATTTACGAGCGTAATTGATATCCAAAGCATGTTCCGCATCCACGAATGCAACCACGCCGCCTTTTTTCTGAGCTTGAGCAATTACTGACAAGCAAAGAGTTGTCTTACCAGAAGACTCTGGCCCGTAGATTTCTACGATACGACCTTTTGGCAATCCGCCGATTCCCAAAGCAATGTCCAAGCTCAAAGAGCCCGTGCTGATTGCTTCTACGTCTTTCACAAGACTTTCGTTTGCGCCTAAGCGCATGATGGAGCCTTTACCGAATTGCTTTTCAATAGATGAAACTGCCAATTCAAGGGCTTTTGCTTTTTCGCTGTTCACTTTGTCTACAGATGGTGTTGCCATTTGTTGTTCCTTTTCCCGCAACCACTCGGTTACGCGCTTTCATTATGTTATTCTTTTCCGCAGGGCTTATGCCTCACGGGGCCTTTAAAATTCTGTCGAGACTTCTTGCGCAATGACTGCACACAACCAATGAACTGCGTAGTCCACGCTGGATTGCTGGATCTCTTTACGATCCCCAGAAAAGAATTCTTTTCTAGAGTCTTCAAAGCTTGGACCAGCAATGGCAAAGCATACAGTGCCCACAGGCTTCAACGGTGTTCCACCGTTCGGACCTGCGATCCCTGTGATTGCCACGGACCACTCAGTTTTCAATTGTCGACGCACTCCTTGCGCCATTTGACGAGCGATTGACTCGCTCACCGCACCCTCGGTCATGAGAGTGTCTCGACGGACCCCCAGAAGATCGACCTTCGCCTCGTTAGAGTAAGAAACCACAGAGCCTAAAAAAATGTCGGATACGCCTGCTTGCTCTGTTAAAAAAGCCGAAAGTGCACCTCCAGTACAACTTTCCGCAAAACCCACTGTGAGTTTTTGGTCGCGAAGGGATCGAATGAGTTCTTGAAGCCTCTCGTCTCGGACGGTCACTGTAAAATCACCACCTGAGAGCCCAACCAGTTGGTTTGGCTATAAAGAGTTTGCATGATCAGACTGACAACGATACCCGCTGCCACGTCATCCACCATGACCCCAAGACCCCCTTGGATCTTCCTATCTAAATATCCTATGAATAAAGGCTTTGTAATGTCCAGAACTCTGAACAGGACAAATCCGATTAAAATGGCCTGCCATGTCATGGGCAACCAAATCATGGCGATCAAAAAGCCTAAAACCTCATCAATCACAATCTCTTTGTGATCATGACCACCCATCGCGCGCTCATAAACTTCGGCTGCCATAATTCCGACCGGGAGCAGCAAAATGACGGCTGCCATATAATAAAAAATGCCGGCCTTGGAAAGTAAGATCACCAAAGGAATGGTCGCCACAGTCGCAGCCGTGCCGGGCCCCTTGGGAAAGTAACCGACACCGAATAATACTGCTAATTGTTTTAGAAAACTTCTCATCCCCTTGGAGGTAAGGCGAAGGAGCTAGAGTTGCAATGGCAAATGATAGGCGTCATTTATAACGTTTCAGATCCTCGGGCGAAACGTACTTTCCCATAATCTGCATGATAGTACCATCGGACCGCATGGATTCAATTGTGCCCCTAATTTGAGCAGATTCCCTCACTGAAACTCTTTTCTTGGACACATACAACCCGACGTCCGAATAGACCTTCTCATCAAAGACGGCCTGAACCTCTTTTTCACTTACGCCCTTTTTTCGTAAATACCTTAAATAGGCAGGGGTCAAGAACGCCACCTGAGCTTGACCCGAGGTCACGAGCTTCACCACCCCATCTGGGCTTGAGGATTGCACGATGCGCTTTTGCTTCAAAAGTTTTTCAAGTTCCACTGGGGTAAAAGAACTTTCTGTCCCGATCAAATTGGCAAATTTAACTTTTGGATCATCCAGATACTGCTGAACCGTTTTGCCTTCAACATAACTGGCTCCACGAATAAACAACACTCGTTGAAAAGAATAGATAAGCAGCGAGTCCGCAACCTTGTTCCACTTTTCACTGGGCGCTAAAAGAGCAAACATATCCAGTCGTAAATTTTTAATATCGTCATAGGCACGCACATGATTCATCGGAGAACCCGAAAACTTACACCCCGAGCGCTTCTGGAATTCATCCAGAAAGTCTTTCACAAGACCTAACGTCTTTGCTGGCCCTTTAGAATACAAAAAGTAAGGCGATTCACTGAGAGTACCCACCGAGAAGGTGCGAGAACAAACAGGCGCGACCTCTTGGGCCTCCGCGATACCAGAAAATCCACAAAAAATTACACACAATAAATGGAGCCGAAAAATATTCATCAGGAACCATTATAGTCACGCCTCTACAACATCTGTCTACAATTCTGCCAATCAAAATATTATGGCAGATCTTGCGCCCAGATTTCCGGCAAGCTGGCCTTAAAATCTTCTTCCCAAAACTCATAGGGTGACCTTTCATCGCCTGCGACTTTCTTTTGCTCGCGCAAACGCAATTCCAAACGGCGAATATTTCCGGAAACACTTTTCGGAAGATCTGAAAACTCCACTCGGCGAACTCGTTTAAAGGGCGCGAGCTTCGCTCTTGTATGGATCATAATCGACAAGGCCACATCTTTGGTCGGCTCAATTCCCTTAGCCAAAAAAACCACGGCCTTGGGGACCGCTAAGCGCAAGGGATCTGGGCTGGGAATCACCGCCACTTCTCGTATAGCGGGATGCTCCAAAAGCACCGCCTCAATTTCATAGGGACTGATTCGATAGTCCGAACATTTAAAAATTTCATCCGCTCGTCCCAGAAAAATAAAATAGCCTTTTTCATCACGTGAAGCGAGGTCCGAGGTATGAAAAAGCTCCTGGCGCCTCTCGACACAAATTTCTCCATCATTAGTGGCTTCACCACTTTTATCCAAAAGTTGAATTTTTATTCCTGGAAGGGGCCGTCCTAAGCCTTTGACATTCTGACCCGGTGTGTTTCCGATCAGCATCGTCGTCTCTGTCTGGCCATAGCCATCTCGAATGGTAAGTCCCCAGGCTCCCTCAACTTTTTGGATGATATTCGGCTCTAAGGGCTCTCCGACACTGACTACTTCACGCAGACTCGTTTTATAAGAACTCAAATCTTCTGCAAGAAACAAACGCCATACCGTGGGAGGTGCGGATAAACTTGTGACGTAATATTTTGTAATGGCTTCTAACTCTCGAACAGCACTGAAGCGTGATTGCTTATATACAAAAACCGCGGCCTCGGCATTCCAAGGAGCAAAAGAGTTGCTCCAAATGTGTTCTGCCCAGCCAGCAGAGCTAATATTCATGTGCAAATCACCAGGCCGCAATCCCATCCAATACATGGTCGAAAGATTTCCCACCGCATAAGTCAAATGTGTATGTATCACCATCTTAGGTTTCGCAGTCATACCAGATACAAAATATAGAACAATCGGATCCGTTACTCGAGTTACACCTTCTGGGAAAAAATCAGTTTTTTCTTGTACGGCCTCGGCGTAATCACTCCACCCCGACACCACGCCATCAACAGTCACCTTCGCGATGCCAGAAGCAGAAATATTAAATCGAGCACTTTCGGCCTTTGTCGTCACAATCGCGCGCACAGATCCACGCAACATCCGATCTTCCAGCTCTTCCGAAGAAAGTAAAGAACTTGTGGGCACAATCACGGCGCCGATTTTGAGTGCCGCCAGTAGAATCTCCCATTGTGAAGTATCATTTCCCACCATCAACAGGAGATGATCCCCACGCTGAATTCCTAAATGTCGTAAATAATTCGCAACTTGATTGCTGCGCAGTGAAAGATCCGAATAGGAGTACTTTTCTTCGCGACCGTTTTCGTCCACAAACCACAAAGCAGGCTTGTGGTTTCCTTCTGCCATGGAATCAAAATAATCCAAGGCCCAATTGAATTTATCTAGCTTTGGCCACTGAAAGTGCTCGTAGGCATAATCATAGTCCGCACGATGAAGGATTAGAAAATCCCGTGCTTGTTCGAACTCACTTCTAAAACTCATGCGAACCCCCTCAATATCTGGATATGAAGAGGCTAGCATTGCAAGAAGGCTTCTCCGACCTGTGTTTTTACACTAGTCGCAGGCCGAGTTGCCCTGAGGATCAAGATAGGGAATTTCAATAATAGCGCGAATGCCTTGTCGAGCCATGATTGCTGAAATAACTGCTCGCAGGCCCGAGATATTTTTACCTTTTCCACCAATTAACTGTCCCAAACTTTGCGGGTGACAGCCCACCTTGAAAATCGTCGTGCGGTCTCCGGTCGAATAAGTCACTTGAGTGTGTTCGGGGCGATCTATCATCAGACTCAGTACGGACTGAATAAGCGCCCGGCCCGCTTCTCTAGCATCGGACTCACCGCAGGTTGAAACTTCTCGGCGCGGCGCGACTCGAATGACCGGTACTACCCCATTGTTACTCATAACATTCCTTTCGGCTTTGCAATCATACTGACTACTTTCGGCGCCCGAAATATATTTCTAAAGGAGGAATTCTCGTTTTGTTACTGGAGGAAGGGCTAAAACGTGCTTTTTCCGCAACAATTACGACGAAGATCTTGGATGCAACTAGACGTCTGACTGCATTGTTCTTTGCCGAAAATCGAGCTACAACCGGGACTTATGTCGAATGAAACACTCTCATCTACCGCTCAGCTCGCCACAGACTTTGCCAAGCGCAAAATCATGGATCTGATTTCCATTCGCGAGCACTCCGAAAAAGAATTGCGAGATAAGCTTCAGGATAAACTTGCAGCAAAAGAATTCTCTACGAGTGATACTCAAAATGGCATTGAAACCGCCATTGAGTTTGCAAAGTCGCAAAAATGGCTGAGGGCACCGCAAGAACTCGCTCAGAGGTTTTCGGGACAGCTGCACCAGCGATACAAGGGCATTCTGTTCATAAATGCCGCTCTCCGCGACAAGGGTCTGCCGGAGATTGATAGAGATTCTGCTTTGGAGCTTGAAAAGGCGCTGACGATTGTCAAAAATAGATATGATGAAATACACGAACTCGACGACAACGAAATAGCCAAGATCGGCCGTTTTCTAATTGCCCGAGGATTCGAGAGCGAGACTGTAAGAAAGGTCCTAAATGAAAAGCTTTGAGATTCGAAATGCCTTTATTGAGTACTTCAAAAAGAACGGCCACACGGCGGTTCCCTCTTCGTCGCTTATTCCCGACAATGATCCCACTTTGCTTTTCACCAATGCGGGAATGAATCAGTTTAAAAATGCTTTTTTGGGCCTAGAAACTCGCAGCTACAATCGTGCGGTCAGTACGCAAAAATGCGTGCGTGCCGGCGGTAAACACAATGACTTAGAAAATGTCGGTTTCACGGCTCGACATCACACTTTTTTTGAAATGCTCGGCAATTTTTCAATTGGCGACTACTTTAAGAAGGATGCCATTCACTTTGCATGGGAATTTCTGACCAAAGAACTTAAAATCCCCAAAGAAAAACTTTATATTACCGTTCATATCTCTGATGATGAGGCCGCCGACATTTGGCACAATCAAGAAGGCATTCCGCGCGAACGCATTTTCAGATTCGACAAAGACAATTTCTGGAAAATGGGCGACACCGGACCCTGCGGTCCTTCAACTGAAATTTTCTATGATCACGGCCCGAAAGTCGGCACAATTTCAGATCCTTTCAAAGGCATCGAGGCCGGCGAAGATCGCTTCGTGGAAATCTGGAATCTTGTGTTCATGCAGTACTTTGAAAATCCCCCTGGAACTCTGACTCCCCTACCGAAACCTTCGGTTGATACGGGTGCGGGTCTTGAGCGAGTGACGGCTGCTTTGCAGGGACACTTCAATAACTACGACACTGATTTATTTATGCCGATGGTTGAGTTGGCCTGCAAAATCGGTGGACTCAAATATATTTCTGACAAAGATGTTTTAGCTAAAGATCCCCAGGCTGCTGAAGTGACTTCGGCCTTGCGCGTACTGGCCGACCACTGTCGTTCCGCGAGTTTTTTAATAGCAGACGGCGCCCTGCCTTCAAATGATGGTCGTGGTTATGTTCTTCGTCGTATTATGCGACGGGCGATTCGCTATGGCCGCAAGCTTTCCTCGACCAAGTCTTTTTTGCCCGGAATGGCAGAAGCTTTAATTGAAAGTATGGGCGCGATTTACCCTGAATTAAAATCACGTCGGGACCATATTTTGAATACCATTCGTGACGAAGAAGATCGTTTTCTCTCGACCCTCGATAACGGCACAAACATTTTAATTGATGAACTTAAGAAAGCCAAAGGCCAAGGCCAGAAGACTCTTTCCGGAGAACTCGTCTTTAAGATGTATGACACTTTTGGCTTTCCTGCGGACTTGACCCGCGTCATCGCAAATGAGCAAGGTATCGATGTCAACGAAGAAGAATTCGAGAAGCAGATGGAAGACAATCGTCTGAAATCTAAGGCGTCTTGGAAGGGGCGCGCGATGAACGCGGACGAACAGCATGTGATCAAGTTTGCGAAGGACTATATTGCGGCTGGAAATTCTGTTCAATTTTTAGGATATGACAATTACATCGGCGATGCAAAAATTCTCGCACTGTCAAATGGACATGCTGTTGTCAGTGAGCTTAAGAATGACGAAACTGGTTTGGTTATTTTGGATCGAACCACACTTTACGGTGAAGGTGGCGGACAGGTCGGCGATCAAGGTTATATCGTTGTCGGAACCAACCGCGCACGCGTTCTGAACACGACAAAGATTGATGACATCCATATTCACCATGTCCACATTGAGCACGGTGACTTGAAAATCGGCGACAAAGCAGAGACCGGCGTCGATTTACTGGAACGTCGCAATACGGCTTCCAATCATTCTGCGACCCACCTTTTGCACTCGGCCTTGCGCAGGGTTTTAGGAAATCATATCACACAAGCAGGCTCGCTAGTGGATTCACAAAAAACGCGCTTTGATTTTACCCACAACAAACCTTTAAGTACTGAAGAGATTAAAAAAATCGAAGACCTGGTGAATGAACAAATCGCACAGGGCCATGAAGTCAAATCAGAGATCATGACTCCGAAAGAAGCGATTGCAAAAGGGGCCATGGCACTATTCGGTGAAAAGTACGGCGATCAAGTACGCGTTCTTACTATGGGTGATTTTTCAAGTGAACTTTGCGGCGGAACTCACGTGAAGAACACGGCCCATATTCGCTTCTTTAAGATTTCTTCTGAGTCGGGCGTCAGTGCGGGTGTTCGTCGACTTGAAGCGATCACCGGTGACGGCGCGGTTCGATACGCCTTGAGTGCCATTTCTCACCTCGATGAAGCTTTGGCTGCAGCCGGTTTGCAAAAGAGTGCACATTATTTGAAGCATTTAGAAATCACTGGCGAAAATGCCACCTTGGCAAATCGCGTGGAGACTTTAAAAGAAAATATTAAAGCTCTTGAAAAAGAATTTAAAAAGCTGCAGGGCGGACAAGTGAATGTCGATGATCTAGCGGCGGCTGCGCAAAACTTCACATCGAAATCCGGCACCGCTGGGAAATTAATTTTGGCCGACCTCGCTTTGGACGACCGCCAAGTTTTGTCTGAGGTCACCGATCATTTGAAAAATAAAATTCAAACGGGTGTTGTGGTCGTGGTCGGTCACGGAGAAAGCTCGCATCCGATTATCGTCAGTGTCTCTAAGGATTTAACGGCTGACGTGAAGGCAGGCGATCTTTTAAAGGAAGTCGCAGCTCTTATGGGTGGCAAGGGTGGCGGACGTCCTGACTTTGCCCAGGGTGCCGCACCAGACCGTGGACAATTGATGGCAGCCTTTTCAAAGGTTCGTACTCAGTTAGGAATTAACTAAATGATCTGGAGCTTGCAGGTTCTTACAGGTTCGAAATCTCAATCTAAAAAGTAGGCTCAAAAAAGTGTCCCCAAGATATCATGCAAAAAAAAGAGCTGCACCTCGCAGCTCTTTTTTTATTTAATCTAAAACTATTCTTTATTGGCAGACCATATTGGAAAGATTTTGCGAAACATGATTCAAGAAAGCACGAAGAGCTTCACCTTGATCGCCGCAAAGTTCTTTTTGTCCAGAACCACAACCATCTCGGGATTCGCCCAAAACTACACGCTTTGTATCTTCCGAGTTTAAAGTCGCATAACCCGAAGTATAAACTTGAGAACAAATTCTATCAGCCGGCGCCTTGCTGGCCTCGCAGACTTTTGCTTCTTCAAGAATCTTTTTTAGAGAGGCGTGATCTTCCGAACTTAAACAACGAGTCGCCGAAACTTCACCTTTTCCGGAGGTATATCGAATTTCGCCGCTAGAAATGTCGATGACCCATTGAGAACTCTCTGCAGAGCTCAACTCGATGGCCACCACTGGAGCAATGACTGTGACCTTGCCACTTTCACCGCCTGCACCTGTCAAACTTGCATCAAGCCCATCAGGGCTTAAATTACTCTGACTGCAATTTTGAAATCCTATAATGAGACAGACCGTACCTACTAATGCTGCAATCTTTTTCACGTTCATCCCCTGTTCAATCAGTGTATCAATATGGATAGATGCAAGAAGTACTCCCGGTTCCCTACCTCTATATCGTAATTCGGCGGAAAAGATTTAGACGCTGTCTAAAATAAAGTAGTCAGTTGGTTGGCCTCTCGGGTTTTAGCTGTGGGTAGGTTTGTGCCAGAACAGCTGCTCGCGGTTCCTGAGTGAGTCTGGCCATCCGTGGGCTGCCTTTCTGAGG
>JBBKWD010000226.1:0-10264 GCA_037968775.1 Bdellovibrio sp.
CCTTCAGCGTATCCGTTTGCGGCGGTCATTGCTCCGAGTTTTTTCATTGCTTTTTCGCTAGTTTTCTTGCCGTAGGCAATGGCGCCCGAGATAGCTCCTGGGGGAAAACCAGCCGCTGCCATTGCTGCAGGGGAAGAGAAGTCTGAAGCGCTGTATGATTTTCCACCTGCGGTTATTTTTCCTGTCTTGGGGTTATACACTCCCATTGATTCGAGCTTCGCTAACGAAGAATTTGCTTGTTCCGAAACAGAGGTTGGAATATCAATCAGACCACCGCCGGCTTGTGCTCCATCGTTAAAGCCATTTGTGAGTCCACTTGTCATACCGGCCCCGCCTGCGCTGCCACCGTGCGCACCACCTTGTGCCAGAGAAAGCAATCCCATGCCGATCAGCATGATGCCCTGGCTTGTTGTTGGGTAAGGAAGCAGGCTCGTTCCAGTTGCTATCAATATTCCACCCGTGAGCATCGACATCGCCTGTCCGGATTTATTTTGATCCTTTGCCTTGTCAGAATTGTCCTTCACCGATGGCCCTGCTGACGGAACATTTTGCTGCATCGCTGTCTCGGTATCGCCTTTTACGGTTAAGGTCTCACCCTCTGCCCAGCCCACAGCTGGAGACAATGCTAAGCTCATCACACAAATCGACTTAAATAGAATGTTCAAAAATTTCATGTGATCTCCTAGTTCGCCAAGAGTGAGTTTTTATTATCGATATAGCGATCTTTAACTTTTTCAAAATTGGATTTACCACCTTGGCTGGTCACTTCTTTTGAAGCACTGCTTTGTCCTGCCAATCCACGGGCTGGATCATTTGCCCCACCCGGCAAATATTTGCGATAACCTTTTTCGTCTGAACCGTATCCACCATAACCAGATCCACCGCCACCGCCGCCATCGAATCCACCTAAAATATTTGTATTAAGGCCACTGCCACTTTTGCCGTCACCCTTATTAGGTCCGCCGCCTCCGAAACCACCGCCACTGCCGCCGAGGCCACTACCTCCACCGCCGGTTGGTGCACCGACTCCACCCGAGTCAGAGGAGTTTGCGTTTTGTTCAGCCATTTTAAATCCATTGCTGGTATCGAAATTGGGATTGCCAGCATCGGCTGCACCCGAAAGAGAATTTGGAGAAACGGCACCTGGGTTCCCGGCATTGAGTTCGCCGATGGAAGACAAGCCTGAAGAACAGCCGGCCGTGCGGGGATTTGCTATACAGATACACTCTGGCAAAGCAGCGTTTGCGGTGTCAGCACATTTTTCTGCGAGTGTTGCTACGGCTGTTCCATCTGATTGATCTTTACAACTTTTAGAGTCTTTCATGGCCTTAGCTAGATTTGCAGCTCCAAGAACTGCTGAGCCCAATAGAGCAAGATACTTTGTCGTACATTTTTCTGACTTGTCTGCAATTGATCTTTCAAGCTTTGGCTTCAACTCGTTGCCGATCTTTTTCAATAACGTTGGGCGGTTTGCACCCAAAGCGCTAATACACGCTGCAATCTCAAGATCAGCCCCGACACAGCTCGATTTTGTCACCAAATTGAGCATTTCATTAGCCCCTTTTCGAGAGGCCACACAGTCTAAAGCACAGGCTGAGCGCCAGACACCACACTGCGCACTATACAATGTTAATGCTGCACTGCCTATGTTTACGACTTTACCCATCGTCGTACAAGAATCAGTAACCGAAGCAAGACCACTAGATGACGCCAAAATATTTATGCTCGATAGTGCCGTTTGAATATCCGTATTATTGGTTTCTAGACACCAAGTTGCTGCACTTGCCTGCTTATCAATACACCCATCCCAATTACTGTTATATTTTTCATAGGCTCCGAGGACCGCAGCCCTATTGTCGATCTTTTTTCCTGGATCATCGTTTATATAAAGCGTTTTGACTAAATTTTGAATTTCTTCGTGAGAAGCCAATCCCCCGGGAACAGCTTCTTCCTTTTCTTTTACTGGATCTGATCCGCCTAATCCTAACATGCTACCGACATTTGAAATCGCGTCAGAAATTCCACTGCCTATAGTAGACTGATTCGCTCTTGCAGAATCCTCTGGGCTAGCTTTAGTACTTCTGTCTTCGACGGGAACTTCCCCATACGAACTCACTGCAAAGCAAAACACAAAGGCAGTGATGCCCAACGAAATGACATGTGATTTCGACGAAGTCATAAATTCCCCCAGAGCTAATATTATCGGAACAAGACAGCCACGACTTAAGTGTGAGTCTCAGAATGAGACAGTGAATTCGAAGTTATTTTAAAAATTAATTAACGCGGGCTCGCAGTAAAAGGTTACCTGGCACCTTTTATTGTTTGTCGTCGGTTACTATGAGGACTTCTATTCGGCGGTTTTGGGATCTGTGTTCTTCGGTGTCGTTGGGGACTATGGGTTTTTGTTCACCGTATGATATTGAGACGAAACGTTTGGGGTCCATGTTTTGGTATTTCACGAAGTATCGAACGACCGCCGAGGCGCGGCCGCCAGCCAGTTCCCAGTTGCTTGGGTATATAGTGCCGACGATGGGGGTATCGTCAGTGTGGCCTTCGATGATGATTCTTTTATCGTTGGTTTTTAAGATCTCTGCAATTTTTCCCAACGACTCCAGGGCTGACATTTTTAATTTTGCCGATCCCGGCGGGAAAAAACTCGAGGCTGCCAAGGCGATTTTTACGCCGACGCTGTCGTGATAGACATTTTGAATCGCCATTCGCTTTTGCGAACCGCTCATCGACTTATTCAGAGATCTTTCCACAAAGTCTTCGGCCTCTTTCGGCCCGCCCTTGCGCGGGAATACCCCAATGGGCATCACTAATTCGGCAATGGCATTTTCAATGTCGTTACTCTCTGAATCAGAACCGCCCTTGCCTACCAAATGAAAATTAAGTTTCACCGAATTTTCAAATTCCTTTTGTTTTTCTTCGTTGGCATTTGAAGTCGCATACATCACCACAAAAAATGCAAACAGCAGCGTGATAAAGTCGGCATAGGAAACCAACCATCTCTCGTGATTTTCATGTTCTTCGTGTCTTTTGCGGTTTCGACTCATCAGCAGACTCTATTTCTTTTGCAGAAATGATTGCAACTTTTGCTCTAACACCAGAGGATTCATATCACTGCCGACCAAAAGCCCCCCCTCGAGTATCATTTGTTTTTCGCGGGTAAGAGCATGAATTTTTCTTTTGATTTTATTCCCCATAGGCAAGAACAACAAATTGGCCGATCCCACACCGTAAACTGTAGCGACAAATGCGACGGCGATACCCGCACCCAACTTTTCTGTATCTGTTAAATTTCCCATCACATGGATAAGACCCAAAACGGCTCCGATAATTCCAATTGTCGGCGCAAATCCACCTGCATCAGTCCAAATCTTGGCTCCCGCCAGAAGCTCTTCTTCTTCCGTATGTATTTGGGTTTCAAAAATATCGCGAATGATATCCACTGAAACGCCATCCACAATATTTCTAAGAATTCCTTTTAAAAACGGATCCTGAATATTCACCAATTTTGGCTCAAGTGCTAAAAGCGTTTCTTTTTTTGCAAGTCGCGCGCAATCCACAATTTCTTGCACACGCTTATCTAGATCGCTTTCCTCTTTATGAAAAGCCTTTTTTCCCAAGTTCCAACCAATTGCAAGGTCTCTTTCAGAACTCGAAACCATCACCGCACCCACGGTTCCCGCCAATACAATAACGAAGGCCGTTAATTGCATGAGCGAGCCAACATGCCCACCCTCTAAAAGGTTTCCGCCCAATATTCCACCGAAGCCTATCGCAAGGCCGATCCATGTCGCTTTGTCCATAAACAGATGATGCCATAGAGCCGTATCCAATACACTTGGACCAACGAAAGACCTAGACTTTCTGCGAGCGAAAAACTAGGTTAGAGTTTTCATGATGCTCGACTTTATTTTATCTCTCGATAAGCAGCTATTTGTTCTCATCAACTCCCACTGGACCTCCGCGTGGGCTGATGCTTTTTTTCCAGCTGTGACAGATCTTCACAAAACCATTTTCTTTAAGTCAATTTTGGTTCCGGCCATTTTATTTATTTTTATGTGGCGTCGTGGAGTTGCAAAGGGACTGACGATTTTTGTTTTCTGTCTGCTTGCCATTTCAACCTCAGATGGTGTCGGGAACTGGGCCTTTAAGAAAACCGTTCAGCGACCTCGCCCGCCGCAAACTCAAGGACTCCAAGTGGTCGTTCGAGCCCCTTCTGGGGGCTATAGTTTCGTCTCCAATCACGCAACCAACATGTTTACTTTCGCAAGTTTTGTTTCAGCCATTTTCCCTGCGGCCGCTGCGACCACCTACGGGATTGCTTTTATAGTTTCCTATAGCCGCGTTTACAATGGCGTGCATTTCCCCACGGACGTTATCTGTGGCGGGCTCTTGGGCGTATTTTTTGGACTTTTATTTTCTCGACTCTGCTTCAGGGTCCTGGCGCGCATTGATAGACAAAGGATGAAGACATGAAGGTCTTGGTTACCGGAGCAAATGGTTTTTTAGGCAGTTGGTTAACCAAAGCTTTAGTCCAAGAAGGCTACCATGTGGATGCTCTCGTTAGACCCAACAGTGATCTTTCGGAGTTGTCAGGTGTACATTGCAAATTCGTCCACGGTGATGTCACCGACGTCCATTCGTTGCTCGAGGCCTTTAAAGGAATCGATACTGTTTTTCATTTGGCAGGTGTGATTGCTTATAAAAAATCCCAACGTGCCGCCATGGAAAGAGTCAACGTACTGGGAACTCAAAATGTTGTCGATGTTTGCAGAGAACACAAAATCCGGCGCCTGGTCTATTTATCCTCAGTGGTGGCCATAGGTGCTGGCTATTCCCAAGACCAAGTGATGAACGAGGACTCGCCATTTAATATTCACGATCTCGATCTAGGATATTTTGAAACAAAGCATCAAGCTGAAGAGATCGTAAAGGCGGCCTGCCAAAAAAGTGAAATCAACGCCGTTATTTTGAATCCCACAACAATTTACGGGGCGGGGGATGCAAAAAAAGGCAGCCGTAAAATGCAACTTAAAGTCGCCCAAGGGAAGTTGAAGTTCTTCACTTCCGGCGGCGTCAATGTTGTAGCCGTCGAAGACGTCGTTCAGGGAATTCTAAACGCCTGGGAAAAAGGACGCAGCGGAGAGCGCTATATTCTGTCCGGCGAAAATTTACTTATTAAAGATCTGTTCCGTATCATCGCCGAAGAGGCTGGCGTAAAACCTCCGACTCATCAACTTCCAGACTCTGTTCTTCATACTGTTGGAGCCCTTGGTGATTGCATGGAAAAAATCGGACTCAAGGGTCCCTTAAGTCGCGAGAATGCCTGGACTGCCACCATGTACCACTGGTTTGATTCTACTAAAGCTCGAAAAGAACTCGATTTCCATCCTCGCTCCGCCAGAGAGGCCCTCCATAACAGCGTTCAATGGATGAAAGAAAATGGGCTCGTTTAAGTACGTAAAGGCGTCCGCGCTATTTTTTCTGATTGCAATTTCAGCCGTTCTTGTTGGTCTTGTTTCTTTGACCTTATGGCTGCCCTCTTCGCAAGAAATAAAGGACTGTCTTGTGACTACGATGTACGAAGTCGATCTCTGCCCGACCTCGAAGAACTATGCACCACTCAATAAGATTTCGCCCTATCTGCAAAAAACGATTGTTCTGACTGAGGACAGCAACTTCTATAATCACAATGGTTTCGAGTGGGCCGTAATTGAAAAGAACTTTCGCGAGGGACTTGAATCTGGGAGTTTCAAAAGAGGCGGATCCACCATCACTCAGCAACTCGCCAAGAATATGTTTCTTTCCAAAGATCGCACCTTCTTCCGCAAAGGACTCGAAGCCCTGATCACTGATCGGATTGAAAAAACACTCAATAAAAAAGAAATTCTCGAGCGATATCTGAACGTGGTCGAATTCGGAAAAAATGTCTACGGCATTAAGTCCGCAGCTAATTTCTATTTCAAGAAATCGCCCGCTGAACTCGATGTGGTGGAAAGTGCCTTTTTTGCGATGGTCTTACCTAGTCCCATTAAATACTCTCGCTCTTATCACACAAAAGAACTCACACCTTTTGCGCGAAAACGACTTAATGAAATTATCTTCAATATGTATCAGTATCACCGCATCAATGAAGAGGAATACAATGTCGCCGTTGAAAAGGTTCGACACTTCTTTAACCCAGCACCTCCACCTGATGCTTATAGCTCTGAAGATCAAATTGAGGGCGAGGAGCTGACCCTGCAAGATCTTGAAAATTCCCTAGAAGAAAAACGCCAGAATCTGGATGGTCCTCAGAACGGAACTTTCGAATCCCCGGCAACGATTGAACTCCCCGAGGATGAAGGGAATGAGTAGATGAAAATTGTCTCTGCCTGTTTATCCGGAGTTCATTGCCGCTATGATTGCCAGGCCAAAACTCGCCTAGATATTGTAGACCTCGTAAAGCGTGGCGAAGCCATTCCGGTGTGTCCTGAACAATTGGGAGGCCTCACGACCCCTCGGCCACCGGCCGAAAGAATCGGCTCGCAGGTCGTCACAGACAAAGGTGTGAATGTGACCGCCGAATACCAGCGCGGAGCAGAAGAGGCACTGCAGATTGCCCACCTGTGTGGTGCTACGGAAGCCCTTTTAAAATCCAAATCACCTATGTGTGGCAGTGGCAAAATTTATGACGGCAGCTTTTCTGGAAACACCACCCCCGGGGACGGTGTCTTTACCGAGCTCTTAAGAAAAAATGGAATTAAAATTACAGAGGTTGAATAGCTTATTTCAACAGGCGCTTGTGCAGGCGATGGAAAGCGATATTCATAAAGATCCAAGTCGTTATGATCAGCACTAAAATATGCACGCCTATCATCGCAGAAAAACCTTGATGCAGAATTCCCCGAACAGCTGCAACCGCATGAGTCAGAGGGAATAAATAAGCGATATAACGAAGCCCTATGGGCAATTGGTCTAAAGGAAAATAGGTTCCACTTAATAAACTCATCGGCACGATAAGCCCCGATGTCGAATAAATAAATGAATCATAGTTGTGTGCAAATGAAGTCAAAATCATAGCTGCACAAGAAAACAAGCCACATAATAAAAATAAAATTGGAAGAACTAGAATAATTCTATAGGAATCGATCAGGCCGAAAAACAAGGCCACAATTGCAACACCTAGAACTCCGATAAAGCCTTTACTAGCTGCCCACAACAGTTCGCCCGCAACAATTTCTTCTGGTCCAATACGAGTCATCATGATGGTAGCGTAAGTTTTTTGATGAGTCAGCTTGGTAAAGCTGCCATAGGTTCCTTCAAAAAAGGCCACCATCATCGCCGTCGAACAAAGAAGGGCTGGAAAGAAAAACTCTATATAAGTCAGTCCACCCATATTGCTCACAAAAGAACCCAAACCAAAGCCAATAGCGCCTAAATAAAATACTGGCTCAAGAACAATCCAGAAGGCCGAAACCAACCAAGTCTTTTTAAAGTACAGGAAGTTACGCGACCACACCCGCAACGAGCCACGGTTGAATTTCGGGGTAATGAAATAGTCTTTAAATCTCATCTATTCATCCCTCAATTGGTGGCCTGCAAGTTTTAAAAATACATCATTCAGGGTTGGCTTCCGAATATAGATCTTATCGCTGGCTATCAAATCAACGACCTTCCGGCCCTCTTGATGCTCTTTCACCAACACAGAGACTGTGTTTTTGATAACTTGATACGAATAACCTTCGGCGCGTAAACGCCCCAAATAGTAATTCAAATCCACAGGATTCGTATCGAACTCCACAACTTCTTTGCCAATGAGCTCACGAATGAGGTCCTTAGGTTTTCCGACAGTTAAAATCTTTCCACCATCGATGATCGCCACGCGATCACACATTTGTTCTGCCTCTTCCATATAGTGAGTCGTCAGTATCAAGGTGCTTTTTTCAGACTTTAAATTTTTAAAAAAATCCCAAATCCAAACTCGCGCCTGAGGATCCAAGCCTGTCGTTGGCTCGTCCATAAATATAATTTCCGGAGAATTAATCAGGCCTCTCGCAATGGCCAAACGACGTCTCATGCCACCACTCAAGGTTTCTACCGAACGATCCTGATATTCCTCAAGCTTCATCAAACGTAGAAGCGCCTGAGCTCTGAGCTCCGCATCGGATTTGATAATATTGTTATAGCTGGCATAAACGAGAAGATTTTCAAGAACTGTGAAGTCTGGATCAAGGCCGTCGTCCTGAGGGACGACGCCGATTCGAGATTTAATTTCGCGGTAGTTTTTTTTAACGTTCAGACCGAGGACATAAAGCTCGCCGCTGGTCACCAGCGCCGAGCAGTACATCATTTTCATGGTCGTGGATTTACCCGCACCATTAGGACCTAAGATTCCGAAACATTCACCTTTTTGGATTTCCAGGCTGATTCCATCAACGGCGATCTTGTCGTCGTATTTTTTGGTTACATCTTTAATCTCAATGGCAACGTTCGTACTCATTATTTCCTTAAGCCCCTATCCTTTAGGGCGTTTGTGCGGATCCAATTCACGCAAACGAAGACGGATGTTCTTCGGTGTCACTTCAATCAATTCACTTTCTTTGATCCACTCCATAGCGCGTTCCAAAGTAAACTTCTTAACTGGGATAACACGGATAGCTTCATCAGAACCCGAAGCACGTACGTTTGACAATTTCTTTTCACGTGTAATGTTCACTTCTAGGTCATTGTCCTTAGCGTGCTCACCCACGATCATGCCTTCGTAAACTTCGTCACCGTGATTAACAAGCATCATACCGCGCTCTTGAAGATTCCAGATTGCGTAAGCTGTTGCTTCACCTTTACGGTCAGAGATCATGGCGCCATTCAAACGGTGTTCAATCTCGCCACGGTAGTCATCCCAGCCGTCGAATTGTGTATTCAAAAGACCTGTACCGCGAGTGTCCGTAAGGAACTCTGAACGGTAACCGATCAGACCACGAGCTGGAATACGGAATTCCAAACGAGTACGACCTGATCCTTTTTGAACCATATTCGTCATGACACCTTTACGTTTACCAAGCTTCTCGGTAACCGCGCCCACGAATGGATCTTCAATGTCGACAACGGCAATTTCCATTGGTTCTTTTTTCTTACCGTCTTCTGTCTTAAAGATAACAGTCGGTTTTGAAACCAAGAGCTCAAAGTTTTCACGGCGCATTTGTTCAATTAATACACCCAATTGCAACTCACCACGACCGATAACTTTGAAAGAATCTGTAAGGTCTGTTTTCTCAACACGGATGGCAACGTTATAAAGAAGTTCTCTTTCCAGGCGCTCGATGATTTTACGTGAAGTAACGTTTTTCCCGTCAAGACCCGCAAAAGGTCCGTTATTTACAGAGAAAAGCATTCCCACAGTTGGCTCTTCAACACGAATACGCGGCAATGGACGAGGGTCCACAGCTGAAGTAATACTGTCACCGATAGTGAAGTCTTCCATACCCGCAATAACAACCATATCACCTGCGCCGACTTCTTGAGCGGCAACCTGTGAATTTACTTTGTATTGGAATAAAGCAGTGACTCTCACTTTTTTCTGCGAGTGCTCTTGAACACACATAACTTCGTCGCCGACTTTGATAGTTCCTGCTCTCATACGACCGATAGCCAAACGACCAACGTAATCATTGTAAGAGATATTAGAAACCATTACTTGCAGAGGAGCGTTTTCCACAATTGTTGGAGGTGGAATCAAGTCTACGATTGCATCGTAAAGAACCTGCAAAGTGCCAGTATTCACAGCTGGATCCAATGTCGCCATACCTTCACGCGCAATGGCATAAACTGTATGGAAATCACATTGTTCTTCAGTTGCATCAAGGTCGATGAACAAATCGAAAAGTTCGTTGTGAACTTCTTGAATACGAGCATCTGAACGATCGATTTTGTTGATACAAACGATAACTTTTTTTCCGCCTTCAAGAGCTTTCTTCAAAACGAAACGTGTTTGAGGCAAAGGTCCTTCGGAGGCATCGCAAAGCAAGATACAACCATCAACCATGTTCAAGATACGCTCAACTTCGCCACCAAAGTCACTATGTCCCGGTGTATCGACGATGTTTACTTTGATATCTTTGTACATGAACGATGCATTCTTTGCTGCGATCGTGATTCCGCGCTCTTTTTCAAGATCCATGGAGTCCATAAGACGTTCTTCAACGTGCTCATTGTCGCGGAAAGTTCCCGCTTGTCTAATCAAATGATCCACCAAGGTAGTCTTACCGTGGTCGAC
>JBBKWD010000227.1:0-6862 GCA_037968775.1 Bdellovibrio sp.
CGACGGTTGATCAGGCTCTTCGGCGACTTCGACCTGTTCGGACTCTGGAACTCCTCCACCGGTCAGTTCCCGCTCGAGGGCTCTAAGGTCAACATCAGGAAAAGCCTCATCGGCAGAGCTCGCCTTTTCCTCCGCCTCCAATTCCACAGCATTCATTCTGTTGCCAAAGCGAAAACCAATTTTTTGCTTTTCATTCTGAATATTTACAGAAGAGTCTTCATCCTGCTCATCACCTACAGAGCCCTTCACATGAATGGCTTCTTCGTCCGTATATGGCGACGCTGCACCCGTGGCTCCACCCGCGCCCGACTTGTATGCGGGGTCCGCCATGGTTTTATTAAGACGCTCTAAAAGAACGGCTTCATCCTGCCCCAATAGGCGAGCTATGACTTGCATCAATCGAATCGGAGTTACTGGAGATTCGAGAATCATGTCCACGCGGATTTTTATAAGCTCCGCGGGTGCTGGCTTGAAGTTAGGTGGGAAGATCAAAATGGACTTACCCTGCCACCGCGTCATTTCACGCAGTCGCTTGCCAACCCCCAGAGCTGTCACCTTACCGGCACTCCCTGACCCGACTACAATATCGGGATTAAAACCGATCATCTGATCGGCCATCGAGTATTCACTCGTGATTCCCAAGACGTCAAAGCCCACTCTTTTTAGAGTCGCCTCGACACTCATCAAATCTGCATAATCTTCATAGACTAAAAACACCTTGCTCATACTAGCTTATTGTCAATTAAGGAAAGCCGGGGGTCAACTCAACTAACCCGACGATTGGCGCGGTGACTCGCGGTAATTTTCTGTTTAGAATGCTATCCAATGCTAAGTCTATTCCACGGAAAAAAAGCGGCCCAATATATCTTCTTCGAAATGCTCCCCAGCTTTGCGGTGGGTCTTTTGGTGTTTGTTTCCATCATTTTGATGTTCCAAGTTCTGCGCCTGACAGAGTTCGCCCTGGTTCACGGCGTTTCCCTTACCGTCATTGCACAGATCATTTCCTATGTGGTGATTTCACTTTTACCCGTGCTATTTCCCATGGCCCTGTTGTTTTCCGTCTTACTCACCTATGGACGTCTCAGCCAAGACTCTGAAATGGTCGCAATGAAAGCCTCCGGCCTGCATATGGGAGTGATCCTTTTGCCCGCTCTTATTCTTTCGCTGCTGGTCGGCACTCTTTCGGCACAGATGTCTTTCAATATTGCTCCTTGGGGCAACCGGCAATTCGAAGTTCTTTACTCTCGATTGGCCAGCACCAAGGCTGGTGCCGTGATCAAAGAGGGAACTTTCTCTGAAGGTTTTTTTGACATGGTGGTTTATGCCAACCAGGTCAATTCAGACAAAGGGATCATGCAAAATGTTTTTATATACGATGAAAAAAGCAGCGATACGCCGCTCACGATTATTGCCAAAGAAGGTCAAATTATTCCCGATCCGGAGAGTCCCGGCCACGAGGTTCTTTTGCGCCTTAACAGTGGTGAGATTCATCGTCAGGCCAAGACCCATACAAAAATCAGTTTTGATACCTATGATGTACGATTCTCTGAGCCTATGAATTTACAAGAGCGAGCTAAGTCGCCACAGTCACTGACCTTTGCGGAGGTGCGTGAAAGCTTAAAACACGAGATCCAAGACCCCGAAGAGCGGCGCACTCTGGAAACCGAATATCACAAGCGCTTGGCAATTTCTGTGCTTTGTATTGTCTTTGCTCTTATCGGCGTTGGACTAGGAACTACCACCAACCGTCGCTCTGCAAAGGCTGGCGGAATGATCTTGTGCATCGGATTGATCATCTTTTATTGGATTCTTTATGTCGCCGCCGAAGGTATGTCTCGCAACGGATCTATGCCCGCACTGATTGCTATCTGGTCACCGAATCTAATTTTTGGATTTTTTGGTTTTGAAACTTTACGCAGAAACTGGAATTAGCACAAAAAAATAGAAGCGATGCAGTAGCATCCATACTACCACGGTCATCCTTGACCACATCGCCCCTCCCTTGTTTCAAATGGTAGGTGCAAGGGCGACTCCTTGCAAAAGAATTTTTTAGATCATTTCACTTTTTTTGAAACAAATTTGACTAGCTGAAAGCATCACTACATATAGGGGTGTAGCCGAAGGCTCTCCCCTAGCTGTACCAACCCCTCTTCAGGCAATCTTAACTCAGAGTGAAAAAACATGGATAAATCTTGAGCATCACGAACTAAACTGGCGCCTTCACTTAAAAGATCTAAGCTGCCTTGAAAGTGGGGATCTCGCGGATGCCCGGGAACCACCCACACGGGACGGCCCAACTGGGCCGCCTGTTGGGCCGTGATCAATGTACCGCTGCGTCTGCGAGCCTCCACGATCAGAGTCGCTCTGCCTAAGGCGGCTATCAGTCGATTACGATGATGAAAGAGGTACTTGTGCATGCGCTGTTGAAAATCATATTCACTGATCAAACAGCCCCCTTGGTCCATCACGGGATGAACCCAGTCTTTCAAACTGTCAGGATAAAGATTCCCTAATCCCGACGGCAGAATAATCAGAGTGGGCACCTGTTTACGTAAAGAAATGGAATGAGATTTTTGATCCACTCCGCGTGCCCCGCCACTGACGATGACGGCTTTTTCTGATTCACAGAATTTTGAAAACTCCTGTTCCATCCACTCTAAGGATTCCCGTTGGGGTTCACGCGAACCCACGACGGCCAAACTTTTTCCTTCTTGCCAGGCGGGTGCCCCCATATACGAAAAACTTAAGGGTGGGTCCTCCATGAGATAACAACCTGCTGGATAGTGGGCTTCACCATAGCAAACAAATTTCACGCCGAGTTCATAGTGCCCTTGAGCGGCCGAAAGTAATTCCGAATAAAGGCGATGATTTTTTTCAAGATACGCGGCGGTCTCTGGCAACAGCATATGCAGTTCTTTTAATAAGGAGTCACGATTCAGCAGGTCTTGGTGCCCCAGCCGTCGATAGACTTGCTGCAGCTGGAAGGCATCCAAAGTATGGCGTGGATGGGCTTTGATTAATTGGGTTACGCAATAAAGTTCATTCATATAACGAGCTCATGCAAATTACAGGAACTCGTCAATTCACCTTAAAGTTCTAGATCGCCGTCGTCTGATCCGGAGTCCGTCGGTGCTGCCGAATCCGGCATAGAATCGAATTCTTGTTCCAAATCGGTGGACCCACTAGCTGAAGATGCTGGCCCCATAAAGGCTTGAGCCTTGCCAGTACCAACATAGTCACCCGGTAAAATATCTTCCAGAGAAGAAATCACGTAGGCTGTTGCAAACCCCGATGACAGGCGAACAATTTTAACAGTTCCAATGGCTCGGTCGTTTATCTCGGCTTCAGTTTTTTTATTTCGCAATTTTTCATCAGCGTAAATTTTCAAATTCTGCCCCAGCTGAAGTCCATTTTGTGAACCCGCATCCAAGAACACTAAAGAAGACGAACCAAAAAGGGCACGCCCTTTGTCAAACTGCCCGCCGATAATCATACCCCCAACTCCTGATGTTATGGGAGCCGGTGATATATCGATCATAGGCAGCTTACCCGGCGTTAAAATAGACCCCACATCCACGGGGGAAATGGACTTAGTTATCATAGCGCGATAGACATCTCCGTGCTCACTGACTTTTTCATGAACTTCCAGCTCCCCCTGATATTCGACCATTTGAGCCTTACGCCCCTCCTGACGAGGATCTTTGATCAAGGTCAGATTTTTTTGAATCGAATAACTCTTTGCAGGCGTTCCTTTGATCCGAACATAAACATTCTGAAACTCCGCTGCCGTTTTAGAGCCAAGACCTGTAGAGCTGATAAAACCATCGCCTTCGATGAGTTTATCGCTCAAATAATAGCTCAAGTATTCTGGTGCCGGAGGAAACTGCGTTCGCGGGTTGCCAATTTCTAAACGAGTCTTTGCATCCACAGTCACATCGGGTTGATAGCGCGGCATACTTTCCGGCAGTTTTTTTAGCACGGGCGTGCGATAGCGAGCCTTTGGAATAGAGACAAATTCTTTAGCTCCCGTATTCGAGTCGACAACAACTTGAGCGGCGTCTTTTTCCACAGTGGATGCTTCTGCCAAGTTAACCGTTGGCACACTTTCAGCACTGCCGGGGAAAAACTGAATCGACATCAGGGGATTGATTTCATGCGGATTAAGAATTCCCTCTTTATTAAGAGCCCACACTTTCGGCCAAAAATAACTATCCCCAAAAAGAGTTTTTGAAATATCCCAAAGGGTGTCACCCTTTTGCACGTTGTAAGTTTCAGCCTGGCGTTCGCCCAAAACTTTTTCCCAAACATCGGGTGCCGTCGGCTGTCTGTTATATTTTTTGTAAATAGAATTAAACCGCGACTCTTTATTGAAATCAGGGTCATTGTTTCCGTAAGACACCGCTGTCTCTTGAAAAGGCACCTCTGGCGTTTGATACGCGGGGGCAGGAACTTCTGCATTGAATTCAGGAGGAGACTCGGGCAAACTCGCAGGAGCCTCGGGTTCAGCGACATCCATGGGGGCCGCTCCCTCCTCTGGAACTTCCTGAAAATCCGGAACAGTTGGCTCCGAGACCTGATCTTGCTGCAGAGAGTTTGGCTCGATCACATCCAATGGATCGTCTTCCCAACCCGTAGCGGGTTCTTGAGCATGTGCCAAACAGGCTGCCATCAACACGACCGATAAAATCTTAATACCTTTTTTTCTCACAAACGCATCCTTGCCGAGTGATTACTTAATCATTTTTAATTCAGCATCCGCACGAAAAGATTCGGGGCTGCCGGGGTATCTCATCTTCACTTCCGCCAACGAGCGACGTGCAAAATCAGGAAGATTCATTCTTTTATAAGTCATCGCTTTTGCAAATTTTGCCGAGATCACACGGTTGCTTTTAGGATATTCTTTTTCAACTCTTCCAAAAAAACGAATCGCTTCGGCGTAGTTTTTACGGTCCACCGCCATACGACCCGCAAGAAAGAGAGCGTTGTCAGCATAAGCACTTTTTGAATAACGTGACATCATGCTCTGTAAACGGCTCTTAAAGGCAATCTCATCATCGCGCTGATAAGCGCCTACCATTTCAGCATACAGAGTCGTATCACTTTCTTTAGAAATGTCTTTGCCGGTAAGCTCCAAAAGCAAAGCAGATTTAGTCAGCCCCTGTTTGGGGCTTGTAAATGTCTGCGCAGGCTTTGCAATAAGGACACAAGGAAAACTGATAAGGACCGTTGCTGCTAATCGTCTAAGTTGCTTCATCTGTCGTCACCTCGAGTTGTATCGATAGTATGACACGCCTTGAGAAGTGCAAACAAGCAGGACTTATCCACATAAAATGTTGAGTTACTGTAATGCTAGACCTTAGACCTATTTGCTTTCAAGGCTTTGAGCGGATTGCCCGCTATCTAGGCATGATATAAACATATGATTTTACTATGTATTTTTTAATTATAGCGACGTAATTAAGCTATTAAATTTCAGATCTTAAAATCCGGTAATCTTAGACGCACGGACTCCATGACAGATAATTTTAGAATGCGGAGCGAGAGTGAAATTTGCTAACCCATTAAAACTATGATCATTCTTCTCCTATTTGCGCTGAGTTTAAGCATTCCCACTTCTTCAAATGTGCTGAATAACACATCAAATTTTTCGCGCCTTTTTCAAAAAAAGTGTGAGGAACATCTCCCTTATTCTCCTCAGAGCTCAGCTTCCTTGGCAGCCCTGATCTGTGGGGTAAAACTCCCCCACTCCTCTGAGCAGAAAAACTTGCTTCGCACTTCCCTTATTCACGCCTATGTGGTGTCGGGAGCCCACTTGATTTTGATTGATCAATTTTTCGGCATTCTGAAAATTCCAGGCTTTGTAAGAATATTTTTCCTAGGATTCTATTCGCTCCTGGTTGGTTGGCAGCCCCCCGTAGTACGCGCCCTCTTTGGCTGGGGTCTAAAATCCACAAGAAAACGTCTGCGAGTCCATTTGCCTCCCGATCTTCTTGTGGCCTTAGCTGGGATGACTTGTTTGATTCTTTTTCCAGCCTGGTGGCAGTCAATGTCGTTGATTTTAAGTTGGTGCGCTTCGTTAGCCCTGTGTCTGCCCTCGGTACTGGGGACGCAAAAGGGGTTTTCTCGCATCCTCATCTCTCAACTCTGCCTATTTGTTTTAATGAGCGTCCCTCTTTGGGGCTGGGGGAACTTGCACCCGCTGAGTGTCGTTTTCAATATAGCTCTCTTACCGTATATATCTTTTGTTTTGCTACCACTCGGTTGGGGGGCCCTTTTGTTCCCCCCCTTGCTTTCTCTTTTTGAAAAGTGTGAAGCCTTTTTTCACTGGATCCTTTCTCACGGCGCAGAGCCTATCGTGCTAACACAAGCATCGTCATTTTCTGTAGCGAGCAATTGGCTGTGGATTCTTTTTTGGCAGGTGTTTGTTCACTTCTTACGCCTGCGCGGACGGCAGGGACAAGATCGACTCGGTGAAAACCCGCGCAAAGGAACGAGATGAAAATTTTTCTTTTTATAATTCTGATAAGTTTAAGCGCGAGTCGTTTGGATAATCTGCCGACGGGAAGGTATTTTATTGTTTGGAATGTGGGTCAAGGGTTGTGGACCAGCGACGTGACCGACAGCTCTTGTCAGCATTTTGACTTTGGAGGTGAGTTTTTTCCGCTGCGAAAAATGAAAAATATTTGCAGCGACAAAGCTCAAGCCGTGCACTTAAGTCATTGGGACTGGGATCATATTGGGGGCCTCGCGCGTTTTTCCAAGGGGCTTTGCTTGGCGGCAAGGCCGCTCGGAAAATCTTCGCGAAAGAAAATGAAACTTATCAATTCCCTGCCCATCTGTAATTTGGAGTTAAAAGCTAAAG
>JBBKWD010000228.1:0-5634 GCA_037968775.1 Bdellovibrio sp.
ATACCGTTGGCATCGATATCAAAAGTCACTTCGACCTGTGGAACTCCACGAGGCGCTGGTGGGATACCCAACAATTCAAAACGGCCCAAGCTCTTATTATCCGTAGACATCTTGCGCTCACCTTGAAGGACGTGGATATCAACCGCTGGCTGGTTGTCCGCAGCTGTCGAGAACACCTGTGATTTCTTAGAAGGAATCGCTGTGTTTCGTTCGATCAAAGTCGTCATCACGCCACCCAAAGTCTCGATACCAAGACTAAGAGGAGTTACGTCTAACAAAAGAACGTCTTTCACATCACCAGAAAGCACGCCCCCTTGAACGGCGGCACCAATAGCCACAACTTCATCTGGATTCACAGTACGATTTGGCTCTTTACCGAAGAATTCTTTCACAGCTTTTTGAATAGCTGGAATACGTGTTGAACCACCAACTAAAACGATTTCATCAATTTCAGAAGACTTAAGGCCCGCGTCTGCCAAGGCTTTACGACAAGGCTCCATAGAGCGCTTTACAAGGTCTTCCGTCATTTGGTCAAATTTAGAACGAGTCAACTTGATCATCAAATGCTTAGGACCTGATTGGTCTGCTGTGATGAATGGCAAGTTGATTTCAGTTTCTTGTGCAGTTGAAAGTTCGATTTTTGCTTTCTCTGCGCCCTCTTTTAGACGTTGTAAAGCCATTTTATCGTTCTTTAAGTCGATACCTTGTTCTTTTTTGAACTCAGAAATCAACCACTCCAAGATCACCACGTCAAAGTTGTCACCACCTAAGTGGGTGTCACCATTGGTTGCGCGAACTTCGACAACACCGTCACCCACTTCAAGAACTGATACGTCAAAGGTACCGCCACCGAAGTCATAGATAACAATTTTTTCGTCTTTCTTTTTATCAAGACCGTAAGCCAATGCTGCCGCTGTTGGTTCGTTGATAATACGTTTGATTTCAAGACCTGCGATACGACCGGCATCTTTTGTTGCCTGTCTTTGCGCATCGTTGAAATAAGCTGGCACAGTGACAACAGCCTCTGTAACGGCTTCGCCAAGATAGTCTTCAGCTACTTTTTTAAGTTTTGCTAGAACTGCAGCGCCCACTTCTTCTGGGGAAACGCTTTTACCTTGAACCTTAAACGCACAGTCATTGCCTTTAGCAACAAGGTTGTAAGGAACAAGTTTGATTTCTTCTTGAACTTCATCAAAGCGACGACCAATAAAGCGTTTAGCTGAATAGATTGTGTTTTCAGGATTTGTAACGGCCTGACGTTTTGCGATTTGACCCACAAGACGTTCACCGTCTTTCGTATAAGCAACAACTGAGGGAGTGGTACGCGCACCTTCCTCGTTCACAAGAACTTTGGGCTCTCCGCCTTCCATAATAGCAACACACGAATTCGTGGTTCCTAAATCGATACCAATAATTTTACCCATACCAAGATCTCCTTAACTGACATTAAAACAATTTATTTTTTTTAGAAGCCATCTCAAAAACGCCATTTAAAACCAATCTTAAATATCGAATTTAAATCGAACTTAAAATCATCGTTTACCTACACCAGTTACCGACGTAGACCCAACCAGAAACAACTAAAGAAGCGGTCCGTTAAACTGCGTTTGTGAGAGCAATATGGCACATGGTGTTTTTGAGATGGCTTCCACTTAACGCACTTACAATGTGGGGCCGATAGGGGCTTCGTCAAGGGGCTAAGCTCACTTTTTTATTGGCTTTTAGATGGTCATTTTTTAATGAATAAAATCAACTCCTTACAAACATTTAACTCGTATTTAGAGGGGAGCATGGGACAACATAAATCCCTTGCCCATCTCTTGAATGGAGCGCTGAGTTGAAGATCTGCTGACTGCCGACCCGCAAGGCCCCGGCAAAACCCTTCCGTCGGGGCCTTATTTTTTGCATTATTTTAATCAACCCTAGCCATTAGAGCTCCGCAGAGGCTTCGCCACCTTGTAGTAGAGTTGACTCTAGCGATATCTCCGCAGTCAGGGCTTTTGAAACCGGACAATTGTCCTTTGCATGGGCGGCAATCTCTTCGAAAGTCTCTTGGTCAATTCCAGGAATTTCGGCAATTAAATTTAGATGTGAATGTGTGATGCTCCAACCGATGCCCTCTTTTTCGATGGACACTTCGGCATGTACTTCCAATTTTTTGGCTTCGAATTTTTTTTCCGACAAGGCTGCTGACAGCGCCATCGCGAAACATCCGGCATGAGCGGCCCCGATAAGCTCTTCGGGATTGGTTCCCGCCTCTTTGCCAAAGCGTGTTCCAAAAGAATATTTTGCAGTCTTGAGTGCGCCGCTTTCTGTTGTGACTTCACCTTGGCCTTTTTGCAAAGACCCTGTCCAAATGGCTGATGCTTTTCTGATCATAAGACCTCCTATAAAATTAAATTATAAGCGAGGTCTCGAACATTGGCATGAAAGATAGCGGCGACTGCGAAAGAGCAGGATGACAGATGACCCTGTTCTATTTCTTTCTTCCAAAAAAACCACTGCCTTCGTCCCCGACTTGAAGTCCACGAATCTTGGCAATTTCCTTTAGAAGTTTTTCTTCTTCTTTTTGCAGTTTGTCTGGGAACTGTACATTCACACGGAAGTAAATATCTCCACGACGATTGCCCCTTAATGATGGCAAACCTTCACCAGGCAACTTCACGCTCTCGCCAGATTGAGTTCCCTTTGAAACACCTAGTTGAGATGATCCCGTCACAGTCGGCACTTCAATTTCAGCACCTAATAACATTTGCACATAAGGCACGGATAGCTCCGCAAAAAGATCTTCGCCACGTCGCTCAAAGTTCGTATGCGGTTTCACGCGAATTTCCACAAATAGATCCCCCGTCGGACCGCCGCCGTAACCGCCTTCCCCTTCGCCAGTCACTCGCAAGCGAGTCCCATTGTCGACCCCTGGGGGGACGTTCAAGCGAATTTTGCGATGTTCACCCATACGCCCCTTGCCTTTGCACGGCTTACATGGATTTTTCACCATTGTACCTTGGCCCTGACACTGAGGGCAGGTCGATGCCATCGCAAAGAAACCTTGTGATCGGACCACTTGCCCCGACCCATGACAGGTCGGACATGTTACAGGCTGAGAGCCTTTTTCGGCCCCACTTCCCTTACAAATATCGCAAGATTTTTCAGTATCAAATTCAATTTCTTTTTCGACTCCCGAAATAACCTCTTTCAAGTTGATCTCGGTGATATATCGCAAATCAGAACCCCGACGGGCTTCATTGCGACCGCGACGTTGACGCTGACCACCGCCCATACCGCCGCCAAAAAAATCACCGAAAATATCGCCAAAGTGGGCAAATATATCTTCTGTGTCTTGGAAGCCTCCGCCACCACCGCGGCCCGTGAAGGCATCATGACCATAACGATCGTATTGAGCTCGTTTATTGGCATCACTCAACACTTCGTAGGCGCCTGCAAGTTCCTTAAAAGTTTCTTCGGCTTCTTTGTTACCGGGATTTTTATCAGGATGAAACTGCATCGCTAGCTTGCGATAAGCTTTTTTAATGCTGTCTTGTTCTGCGTCGCGTGCAACGCCCAAAATCTCGTAGAAGTCTTTTTTCGCCATATCAAACCAGTCTTTTAATTTGTCCCCACAATATGGTCACTTTTTGCCTGACGTCAAGAATCTGTGGTTTTTTTTGAGGCTGAAAAAGAACTGAAGCCTTGGCTTGGGATTATGAGGACCAAATGTTCCGCACCCGGCCAAAAAAAAGACTATTGGGCCGTCGACGGCACTTGACCCGGTTCATTTTTGAATGTTTTTTCGATTTTTTCGCGCAAGCGTTGAATGATAAATGGATCATGCTTGTCACGGACCATCTGAGCTAGAAGTGACTCCGCCAGCTCCCTTCGTCCTTCGTCAGAATACAAACGACCTGCCAATGAATACACCCAGGGTGGCGCGCCATTTTTTCCAGCCTGAATCAAAAGCTCTGCTGCCCTTTGTTTATCACCTACTTCGTAAAGATAGTGATAAGCCGCACGATAGAGCAAAGGCCAATCCTTTGGAAAGTACTGAATACCTTTATCAAAAATTTTTGTCGCCCCATCGACGTCGGTAATTATAACCGTCAATGCCAGCGCCCCGGCCGCGTAAGGAATTCGAAAATGCGGCGACAGGTTGGTCACGGCATCGAGCATTTTATAAAGCCACGAGTTATTACGGCAGACATTTTTGGCAATCTTTTGATCACAATAGTCAAAGTCTTGAACGGCCCGAATCCACAGCATATCCGCCACAACTTCTTGATAACCGAAACTTAAGTGTTCAATGAAAGGTGGGGGCGCAATTAACTGCCGCTCGATTTGTACCATAGAAGGCGCTTTGAACTGCGTGAAGACGACGAGCCCCAACGCAAAGATCCCAAGCACCAGGCTTGGGATCTTTTCTAACCATTCCAATTTTGAAAATGAACTATTGGATACCATTGACTGTATTCGAAAGAACTTTTTCTTGAGTCATTTGCCAAACGTCTGCAGTTCCTACGTTGAAAATGAATGCTCTTGCTTGCGCAACGAAGGCTTGCTTTGCAAGTGCGGCACCAGCAATCGCATCCGGCGCGCCTGAGTTAACACCCTGAAGTGTTGTACAGCCATTAACCATGGCGCCGGCAACACCACAATAAGTTAATGTCGCCATATTGGCTCCGGCAACACCATTATAACCATCGGCAGCCACAGCACTCACGGCTGCACTGAAACCAACATTATAACGAAGCTGACCTTCTGGAGAATAACCAACGGCTTCAAACATACCGTGATATGCAGAGTACTCCGCATAGAATGCTTTCTCTGATGTATACAATGAAGACAAGTTTGTCTTCGCTTCCGTTTGACGAGCTTTTGCTAGATACTTTTGAATGTTTGGCACCGCAATGGCTGCCAACACACCGATGATCGCAACAACGACCATAAGCTCAATAAGTGAAAAACCCTTCTGTGACGTGCGTGATTTTGAGAACACTCGAGACCTCCGTTAATATTTGTCTAACTTTAATTCAATTGTTAAATTGTTAACCACCAACAGTGTGTCAAAACAAAGTACCAAATGCAAGACAGCGTCTCAAATGCGAATATTAAAAATGTTCCACAAATATGGATCGAGGTAAGACACTCCTCGACTTATCTCCAGCTTTTCAAAGGAGGCCTAGACTTGCCATCAGGGAAAGTGTGCTCAAATTGAGTCATAGGGTAGAATAGAGTCATGGGAAATAAAAGAGACAACAGTAACAGCAACAATCCTTATGCGAGTCCAGAAGGCGAAGCGGACGTCCAGCTTGTCCCAAAAATAGACACGCCGAAGATGTTCAAAGTGATCTTGTTAAATGATGACTTCACTCCTATGGACTTTGTGGTTCTTGTATTGCGTCGTTTTTTTGCAAAAACAGAAGAGCAAGCAACAGAAGTGATGTTAGATGTACATAAGAAGGGTGCGGGTGTCGCTGGGGTTTTTAGCCTTGAGATCGCAGAAATGAAAGTGATGCAAGTCAATCAGTTTGCGCAGCTCAACCAGCATCCACTTAAAAGCACACTCGAGGAGGACACATGATGAGCCGAGAACTCGAGCGCAAGCTCGCCGAAGCCACTGAAGTCGCCAAACGTCATCGT
>JBBKWD010000229.1:0-4394 GCA_037968775.1 Bdellovibrio sp.
CTGTGGGTCACGGTGGCAAGAGCCCCCTCCCGGGTAGAAGTTCAAGCAAAGCGAAACTTCTAACAGAGCCTTAAAATTTTAGATTGTGCGGATTGCTTGAAGGTTTGGTGGTTCCCTTCAACGATCCAGGGGGGCTGACGAAGCCCCCCATTTTTTTTGTCCCTTTGATGCCGCCTCAAGTCGAAGTTTTGAAATAGGACGTCCGAAATATTCCCAAAAAGAGTCCTGAAAGGGATGCAAAAGTCTTTGATATTTGCTAAATATTGAACACTTATGACAAATCCAAGCAATACCCGAAAAGCTCCTTATACGCCTGTTAAACCTGATGTTCAGATTGCCAAACAAGAAGAAGGCATTCTCGATTTTTGGGATCAAGAAAAAATATTTGAACAGTCTCTCGACCCTAAGGGTAAAAAAACTTACAGCTTTTATGATGGCCCTCCGTTTGCGACCGGCTTGCCTCACTACGGACATTTGCTTGCCGGAGTTTTAAAGGACGTTGTCCCTCGCTATTGGACGATGAAAGGTTATACGGTTCCTCGTCGTTTCGGTTGGGACTGTCACGGCTTACCAGTTGAGTATGAAATCAACAAAGCCAATAAAATTGAAAGCAGCAAAGATGTTTTGAAGTGGGGGGTTGCTAATTACAACGACGCTTGCCGCTCGATCGTAAAAAGATACTCCCAAGAATGGAAGACCACGGTTCGCAGGGTCGGTCGTTGGGTGGATATGGAAAATCCGTATTTCACTATGGACGTGAGCTTCATGCAAAGTGTGTGGTGGGTGTTCCAAGAACTTTTCAAAAAAGGTTTGATCTACGAAGGCTATAAAGTTGTTCCTTACTCAGTGGGAATTTCAACGCCGCTTTCAAACTTTGAAGCCAATCTCAATTATAAAATGGTGCAGGATCCGGCACTGACGGTGACCTTTCCCGTTGTGAATCAAAAAGACACTTTTCTTTTGGCTTGGACGACGACCCCTTGGACTTTGCCTTCGAATTTGGCCTTGGCAGTCGGCATGGATATCGACTATGTGAAGGTTCGTGAAGTATCCAGTGGCAGAACCTTGATCTTGGCAGAAGCTCTTTTGGGTGCGGCCTTTAAAGACGTCGCCACTGAAGTTGAAATTCTAGAAACAGTAAAGGGCAAAGATCTTATAGATCTTACCTATGAACCCTTGTTTCCTTATTTCGGCGATCGCGCTGAAAAAGGAGCTTTCCGTGTGATCAGAGCCGATCATGTCACGACCGACAGTGGTACTGGAATCGTGCATATGGCTCCCGCATTTGGTGAGGAAGACTACCTGGCCTGTGCCCGTGAAGGAATTCCTATGGTCAATCCGGTGGATGACGATGGTATGTTCACGGCTGAAGTTCCTGATTATCAAGGGAAGCGCGTAAAGGATGCGGATAAAGATATCATCGCGGACCTTAAGAAAAAGGGGCGAGTCTTTAAGCAAGATACCATTCAACATAGCTATCCTTATTGCTATCGCTCGGACACTCCGTTGATTTATCGCGCGGTTTCTAGTTGGTTTGTGGCGGTAGAAAAAATAAAAGAAAACCTGGTGGCAAATAATCAGCAAACGGCTTGGGTACCAGATCATTTGCGTGATGGACGTTTCGGAAACTGGTTAGAAAATGCACGCGACTGGGCGATCTCTAGAAATCGCTTTTGGGGTACGCCTTTGCCGATTTGGCGAAATGCGGAAGGCGAAGTGATTTGTGTGGGATCGCGTGATGAGCTGGAAAAGCTTTCGGGTCAAAAAATTACAGATCTCCATATTGACCATGTAGATCAAATTGAAATCCCATCGCCAACAGGTAAGTCACCACTGACACGGGTCGGGGGAGTACTCGATTGTTGGTTTGAGTCCGGCTCGATGCCGTACGCGCAGTGGGGGTTCCCGAATGCCAATGTGGAAGAATTTAAGAAATCCTTCCCGGCGGATTTCATTGCAGAGGGTTTGGATCAAACTCGGGGTTGGTTCTATACTTTGTCAGTTATTGGAACCGCGCTGTTTAACCAAGCGCCGTTTAAGAATGTTGTCGTGAATGGTTTGGTGCTAGCTGAAGACGGTCGTAAAATGTCGAAGAGCTTGCGCAACTATCCGGATCCGATGGTAGTTCTAAATCAGCATGGGGCCGATGCTTTGCGCTTGTATTTGATCGACTCTCCGGTGGTGAAGGGGCAAGAACTTAAGTTTTCTGAAAAAGGCGTTTACGATATCGTTCGTAAGATCTTATTGCGCTGGTGGAATTCTTATTCCTTCTTTGCCAACTATGCCAACATCGATGGCTTTGTGCCCAAGGGCGATGCGAAGAATTCGCCGAATATCTTGGATCAATGGGTGCTGTCTCGTCTGAACGGACTGATTGCTAATACCCATAAGGAAATGGATGCCTATCGCCTCTACAATGTAGTTCCTCAGCTTTTGCAGTTCATTGAAGATCTGACGAACACCTATATTCGTTTTAATCGCAGTCATTTCTGGCAAGATGGCATGCCCGAGGAAAAACGTTTTGCTTATGAAACTTTGCACGAAGTTTTAACGACCTTGTCGCGTTTGATGGCGCCCTTTGCGCCCTTTATGTCCGAAGTGACTTATAAGAACTTGTCGCAGGTTTTAGCGAATAAAAAAGACAGTGTGCATTTGGAATCGTTCCCAGTTGCAGATCTTTCTATGCTGCGCCCAGAGCTTGAAGAAGCTGTGAAGGCGATGGATGTGCTGGTGGCCTTGGGACGTAATCATCGTGAGAAAATCGCGGTGAAGGCAAAGATACCATTGCGAGAAATTAAAATCATTCACAGAAGTCCCGAGATCTTAGAAACGCTGAAGCGTTTCGAGCCGTACTTTGTGGATGAACTCAATTTCCGTTCTGTACTTTATGATTCTAACGAAGATCAATACGTACAGATCACAGCCAAGGCGAACTTCCCAGTTCTAGGTAAGCGCCTAGGGCCTAAGATGAAGGCCGTTGGTGCTGGAATTCAGAAGTTGGATTTGGCAAGTTTGTTGAGACTTGAAGGTGGACAAACAGTGATGGTGGAAGGTGAAGAGATTCAGCTTTCAGATGTTGAAATCCGTCGCGCTCCGAAAGGGGACAATCCGGATCTTTCCACACACCAAATAGTTTCGATTCAAGTGGATCCAACAGTCACGCCGGAGCAAGAGCGCGAAGGTTTGGCTCGCGAGATCATGCGCAAGATTCAAGTGGCGCGTAAAACCGCGGACTTCCAGATGGATGATAAGATCACTTTGGAAATCGCGTGCGACGGCGCTTTGTTAGAAGCTCTTGAAGCTCACAAAGAAATGATCGTGAGTGAAACCTTGACGGCCAAGTTAAATATCTTAGCGGTGAGTGCCGAGCCTCAAGGCAAGCATTCAGAAGTCTCTGATATAGATGGACAAGCCATTAAAATTGGCGTCACGGCTGTACCGCGATCGTGAAAAAAAAAAGAGGCGAGGTTTTCGAATTTTCAGCTATTGGACGGGTGCAGTCTCCGTTTAAGGATAAGTTCGGAATTCCGCGCCAGCCGGGTTTAGTTTCACAAGCTAAAGGTATCATTAAGATCAACGATGATCCGGATTTGAAAACCGCCTTGCGCAGTTTGGAAGAATTCAGTCATCTGTGGATTGTTTTTGTTTTTCATGAACACGGGGGGCGCAATTGGAAGCCAAGCATACGACCTCCGCGATTAGGCGGGGCTCGTAAGGTTGGAGTTCTCGCTTCACGCTCTCCGCATCGTCCGAACCCGATTGGTTTGTCGGCAGTCACACTAAAAAAAGTAGATTTCGATGCCCCTGGTGGACCCGAGCTACATGTTTCAGGTTTGGATCTGTTGGACGATACTCCTGTCTTAGATATAAAGCCTTACATCCCTTATGCGGACTCTGTACCCGAAGCCAACGCCGGCTGGGCCTCAGCACCGATTCCGAGACACCCTGTGCACTTTACCGCAGAGGCCGAACAAGAAATAAAAACACGTGACCCCAAGGACGAAAAAAATCTGCGCGCTTTAATTATTGAAGTTTTAGAATTGGATCCACGTCCAGCATTTCAAAAAAGACAGCTGCCACTAGAGGATTCAAAAACCTGGGGTACGCGCTATGGTTTTGATTTATTAGGCAGCGACATAAAATACGAAATCCGCGAAGATGGATTTTGGGTCTATAAGTTGCTTTAGGTACGGACTTCCTTTTGGTAGCAATGCCGCGTTAATTGCTGCGGTCTTGCTACCAAAAGGAAGTCCGTACCTGCGATGCTCTTGTCAGAAGAATAGAGTTGCCGTAATCGAGGCTTCCTTCAACAAGTAGTAATTGTAGAGGGCTCCTGCCATAAACGTTTTGGTAAAGGCGTATTGAATCCCACCAAAATAGGCCTCTTTTATTTG
>JBBKWD010000230.1:0-25602 GCA_037968775.1 Bdellovibrio sp.
CCTCAGTGTTTACTTTGCACGGATGATCGCAACCCCTTTGAAATTGCCCACGAAGGTCATATTGACTTCATCGTTCGCGAGTTGATTCAGACTCACAAGGTGGCTGTTCCTGTGGCTTATCGTTTAGCGACCTATTCTGCGGCCAAACATTTTGGTTTAAAAAGATTAGGACTTGTTGCTCCGGGTAAAAAAGCAGATTTACTTTTGCTTAAGAACTTAGAAAAAGTTGAAATTCAAGACGTCATGATCGGCGGCAAGTGGGTTTCTGAGTTGCCTCTGCAAGAAAAGATTTCTGAAAATCTTGAAAAGTCTAATCCTCCTCTAGAAAATACGATGAAGCGCGCGCCTTTGAAATCTGGCGAATTAAAATTTCATTTAAAAGCTTCCAAGTACAATGTGATTGAGATCGTTGAAAATGAAATCATCACTCGACATTTACAAATTCAGTATGATGGCGCAAAGTTTTCGGAGTCTGACGTTCTGTTCATGTGCAATATCGAACGCTATGGAAAAAATAGCCCGCCAGCGCAAGGCTTGGTCAAAGGCTTGGGCCTTACAAGTGGCGCCATCGCCAGCTCTGTTGCGCATGACTCGCACAACTTGATGGTGATCGGCACGAATGCGGCGGACATGGAACTAGCGGCCAACACTCTGATTATAGCCGGTGGCGGCTTCGTCGTCGTGAATCAGGGAAAAGTCGAAGCTTTAGTAGAACTCCCCTTGGCAGGTTTACTCAGCCTAAAGAGTGCCGAAGAAATCAAAGCCGGAATCGAACTCTTGAAAACAGCCTTTAAAAAACTCGGCGTAAAAATCGAAGAGCCCTTCATCCAAATGGCCTTCCTCGCCTTACCAGTCATTCCCACCCTCAAACTCACAGATCAAGGACTCGTAGACGTAACAAAATTCACCTTCATCCCCCTCGAAGCCTAAAAAGGTGCCAGGTAACCTTTTACTGCGATCGTGCGTCAAAAGACCTAGTTCCGGAGTCTGATTCTTGCCTCTTCGATTCAAAGCTACAATAACGCGAGCCAGCCGTAAAAGGTTACCTGGCACCTTTTTGCCGTTTTAAAATACTGGGGGGCGTTTTTGTAGGTAGGAGTTTAGGCCTTCTTGGCCTTCGGGGCTGGAGCGGCGTTCGGCTATGAGTTTGCTTGTGGCCTCTTTTTGTTCGGCCCAACTCATACCGCTTAATGAGTTTAATAGTTTTTTGGTTTCGCGAATGGCTTCGGGGCCGCACTGCAAATAGCCGTGTAAGACTTTTTGTAAGGTGGTGTGGCCTTCGCCGACTGGAACTACTTCGGTTACAAGACCTGCTTGTTGTGCGATGTGGGCGTTGAATACCACACCCGACAACATCAAGGGGCGCACTTTTCCGGCAACGGCCTTTCGATTTACAAAAGCACTGATCACAGCCGGGGCAATTCCTAATTTCACTTCGCTAAAACAGAATTGAGCTCCCTCTTCGGCAATAACCTCATCACAAACTGCGACCAAACCCAAAGCGCCGCCAAAAGCGGCCCCGTGAATCATACCAATTACTGGCAGTGAACAATTTGCGATCGCTTCAAACATAGTGAACAACACCAACGAGTCTGCTTGGTTTTCTGCGAAAGTAAAATTCACCATTTCGCGCATCCAATTCAAATCAGCCCCGGCGCAAAATGCTTTTCCTTCGCCCTGCAAGACCACTGCGCGTAAATCTTTTCGGTTCTGGAAACCTTGAAACACCTGTGTGAGTTCGCCGATCATCTCTGGATTAAAAGCGTTGCGCACCTCAGGTCGGTGCAATTTTACGTAAGCTACTTTTTCAAGCTCCGTGATTATCAAAAATTTCATCATCACTACATCCTTAAGACACCTTGGGCTTGCGGACCCCAAGTTTTATTGAGACTGGCCGAAATTCCAAGAGCTAAAACGCGGCGAGTGTCCGCAGGATCAATGATTCCATCATCCCAAATTCGCGCCGAAGAATAAGAAGCCGCACTTTCAGTTTCGTACTTTTCCAAAGTCGGGCGTTTGAATTCCGCCTGCTCTTCAGTACCCATAGTTTGACCTTTGGCCGCCATCTGATCAAGCTTCACGGTTAAAAGCACATTGGCCGCTTGTTCCCCGCCCATCACGCTGATCTTCGCGTTTGGCCACATCCACAATTGACGCGGCTGAAAAGCTCTGCCACACATGCCGTAATTACCCGCCCCGTAAGAGCCACCTATAACAACGGTGAACTTCGGCACTCGAGCATTCGACACAGCCATCACCATCTTAGCGCCGTGCTTAGCAATACCTTCGTTTTCGTATTTCTTTCCAACCATGAAACCTGTAATATTCTGCAAGAAAATCAAAGGAATTTCCCGTTGCTCACAAAGCTCGATAAAGTGCGCAGCCTTCAAGGAACTTTCACTAAATAAGACGCCATTATTTGCGATAATACCAACAGGCATTCCATAAATATGGGCAAAGCCCGTGATTAAAGTTTTTCCATACAAAGCTTTGAATTCGTGAAAACGTGATCCGTCTACAATTCGAGAAATCACTTCACGCACATCAAAAGGCACACGGCTGTCTTTAGGAATCACGCCATAAAGCTCCTTGCCATCATGCAGAGGCTCTTCAATGGGCAACATTTTTAGTTTCACAACTTTTTGATGATTCAAATGAGCGACAATTGAACGTGTGATTTCCAAAGCATGCTCATCGTCTTCAGCAAAGTGATCCGTCACACCAGAGATTTCACAGTGAGCCGCCGCTCCTCCTAATTCTTGCGCATCCACAACCTCACCAGTTGCCGCTTTCACCAGTGGAGGTCCACCCAAGAAAATAGTCCCGTTGCCTTTTACAATGACGTTTTCATCACTCATTGCCGGAACATAAGCTCCACCGGCCGTACAAGACCCCATCACCACCGCAATCTGCGGAATGTTCGCAGCCGACATACGGGCTTGGTTATAAAATATTCTGCCGAAATGATCACGGTCAGGAAAGACATCTGCTTGCATCGGCAAAAACGCGCCACCAGAGTCGACCAAATAAATACAAGGCAAACCATTTTCAAAAGCGATCTCCTGCGCGCGCAAATGTTTTTTCACAGTCATCGGAAAGTAAGTACCCCCTTTTACCGTGGCATCATTTGCAACAATCACACATTCAATACCATGAACAACACCGATGCCCGTCACGATCCCCGCACCAGGCGCTTGGCCTTCGTACATATCCCACGCTGCCAAGGTAGAAAACTCTAAAAAGGCCGTACCACCGTCTACCAATCCTTCGATGCGTTCCCGCGCCGTCATTTTGCCGCGAGCTTTATGCTTGCGAATGGAGTCTTCGCCGCCACCTTGTTTGACAAGATTCACGCGCTCGCGCCATTCGGCAACGATGCTTAACATCGCCTCTCGGTTTGTTTTAAAATTCGCAGAATTCACATCTAGCTGACTCTCAAGTAATTCCATTGAACCCTATTTCCTAAATTATCAAACCACTATGCCAGAGCCGGAGTATGTTTAAAGCTCAATGACAAATGCAATTCCGCGATTGCCTGCTCTTGCCCGTCAAAAACTTTTAACTCCACATCGGAGGCCGATTCTCTGCGATCACGAATCTCTGCTAAAACAGTTTCTCGCATGACCTCAGGTAATTCCATTCGCAAACGAACTTCATCTGATGCTTCACGTAGCAAATTGATTTCCATCTTTGTAACACGAATATCAAAGTTTCCCATCGGAGCATGGCGCATCCATAGAAGTTTCGCCGCTTCGATTCCCGCTGTAACAATCGCACCATCGTGAATTTGCTTAAGCTCACTCATATTTCGAGTCCGAGCCGGAATCACCATTTCAACCTGGGTGTCGGAAAGCCTTGAAACCCTCAAGCCCATGCCCGCTGAAAAAGGTCGCACCACATCGAGTGCATAACTCAAGGCAGCATGGGAAACCTTCGGAGAAACCTCTTCCAAAACGGCTGCCAGGTCAGCGGCATTCATACGAATACCCCGTTCCTCGAGCTGACTTTTAAGTCCGTCTTTTGCCGACTGCAGCTGTTGCCGCAAGTTTTGTTCAAGCTCGATCCCCTTTGACATTAACATTGTCAGCCACTGCTGGTTCATGAGATATCCTCTCTGCACGAGTGTTGAAAAAAATCGAATATCATGCTCCGATAATGATGTCAGTTTTATCACACTGAGTAAATGGAGAGAGGACTCTTGAGATGAAGAAAATTGTTAGTTTAGTGGTTTTCGTAGCTGCCCTCATTTGGACATGGAACGTGATCCACACTTCTGACGCCATTGGATTTGAGACGCACTCCGGCATTCAGGCGAAGTTGGCTGATTTGATCCAAAGCACCCTTAAAACTAAAAAGCCCAACGCCACAGACCTCACCATCATGAATCTTTGGACTGAGAACCTGAGCGACAACAAAGTTCGCGCTGTTTTTGCCTATAAATTCACGGACAAAGTGGAGGGCGAAGACCTTGAGCAAACAATCGAAGGCGAGGCTGTTTTACATCGTGAGCCTTCCGAGCAACCGAATGTTGATAAATGGATTCTTCAATCCGTAAAAACCACGAATGATATTGTTGTGTTCTCGGATGGTTCCGTTATCACTTCAGGTGAAGAGCCACCAACAGAAGCAACTGAGTCTCCTGCCGCAACACCCACGCCGGCAGCGACTCCGAAGCCCACTGCCACCCCGAAGCCCACAGCAACTCCGAGCCCGACGGCGACTCCGAAAAGTTCTGGCGAAAGCAAGTAATGCCGATTCCTACACAGTTCGTGCAAATTGATGAAGAGGGTTTTGGACTGAGTCGCGAGATTCGCATGCAAGATCCTCAAGCCGGACAAGAACTGTTGGAAAACTTAAGCCTGCATGAGGGCGGCACTCTGACCTCCACATTTGGTGGAACTCCGGTCATCGTCGAAGCTTTCGACGAACCCTATGTCGCTGGCCAAGTCGAATTCGAAAGCAATCTGTGGTCCATTCACTTGCCTTATGGAGTTCAAATGAACTTCAAGCTGGAATCCCTTTCACTCGACGAGTGGGATCGGTTTCATGGTTACGCCGAAAACAATATTCCCTTCGTATTTTCTCGAAAGGCCCAAGCCAGTTTCTTTAATCTTCTAGAAGAGTACGGCGACGACTTCATCGTCTCTGGTGGTAAAACTTACGATATTCCCAATTATTGGGCCGAAAACCCGGAAGTCGAAAAAGAAGCCTACTGGAGTAAAATCTATCGCAGCGAAGATCCAGGCTGGAACCTAGGTGAACCCGCTTTAGCTTTGCAAGACATGATGCCGAGATTAAAAATTTCTAAATCACGCATCCTTGTTTTAGGTTGCGGCGATGGCCATGATGCCGCTTTTTTTGCACAAGCCGGTCACCTGGTAACAGCGGTAGATATTTCTCCGCTAGCCCTTGAAAGAGCCAAAAAACTTTATGGTCATCTGGAGAACTTAAAATTCCTTGAGGCTGACCTATTTAAACTTCCTCGTGAAATGGATAGTTCTTTTGACGTGGTCTTTGAACAAACTTGTTATTGCGCGATCAATCCTTCACGCCGCCAAGAGCTCGTTAAAGTTTGGAATCGCCTGTTGACCCAAGACGGACATCTGATGGGCGTCTTTTTTGCATTTGAAAAACGCCAGGGTCCGCCATTTGGTGGGTCTGAGTGGGAATTACGCCGTCGCCTTAAAGGGTCTTACCATCCTATTTTCTGGGGCCGCTGGCAGAACTCCGTCCCTCGTCGCCAAGGAAAAGAATTCTTCGTCTATTTAAAGAGGGAAAATGCATATTGAATGTACCCAGGCTGACAAGAGCCACGTCGAAGACATAGTCGATCTTGTGAACTCTGCCTATCGCGGAGAGGACTCTAAGCAAGGTTGGACCACGGAAGCGGATCTTTTAGACGGCCAGAGAGTCGACGCCGAAGGCATTCAAGCACTCATCGACAAAGATGATTCCGTAATTCTGATTGCAGAAGACGATGAGGATGGAACCTTGTTGGGTTCCGTTCATTTAGAAAAACAGGGAGCAAACTGTTACTTAGGTATGCTGACCGTGGATCCGACCCTTCAGAAAAAGGGCATCGGTAAGATGTTGCTCCAAGAAGGAGAAGCATTTGCTCAGTTTTGGGAATGCACTCACGTCTATATGACTGTTATTGGCTCCCGCACTGAGTTAATCGCTTGGTACGAAGGCCACGGCTTTAAAAAGACTGGCGAAACCAAGCCCTTTCCCTATGGTGATGAACGTTTTGGAATTCCAAAAGTCCCCGATCTCTATTTTGAAATCATGAAAAAGCCCCTTTAGCCTGATTATACATTTTTAGTATATTAACTTCTCATCTATACATTATAAAAAAGACTTGGTTTTAGTTATGGTGACTTTACAAAGGAGGTCACCATGAAAGCACAACCTATCATCGCAAGCATTTTTGCTCTAGTGGCCTCTTCCACAGCTATTGCTGATCGCATGGGTCCTAACGGTGATAAGTTTTACGAAGAAGCTGCTCACTATGAGAACTCTTGCGTTCCTCAAGAAGATTGCAAAGCTCCCTATACTCGCGAAGTTCTTTACTCTATTGAATCGGGCATCAACAAAGTTGAAGGCAAAGTAAAGTCTAAGCTTCACAGAGTCGCTGATGAACAAGCGCAAATCTGGGGCGATACAATTTTAGAGGGCGATTACTATTCAACAGGTCGCACTCGTATCGATAGCATTTTGGCTTTCTATAAAATGGGACACTTGATTGGTTATAAAATTCGATACTCTGAAAAAGCTTGGTACCTAGGTGACTGTGCTTTTGATGGCTCTAAACAATCACTCAAAGGTTGTTCTGTTGGGCGTATCACCGAAGGCAGCTATGTGTCTGCGGATGCAAAAACTTTCTTTAGCGATGAAGAACGTTATGCTGAATTCTCGATGAGTATTCACTAGCATTAATATTTGAAGCTAATATTTAGAACTCATCTCTAGAATTAAAGACCAAAAAAAAGGGAGCTGAAGCTCCCTTTTTTCTTACCAAGAGTACTCCGGCTCCGGCGGGAGCACTTTCAAATACTCAATCAAAGCCCACTTATCAGAATCCTGTAAATCCGTTCCATAGTTGTGACCAGCATTCGAGTTCCCCGAAAGAGACGTATCCAGGCAACGCTCTTCGCCCTTTTTACACGACTTCAACTTTCCTAGAAAGTTACGATCTCTCTTGTACTTAAATCCCACTAGCTTCGGATCAAACTCCCGGGTTTGAACGTTAAAAATCTTGGGTCGCTTCTCTGGCGACTGCAACAACTCCCACAGGTTGGGAACCGAACCATTGTGCAGATAAGGCGCCGTCGCCCAAACTCCAGCTAAGTGACGCGATTTATAACCAGCCCCTTTTGCAATGTTTCCATAATCATTCTGAAACTCCCCTTGGCGATCAAAACCATTAAGAGAGTCGCGGAAAAACTCGTTTCCACGAATGTCTCGGAATTCCATCGCCTTTTGCATTTCAACGGAAATTCCATTTTTGCTGTAATAACGAGCCTTGATTCCGCCCACCCCATTAAAGATCGACTTTTCAAATGCCAAATTACCGACAGCCTTGGTTGCATTGATTGCCGCAAATTGATCCGTCCCTAACTTTGCCAAGGGCACGATTTTATATTCTCTCAGAACCTTGCTTGGACCCACAAAATGATTCGACTCGTGGCAGCCCTGACAGCTTCGCTCATAGACAGACTTTCCACGTTGCGCCAGGTCTTGTTGAACCTGCATTTCAGTCACACCGGCAAAGACCTGACTCCAATCGGGCACCTGAATCTTATGAACCAAATGCTCCAAACGATCCAAATTATACACGTTCACTGTCGAGTCACCCTCTTTACTGGTGATCACGGCACCCAATCCTAACGACTGTCCCACGTTTCTTAAAATAACAGAGTTTGAATTTCCGTTATAGTGAAGCATGGCCATATATTTCAGACCCCAAATCCAAGGCAAAGAAACGGGAGCCGTATAGCTGATCGGATCGTCGCCTCTTAGAACTAGATTTCCGATTCGACCAAAGGCATCTGTGCGGCTGTAGCCCGAATTCGTTTCACCCAATCGTGGATCCGTTCCCACCATTAGGTTACCAAGAAACTTCATTCTCAAAGAGAGCTCACCGATGTCATCATTTTCATTTAAGCCGTAAGTCACTCGCAAAAGTTTTTCCAAGGTCTCTTGAATTGCTTGCTGACCGCGGAAAAATCTTTTTGTGTCTGAAAAGTACTTTGCCTTAGCTAGAGTGATTTTGGCACTTAGGCTGCCGGCATTAATGAAGCCATATGTCGTTTCTGCTAGGCGTTTAAAAAAGAAGTCGTGCAACTCTTTAGCCTGTGCTTCTGCGCGAGGTACTTTGAGTCTTTTCAGGAAGGCTGCCATTTGCCCTTCATCAGCCAATACAAAGGCCGTGGACTTTGCTAAATCTTGGAAGAGAACGCGCACATTGACCATGCTCGGACTGCCATCAATTTTATATGTCTTGCCCCGAACATCCATCGCTCCCGAGTGACAAAGAGCACAGTTTGTTCCCACCATCTTGATGGACTTAACGCCACCGATGGATCTCACGATAGTATCTTCGTCTTCGAGAAACGCATCTGATTTCTCGGGCGGATGATTGCTCCATGCGGCCGTAATTCCGACATAAGGAACTAAAAAACTTTTCCCATCTTCATTTTTTAGATTTCGACTTGGCAAAATTCCAAAGCGAGACTCCATGTCCCTTAAAAATGGGTGAGTCACCTTTCCATTGGCGTCCTTACTGCCAACGGAGTTCAGTGCTTTCATCCACTCAAATGGATAAACATCGGCACCTTCAGAAAGATGTTCAAAGTTTGCCAAATCCGGTCCGGTTAGTCCTTCGGGACGCTCCTGAACAGGACCCGCGCTGTTCGGACCTCGATTGCCAATCTCTGTGTTACGACTGGTACATGAAATAGTTGATACAGCAAGTGCACCGACAAGCCAGATTTTTAAAATCATCTCTGCCTTCTCCTTAAATTAAAACGGCTCATTCATTTGAATGAGCCGTTTGGTCTTATTTTGCTTCGGGAATATCACGGAAGTTAACTTTTTGACCCAAAACTTGGTTTTGGTAGAAGTACTTTTCAGCTCGAGAAAGAGCGCCCTCTTTTCTTTGAATTGCCGGATTATAGACACCGTCTTTGCAAATCTCATACTGAGCTTCGCGAGGCTTTCCCACCAATCCACCCGTGAACTTGTGTTTCAGCACCGGTCCACCCATGCATAAACGGAAATCGATATTGAATCGAGCGTACATCATCATGTCTTTTGAGTGCTTAAATGAACTTAAGCCTGCCGGGTTCATAAAACATTCACGGTAAGTATACCGATCGTAGAACTTCAGCTGGTCCTCGAATGCAAACTCTGGCCCCGTAGTGCGTTGAGACTGCTTCAAATCCAATTTCGATTCATCCAGGGCTTGTCCCAGCATAACATTTCGATAAAAAGCTACTTCTGTTTCAGTCAATGGTGACCGCGCCTGACAATTTGCAAAAGCGTTCGCGTGCTCTGTACCACCATTTAGCAGAATGAACTTTCCTTTTTTTGCTTGATCAATCATACATGAGCGGAATTTTTCATTTAAACGACAGAACAAAAGATCCCGGTTGTCGTTGCTAACAGCATTGTGTTTGTGAACTTTGATATTTCGGCGAAGAGCTCCGACTACATCCAAACCCGAAGTTTTTTTGTCACCAATAACAAGACCTGCCAAACATTGGCGATAGGAGTCTCTATTAAAGTCCATCAAATAGTCTTCATACTTGTAACTTTGACTAGCGATTTCAATTTGGTTTTTGTCACTCGCAGAAGCATCGTATTCGATAACAAAGCTTTCAGGGAAAGACGTACTCACATCGTCTTTCTTTGTGGCATTAGCCGAAAGGCGCTTACGGAAGTCCAACTGACCCGCACCACCGGAGGCACGGCGCACTCCTGGAAGTCTTAGAATTGCCGCCACGATTTCAGGAACCTCGATCAAGGCCACATGGTCACCTAAGCATCTGTGATGGCCATATCCCAAATGGAAGAACTTGCTCTGATCACGATCAATCCGAAACTCGTTAGGATTTTCAAAAGTGGGAACGGAATCATCGAACATCGCTGATTGCGTCGCAATCAACACATGCGAACCCTTCGCAATTTTTTCGCCGGTCTTGAGAGTAAAGTCTTTCTCTGCGTATCTAACTACAAACGGATTCACAGGGTGGAAACGAAGTGCTTCCCAAACATACTTTGCAACTGTATCGACGTCGTCACTTAAAGCCGCTTGGCGAGCCCTCTCAAACATCTCTGGACGCTTTAAAAGCTCATTGATGGACTGAACGATGGCTGCTTGAGTCGTCTCAGCGCCGCCAACCAAGGTGCCAATCACATTTGTGCGGATCCGGTCATCTTCTGCGTTCTTAGGTGCTACAAAATCATTTACTTTATTTCTAATCAGACGACCCAAGATGTCATCTGTCGTATCCTGACCTGACTCGATGTCGATCTTTCTTTGAGCAATATGTTGTTTCAAATAAGCGTGCATTTCTTTGCCCGCCTTCAAAGCATTTGCGCCCACCTGGGGATCGCCACCTATGTTATGAAAGAAATCATCTTGAGTCGCACGGGACCATTCGTACATCTTTTCGAGGCTTGGTCCATGAAATCCAAAGTAAGCTCCTGAAAGTTGCAACGGCACTTTACGAGCAACTTGGTTCACAAGCTCTAGACGACCGAAATATTGGCCTTCAATATCAACACCTATATAAGACTCTTCCTTAATCGCATCTTGAACCAAGGCGCGAACCATTTGGCGAATACGAGTGTGGTCAGATGGTGGCATCATTTGTCTCATCCAAGGTTTTTCCTTGATGGAGTACTGAGAGCCATCGTAGGCCAACATAAAGGGGCCTACAGAGTTCGCCATGCGCTCTCCATAATTACGAACAGTCAACACCGTTGGGTTGTCGAGAGCCTCTTTAACATCATTAAAACGAGACAATACGACAGTGTCGCCAAACTTATAAGGCGAATTTTTGATCGGCAATGCTTCCATTCTTAAAACTGGTGAGTGCTCTCGTACATCTTGAAAAACCGGAATCGGATTTGCGCGCACCCAAGTGATAAATGTCACAAGTTTCGGCTTTAGTATTTTTCCAAGAGCTTCCTTACTGAGACCCGCTTGTTTAGCCTTGTGAACCAGTGACTGAGACTCTGTGTATTCTTGCCAGAAACCTTTTCCTGTCTGAGGATTTACAAATGAGATCGGCGGTTCAGATGCAACGGCACGATTTTGTGAAGAAGAGGCTACATCCGACTTTTTTTCTGTGCTTTTACATGAAAGCTGCGCACAGCTCACTAATATAACGGTTGCATATACCAAACCACGAAACATGAATCCTCCTAAAAAACGTTCTACTCTGAATTAAGCTAGCAGAAGGTTTTGGAAATTCTCTCAATTCAATGTGATCTGACAAAGATCTAGACCTTGGAAGTGTGACGCAAAAATTCAAATCCAAATAAAATGATCTCAGGAATTTTAGAGCTATTTTTTTAGCGGCAAAAGACCGCATGGAACTGCCCCGTTTTCGAGGTCCAGTGTCCCGACCTACATTCAAAATTCAGTCGAAACACCAAGGACTTAGGCGTTTACTACGGCGTTTTAAATTCGGAAGAGAACTTCTGAAATTGGGTCTCGGGTTTTAGTTGTGGGTAAATTTAGAAAACCCAAAAAACAGTGCGACTCCGTTTTCGAAAAGTTCCGTGTTTTTTCGAATATTGAAGACTCAAACGGCAGTTCTGAGAGGGGGCTCTCAAAACTCCGTGGTAGGGTTGAGTCCTTGGGTGAAAGTACTTTCCTCTGAATCGCACGATGCGATTCAGAAAAGGCTGCACAGGATGGCCAGAACCACTTGAGAACCGAAAACAGCTGTATTGGCACATACCCACCCCACAATAAAATACGGAGAAGCTCTGAAATTCACAGCCTATTTTGGGTCCTTGTCAAAAGCTTAGACGCCATTACCTACTGAGATTCAATTTAGCTCAGTTCTATAGCGGTATTCTTCCTGCAAGGACTCTTCACGTTTAGGAGGTTTCTATGCGTCAGTTTAAAGTGCTATCACCCTTATTGATGAGCCTAGTGTTTGTGGGCTCTGCTATTTCAAACGCTGGCCAGGCGACAACTGACGCCGCAAAAGCCGAAGAAAATGCCGCCAATGCCTATATTGTACAAAAGGTCTTAGCCTCGATCAGCCGCTCTGGTTGCGACTTTCAATTTAAGGGGTCGACAAATCAGGGCCAAGCCAATATCGACTTTCTGGATGTCGACTGTATGATTCAGCTGACCGACAAGCAGGATCTCAATATCTCGTTGCTGGATACTCAAGGCGAGGGCACGAAAGAAGACCAAAGTTTAAAAACGGTTGTGAATATCAAATCAAAAGGCATCTACTTAAGACTATTGGGCTCTAAAGAGTCTGGCGATGCTCGCTTAACAGCTCAGTTCTTTTCCAAATACGATAAGACGAGTAAGAAATGGATCGCGAGTCCTTTAGAAGTCTCCGTTGCCGTTTACAACGGAAAACAGGTTATGAATTCTGAGCTCGTCGCCATTCGCCTAGGCGGAATTGATCTTAAGATCAAAGAGAATCCACAGAACTCCCGCGAACTCACAGTCAGTGGAACTTGTGATGCTCAGAAAAAAATCTATAACTTTATCGACAACACAGTTCAGTATCGCACTGCGAACTGCGTGCTCGCCGGACTGTATGAGCCGAATAAAACCTCAAAGTTTAATTTTGAATTCACCAACGCTAAAATCAATACGGCTAAGCCTTAATGAATTTGAAGATCCTAGCTCTGGGAGCTCTTTTAATAAGTCAGATGGCCTGGGCCGGGAATGATACCCCAGTCATGCCGACCCCTGCGGTGAACGCTTCGTGGAGCTATCGCATTTTGGGATTCGTCTTTAAAGGACTTGAAGAGACTCTGCGCAAATCGGGCCTACAATTTGAAGTATGTTCTTATCAAAGCCTCGTCGATGGCAAAGTGATTAATGCCAAAGGTATGGGCGAATGTCTTTTTGTAAATTTCAAAGAAGGACTTTCCAACAAAGGTGATGTCGGTGGTGTTTATTTGTGGGTAAAATCACAACGCAGTCCAGTTCCCCTTCCTATTCGTGTTGATTGGCGCCCCACTGAAGAAGGCCTTTTTAAAATTATCCAAGAAGTTTTGACTCTCAAACTGGAGCCCTTGGCACACTGGTGGTCTGAACACGTTAGTAAAAATTCTGCGGAGGAAAAACCTTTGAAGTACGCCCAAAATATTTTGGGACGTTTGCGCCTCACATTCCCCGCAAACACCGTGCTGGCTGACTTTATCACTTCAGAAAAACAAAATGAATTACTAGAAAATATTGAGATGGCCAAGCAACTCGAATTTGAGATGAAGCCACTTTACAAAAAATCTGGTTACGCAAACTATCAAGGGGTGCTTTCAGTTTCCCAAGAGGTATCCAGCCCGGATGAGCAAGGCACTTGGTCTTTGGATTTCGTGACAAATTTAAACTTCCTCAAAACATCCCGTCCCTTTGACGTCAAAGGGAAATTTGATGGCGGCCTTGAGGAGATTTCAGAATGAAAAAAGCAATTGAGATTTTCTTTTCCATTTTTCTTTCAGTTTTGTTTTTGCCGGCAATGGCATATGCGCTTGAATATGGTTGCCAAGTTCCACCAAAGGATTTAAATGCCGTTGGAACCCGCATGGTGGAGTCCTTTGTTAAACAAAAGAAATCCGTTCCAGAGTCCCTGGTGATTACAGCTGACTTTGAAAGTACTGACATTGAATTGGAAGGTTCCAATTCACGCCAACTCAAAGGCACCCTAGAGGGATTCTATCGTCCAGCAACAGATGACTTTTATTCTCTCATTCCCATTCCGGTTTTAGGGATTGCCTTGAGTCGCGAACGCAATATGGTTTATCTGTGCGCCCACTTTGATGAAGATCCGGCCAAAACTCATGTCACTGTCTATATGATGCGTGGCTATCACTTAGATCCCACTTCTTTAAAAACTGCGATTGGCAATACCTTCTCTAAGCCTCAGTTAGAAGTTAAGCCACTGACAGCCTCCCTCTTAGGAATCAGTAAGATCAGGGAAGACTTTTTATTTTTGCTTAAATGGCTGCCCTTTATGGAAATCGGCTTTGATGCGACCAATGGAATCCAACGGCTGTTGGCAAATATTCTGGGTGATTTTACAGGGATCGGTGTGGAGCGCCTTACGATGACTTTCGACTCCGTGGAGATCGCCGCAGGCGTTGATCTAGAAAACCCACGCAAGGCCTTCGTTAAGAAAACTATTTCACTTGATAAAAAAAGCAAACAAAACAAGTAGGATCTCAGGGCTTTCGCGCTAGATCTTCCAACTTCGATGCACGCGTGATCAAGTTCTCTTTAAATTCTTTCCTCTGATCCCGGGTTAGCGCCAACCAAAGGGTGTCATTAAGAAACTCTTCAAAGGCCCGCTGGTGATTTTCAAGAGCGGCCTTAAAGGCCGGCAATCTGACGGATTCATAGTCAGCAAAAAATTCGCCAACATAGGACTGAAGTTCTGAAGGCTTATTTTTCACCTCCATCAATCTTTTTACTAACTGGCGTTTATTTTCAGTTTGCAAGATCCATGGATAAGGATGCGCTTTTAGAAACGAAGTCAGCTGCACTTCTTGTTCCTTAGTTAAATCTCCAAACCAAAATTCTAAAGATTTTTTATAGCTTTTAACAGACTGCTTTAAAGCTGTGCGAGCGGTCGCTGTTTTTTGAGCGGTCTCATTAATTTCATTCGTTATTTTTCTTTGAAAGTACTCGAATTGTTCCGTCGAAAGCTGGGTAGAAAGCTGGACGGCAGTGTGCTGAAACTGACCGGCTGCCGTTTTAAACGAATTTTTTGAAGATACCAAAAAGTCAGCGAAATCCACCGGGGTGGGCTCTTCCAGTTTCACTTGTCGATCAAGATTTCGAAGTGAACTTGCGACCTTCGGTAATACTTGTTTGCGGAAGTCGCGAAGGTCCTCACGAATTTGCTTCTTAAGGTCGCCCCTTTGCTCTCGGTCCAAATCGAAATAGCCATCGACCTTTGAGACCGTCATGGATTCTAAAGCCACCCCGAGAAAACCCGAGCCGCAAGCTGTTAAAGTACAAAACGAAAGGAGGATTAATATCTTTCCCATACCCAGGAGTTTAAACCCTGCTTGGGCTCCCCCCTAGGCCGGGGGGAAAAATACAAGAAATTGGGAGTACGGTTTTGCTATAAGCCGGATTCTGTCCAAACCACCAGATCCCATGAGCCTCCCGGTGGTAATAGATGATTATTCCTCTAGGAGTGCCATTACTGACACCCTCAAGCGATCTTACCCGAAGACTACGGACTGGCCGTCCTACTAGTGCCTTCCTATTTGATCTTGCTCCGCGCAGAGTTTGACTGTTTTCACTCCAGCGGCTCCCCTGAAAGCTCCCGTTCCCGCAATCAGGCTCATAGCCCTGGACATTCTCTCTGTTCCACTGTTCCTAGTATTACTACCGAGGGGCGTTACCCCATGCGCTGCCATTTGGAGTCCGGACTTTCCTCCCTAATATCAATATTAGAGCCTTATTAGAGCAATCATCCGCAAAACCGAAGGATTCGTCTAACACCCTCCAGCATATTGCGCAAGGGGGTTCTCAATTATCCTATTTTATTTTACTTTCATAGCATCGTTTACAAAAGGAAATTTTATGAAAACCTTAATCACTCTAATTGCGTTTACTTTGACCCTGGCTTTGACTTCTAAATCCCTTGCATCTGATAGCAGCCACGGTGGTGGATCGGCTGAAGCTGGTCACGGGAATCTTGCTGAAAAAATGAACGCTCTGTTCCCTGAGCCGCACGTAGACCCTGCTTTGCGCGCAGTTCCTGCAAAACCTGAACTTGTATCACCGGCTTACTTCACTTCAATTGCTGACAGCAAGGCCTCCCTCCAGTGGAAAGCCGTTGTAGGAGCCGACGTCTACCATGTTCAGGTGGCAACAGATTCAAACTTCAAATGGTTGGTCGCGAACGAACAAGCTGTAACTGCTACAAACTTTGAAGTTTCTAGCCTAGAAGCTGGAAAACATTACTTCTGGAGAGTCGCAGCTGTGAAATCAAACAACTGGCAGACTTTTAGAAAAAGTTATTTTGCGACTTCCATGTTTGCTACTCCAGGAGCAACTGCAAAATAACAGCCCTGACTCCAAGAAGAATTTTAGAACCCTCAGGACCTCCTGGGGGTTTTTTGTTTTTACACTTGTGAACAAACTGAATTTGCAAATGCCTGGACACAAATTATGATAACAACGTAAGGAGCTACTATGAGCCAAGAACCCGAATTTGAAAATTTTGAAGGCGAAGTTGAAAAAAAATTTCGTTGTCCCTACTGTCATGAGCGCATTTCGATGTTGCTGGATATTTCTGAATCCGGAAGACAACTCTATGTGGAAGACTGTGAAGTTTGTTGTCGTCCCATTCAAGTAGACTACACAGCGCAAGCCGGACGCCTCGTTGATTTTGTGGCAAATCGAAACTAAAAATCAGATTCAATTTACCATTCGGTCGTCTTTTCATTTAAAAATTACAGAAATTCAATCTAAGACCCCGAGAATATCTCGGCAAAATGACCCACCTGCTTTGAAAAATTGTCAGAAGGACGTGTTTTTCCAAACTCTCACGGATCGAGAATCTTAGTTGTGGAAGTACATATTTCCCCTCTCAAAGAACAACAAATACCCTCCATTTTATGTGCACCCACAAACAAGCAATTACAAAACTTTAATCCCTATCGCTGATTGTAATTTTATTAACTGAGGAAAGTTTATATACACTACGACCATGACTCAATCAGTGTATGAAGCTTTGCTAAATTCCAACGCCGTTATCGAGTTCGATGCCGAAGGACATATTCTTTGGGCAAATACAAATTTTCTGCAACTCTTGGGTTACGAACTCGATGAAGTTATGGGCCAACATCATTCCATATTTTTGCCGGACTACCACCAGCACGAATTTGAATATCGTCAGATGTGGATTCAATTAGCGCAAGGTTACGCGCAAACCGGCGAGTTCAAGCGCATTAGAAAAGACAAACAATCCATTTGGATTCAAGGGTCTTACACTCCTGTTAAGAACGCTTATGGCGAAATTTTAAAGATTATCAAAATGGCCATTGATGTAACTGAAAAACGTCAGTTGGCAGAACATTTAGAAAAGAAAAATAAGGAGCTGCTGACAGTGGCCGCCAAAGCAAAGGCTGCGACTTACGCCAAGTCTGTCTTCCTGGCAAATATGAGTCACGAAATTCGCACTCCGTTAAACTCTATTATTGGAGTCACCGATACTTTGGCTGAAACAGTGCTGGATATTCAGCAAGCCTCTTTTGTCGAGATTCTTCAACGGGCGAACCATCAATTGATGACAATCATTAATGACGTATTAGATCTTTCAAAAGTCGAAGCCGGTGAAATTGAAATCAAGGCTCTACCTTTTCATATGCAAAAGGTTTTAGACGATTTATCGGCTGTCTTAGGCTTTAGAGCCAAAGAAAAAAGCCTGGATTTACAAATACGTGTCGATCCCGATGTCGAAGAATTTTTTCTGGGTGATTCGGATCGCTTGCGCCAAATTCTAATGAATCTTTTAAATAACTCTATTAAGTTCACGCACCAAGGTTCTGTTTCATTGACCGTGACCAAAAACCGTTCAAAACGTTCTGGGAACTTACTTTTTTGCATTGCCGATACCGGAATTGGTATCCCACGACAAAAATTTAAGGATATCTTCCGTCCCTTTACCCAAGCCGATCCCACCACCACCCGACGCTATGGCGGCACCGGCCTGGGCCTTTCGATCACACAAAAGATGGTAAATCTGATGCAAGGGGATATCTGGCTTGAAAGCGAAATGAATGTCGGCAGCGTATTCTATTTTACCGTGAACATGCCTGTGACGACTGAAAAGGTCGCAGCCTTGAATAATCCACTTCAAGGAAAGTTTCAGCTCATGGATGTGAAACATGCCTTTGTTAACTCAAGACTGCGTATTTTGGTTGTTGATGATGTTGATGACAACCGCAATCTTTTGGGAATCTATCTGCAAAAAACTGTTCATGATATTAGCTTTGCTAGCAGCGGCACTGAAGCCCTGGATCTCATTTCACAAAATAATTATGATATTATATTCATGGACGTACAAATGCCCGAGATGGATGGATACGAAGCCACCCGCCGAATTCGCGAACTTGAGTCAGAAAAAGGTCGCGATGCCGCTCGTATAGTGGCTTGTACAGCCAATGCTTTTTCAGAAGATGTGAGAAAGAGTCTGCAGGCGGGCTGTGATTTGCATCTATCGAAACCAATTCGCAAAGACACGCTTTTAAAGACTATTAGTTTCTATTTTAGCTCTCACGAAGTGGTTTGTTAGTCTTGAGTTAACTTGCGATTGAGTTGAAAGCGGTCTAGTACCGTTTCGCTGGAAAGACGCCCCGTCTCTTCTACCGAATAGACGACCTCAATGCTTTGGGGCTCTTCGCACCAATCATATATCATCCCCGCGCACATTTTACAGGGCTTATGAGTCGAATAGATTTTGGAACCCCGGGGAATCTTTTGACCTTGTTCGCGATAATAGCGTTGCACCATATTGACTTCGGCATGCAACGTTTTGTTTTTAGAGTTGGAATTGACTCCGAAACCTAATACCTGCCCCTCAGGGCCCACCAGGATCGCGGCAATACCCCGGTCAAATTCATGTAGAACATCGCCTCGAGGATTGGCTCGCGAAAGCTGGGCAGCCGCTTGCAGCCAACTGGATGGATCATTGGAAAGCGCTTTTAAAGACATGTGCCCAATTGAGCAAAGATCACTCAAGGACGCCTCATTTGCGGCGTTGAGGTGCCGGGTGGACACACAGATCTCAGGGGTCGTACCGATCTCCAAAAACCTAAGCGCCTTCAGGGGAGCGAGAACCTTGGTGCCTGACGAGACCGTCGGAATTAAATTCGATTCCGATTCCAACTCAGCAGAAGGCACTTCCTTGACCGGTACGATCCCGTCACACAAACGTTTTGCGACCACCTTCACCATGCCCTTTTCCATTTCGCCAACATAGCTTGTCGTGAAGATCCGATTTCGGAGAATAAAGAAACTATGATCGACAAATTGATCAAAGATTCCCTGCAACAACTTTACGACCGCCGAAGAGGGCGCCGAGACTCCTTTGGGATAGCGGGCAAAATAAACCACCCCGTCCCTTTCCACAAAGGCGAGCTCACAATTTTCGAAGGCAAGGATTTGGGCGATATTCGCAGCTCTTAATTGTTCGATAGGGCTCACTATAGGGCCTCCAGATCCAATAGGCAATCCGGGGCCTAAAAACCTCGATTCCTTTTTTCACGATCCGGGAGGTTTTGATACCACTTCCCTGAGAATTTGCTAAAACTTCGGCATGATTCGCAATCGTTTAGAAAAAAATCTTAAGAAGCTAAAACCCTGGGCCGATCGCCATCAAATCGAAGCTTTTCGTCTTTACGACCGCGACATTCCGGAATTCCCCTTTATTGTCGATATTTATAAGAATTTTTATCTTGTTCACGACAAGTCTGAATCCTTTAAGGACAAAGATAAGAATCACCTCCCTTTGGTTCTCGAGGCTCTCAAGGATATTTTTAAATGTGATGAATCCCAAATCATCATCAAACGACGCGAGCGCCAAGAAGGTTTGAAGCAATACGAAAAAGTCGACGAGAAAAAAGAATCGCTCATCGTGCGCGAATCCCAGGCCCTAATCAAAGTAAACCTGTACGACTATCTCGATACGGGTCTTTTCCTTGATCATCGGCCGATACGCCAAAAAATATTTAAGTCCGCTGCAGGTAAGTCCGTACTCAATCTGTTTTGTTATACCGGATCCGTCAGTATTTTCGCAGCTCTCGGTGGAGCTCAAACGACGAGTGTAGATATGTCCCAAACTTATTTAAACTGGGCTCAAGAAAATTTTGAACTCAATGGCCTAGATGTGGCTGCCCATAACTTTGTAAATGCTGATGTTTTGGAGTGGCTCAAAGACCAAATAAAAGCCTCTTCGGGCTCTGCAAAATATGATTTAATTTTCTTAGATCCACCGACCTTTTCAAATTCAAAAAAAATGATCGACACCTTTGAGGTCGAACGCGATCAAGATCTTTTGGTGCCCGCCTGCATGAACCTGCTAAAGCCTGGCGGTTTGCTGTATTTTTCAAATAATAAGCGAAAATTTCGGCTCTCGGAAAATATCGTGTCCAAATACAAAATTAAGGACATCTCGGAAGAGACCATTCCGCAAGATTTTCACGACAAAAAAATTCACAACTGCTTTGAGATAAGAGCTACGAACTAAGACAAAATACTACTTGTCTTGTCCACAAAAAAGTCCTAGAACGCATTTTTTTGATAAGTCATTTTACAAGTCAAAGTCATCTAAGCAGATCCAACTACAAGATGCGAGAAATTGGCCTTACTCTTTCCTCAAGGGAAGAATTCGGTCGTATCTCGCGTTTTAAAAAGATCTTCATAGAAAAACTTTTTTGGAGGACAGGGAATTGAAAGCATTAGGTCGCCATATCTTAGTTGAATTCAGTGGTTGTAACGCAGAGGTCTTAAACGACGTTTCTGTCATAGAAAAAAGTATGATCGAGGCCGCACAAATCGCGGGCGCGACAGTTATCAATTCGACTTTCCATCATTTCTCTCCGTGGGGAGTCAGCGGTGTGGTGGTGATCCAAGAAAGCCATCTGGCTATTCATACCTGGCCTGAATATCGTTACGCTGCCGTGGATCTTTTCACCTGCGGTGACTCTGTGGATCCTTGGGTTTCTTTTGAACACCTGAAAAAATCTTTCCAAGCAAATTACTCCGCAATTGAAATGAATCGCGGATCTTTGCATGTTGTAAAGAAAACGGACTTTAAACCAAATCATATGCGCTCTGAGCCCTCCTTTGACCTTAAAAAGGGTGTTCAGATCGAACGCAATGTTTGGTTTACGGATAAAGATGAAAACCAGGCTCTGTCATTGCGTTATACTGGTGACGTTCTTTTTGATGAAACAAGTCCCTTTCAACGTGTTCGTGTCCTAGACTCCTATTCACACGGTAAATTTTTGGCGATTAACAATATGGTGATGTGCACAGAACGCGACGAATCTCATTATCATGAAATGATCGTGCATCCTGTGATGCAAGCCCACACCGCACCGAAAAAAATTCTTGTTATCGGTGGTGGTGACGGGGGAACGATTCGTGAAGTTCTGAAGTATGAGGGTGTTGCTGAAGTCACCATGGTGGAAATCGATGAAGCCGTCGTGCGCGCCAGCAAAGAACACCTGCCAAAGATCGCAAGCGAATTTGGGAATAAGAAATTAAAGCTCATCATTGGAGACGGCATTCAGTTTGTAAAAGACGCGGCCGCTAACAGTTATGACATCATCATTGTGGATGGTTCCGACCCCGTTGGACCCGCAAAAGGTCTTTTCACCTCTGAATTCTATGAGAACTGCAAAAAGGCATTAAATGATGGCGGTCTTGTTGTGACTCAAGGTGAGTCCCCTATGTTCCACGAAGGCACCTTTGTAGAGCTCAATCAGTGTCTTAAAGGCATTTTCGGCAAGGCTCAGGTTCACACGATGCTTTTCCATGCGACGACCTATCCGTCAGGCATGTGGAGTTTACAGGTAGGCGTCAAAGGTGGCTTCCATCCTGCGAAAGACTTCGACAAAGACAAAGCGCGACAATTCTGCCAGGCCAAAGGTCTTAAGTACTACAATGAGGATTTGCACAGCGCAGCCTTCAGTTTGCCGACTTTCGTGCGTCAGATGCTCGCCGAAAACGTTTAACTAATAGACCGCCTCCCGTTTTCATTATATTTTCAATTGCAGAATATAATATACAGGAGGCTCTAATGTTCAAACTTCCCACTCTTCCTTATGCGAAGAACGGTCTTGCTCCTTTGTTCAACGAAGAACAAATGACATTTCACTATGACAAGCATCACAAAGCTTATATCGACAACCTTAACAAATTTGCAGAAACAGATTCATCTTTAAAAGGTAAGTCGATCGAAGAAATCACTTTGTCTTCAACAGGTGGCATTTTCAACAATGCCGCTCAAGCTTGGAATCACACTTTCTTTTGGTTTGGTATTGCACCGGCTGGCCAAAGCGACAAACCTTCTGCTGAATTGGAAGCGGCGATCACTCGCGACTTCGGCTCTATGGACGAGTTGAAAGCAAAGTTCATCGATGGCGGTATTAAAACTTTCGGCTCAGGCTGGATCTGGCTTTGCACAGACGCTGCTGGAAAATTGACTTTGGTATCAACTTCTAATGCTGCGGTTCCATTTACTAGCAATGGACCGACGCCAATTTTGACGGCTGATGTGTGGGAGCATGCTTACTACATCGACTACAGAAATCTTCGTCAAAAGTTCTTAGAAACTTTCTGGACACAAATTAACTGGAAATTCGTTTCAGAAAATTTTGCGACGAAAAAAGTTCGCGATCTAACTAAGTCTATGACTTAGTTCCCAGGACGAAAAGATACCATGATAAGACCGCCACGACGGCGGTCTTACAGCCTGCTCACGGATGGCGAAAGATCTCAAGTTTGTCTCTGCACTTCGGAGACAAATTCCTCTTCACGACGAATTCTTTTTTTTACAGCTGTCAGAATATATTTAAGAATTGTGGCCATCCTGTGCAATGAGATGGTCCCGCCTCGATTTTTCGACCTACCATATTTAGGTCAAATGCGGCATCTAAGTGCCAAATAGCAATTGGGCTATTTAAATCAATCGAGGCGGGAACAATTATGGAAATTAAAATCATTGGTATCGATTTGGCAAAGACTTCTTTCTATATTCACGCGGCAGATGCACATGGCCGCATGCTCATGCGTAAAAAAGTGGACCGAAAGGATTTGACCGGGCTTCTTCAAGGCATTTCTGCCTGTGTCATCGCTATGGAAGCCTGCGGAAGTGCTCATTTTTGGGGAAGAAAATTCAGAAAGATGGGACATACAATAAAGCTGATTGCGCCTAAGTACGTTAAGCCCTTTGTTAAGTCTCAAAAAAATGACAGAAATGACGCTGAAGCCATAGTCGAAGCAGCATTACGTCCGGCAATGCGATTTGTTCCCCTAAAAACATTAGAGCAGCAGGATTTACAATGCCTTCAGAGAACTCGACAAAATTTAGTTAGCCAAAGAACGGCCCTGGTAAATATTACTCGTGGCCTGATGTCTGAGTACGGCGTTATAGCCCCAAAAGGGTATGATAAATTTATGCAGAGTGTGCCGACCCATTTAGAGGATGCCAACAACGACCTAACTGAAGTGATGCGAAGTTTGATTCAAGAAAACTATGAAGCCATAAAGAATTTGAAAAAAAATCAAGTAGCTGTCGAGAAGAAAATTGAAGCCTTGGCAAAAGAAAATCCTCATTATGAAAGACTTCTTAGCGTTCCTGGTGTTGGACCAAATATAGCAGCGGCATTTATTTCTGCAGTTTCGAATGCGAATGAGTTTAAAAATGGCAGATCGCTAAGCGCATGGATAGGTTTAGTTCCCAAGCAATACTCGACTGGTGGTATTTCAAAACTCGGGAGTATATCAAAAGCTGGAGACAATCATCTAAGAGCTTTATTGATTCATGGAGCAAGATCTTTAATAGTCTCAGCCTTGAAAAAACAGGCGCCTGGTGAGATGTGGGATTGGATCCGAAAGTTACATGAGAAAAAGGGCTGGAATAAAACAGCTGTAGCAATTGCCAATAAAAATTGTCGGATCATTTGGCATCTCATGAAGTACGAAGAGAATTTTGATTTTAAAGCGTGTTAATTAAGATTTCAGAGAGGTAGTGCAAAAGAACAACATAACTGATGAATAAAAAAGGTAAGACCTACTTAAGCAAAACCTGAAAAAGGCCTCGAACGTAAGAGTTCATCTGTGCAATAAGGAGCTTAAGTGCCGCGAATCTCATCATGGCAATGACACACTCAAGGGCCTTAGCCCCATAGAGTCATGAAGCCGAATATACACTCGCAGTTACCCAACTTAAGAATCAGCGATTAGTTCTTGCGCACCGAGGCGGGACCATATACGGCCTTTCTGATGGGCGTCGTGCCTCACCATATATCTTATTTTTTTGTTGTAGAGAGTCTCGAGCCCCGTGATCGCCAAGGATTCGTAAATTCAATTGAAGAACCTATGAGATTGAGTAATCCAAGTACTTAAGAACGTCTAAGGCGATAAAAAGGGTTTTCAACAGAATCCCTATCTATAAAGATGCTCCAAAGCCAAAATTTCACCGACAAGATGTCGTTATGTTACGTAGAAGTGGCCGCCGCCCCCGCCCGGAGCTCTCGCTAGAAAGTTTTTTCGGAACCTTAAATGTCGAGCTTGTTCACTGCCGTAAATTCGCGACTCGTGGGGAGGTTACTTCAGCAATTTTTGAATAAGTCGAGGTGTAGTACAATCGGAAGAAAATACATGCTTCGCTTTATGATCAAACGTCCGTGGAATATGAAGCTAAGCAATTAACTGCTGCATAGTTGCGTGTCCACTTTTTGGGGCCATACCAGTATAGGTCTGTAATTAATTTTTCAATAGATAATTAAAAAGAGGCCGGCACGTTGAGCTGTTCGTGACGGCCGAATTTTCTTTAGAACTTTACGATGTAGTTTACATACAGATTTTTTGGGCGCGTTTCGCTATCGCCGTTACCTAGGGTGATATTTGTACTATTGCTGGAAGTTCCGCGGTTATGTGTGCCACCAGAGGTTCCGCCGCCAGCTGGCCATACACCGCCGGCACCACTTCCCGCGTAGTAGTCGCCATATGTGTGAGCGTGCCCAGGGTCGCTTAAAGCTAGTCCATTCTTTTTTGTCGCGTCTGACTGGAGTGAGCCGACATTATTACCTGTATTACCACCGGAAGCAGAGGCAGTTCGAGAGGCGCTGTCTGCATCCACACCGGAGGAGTCGCTAACACCTCTCATGAATCGACCGCGCAGATCAGGTAAGTTGAAAGTTGTAGCACCATCTCCGGCTCCGAAAGCGGTGCCGATGGCCGCAAAGAGATCTGCATACACTGTTCTGCTAACTGCTGACCCGTCGGCAAATAGGTAGCCGTTAGGTGCTGTAGTTCCGCCAAACGGAATAATAACACCCGCTGGCATTGATGAGCCGCCGGAAGAAAGTTCAACCCAATTACTACTATGATCGTGTCCGTAAAACTTGGATACGGAAGAATCGTAAATAATCTCACCAGCCTCAGGGATAGCCACGTTATCTTTATCAAAAACGGTAGGCGCTGCAAACTTGAGCCCCATAGCCGCAAAACCGTCATTATATTTAAAACGGAGAAATTTCAAATCTAGTTGAAAGTTGAGGGAGCCCGCCTTTCGTGGAATGATTTCCACTGCTTAACAAAAAGAAAGGCATCCCTCATGAAAAGAAATACCAAGCAAAGAAAACAAT
>JBBKWD010000231.1:0-4817 GCA_037968775.1 Bdellovibrio sp.
GTTTGGATTCAGGCAAGTGTTTCTAATTGCCTCCGGAGACGTTTTTATTGTGTCACAGGTGTCGTATACGCTTTCCACGTTGCCACTGCAACTCCTTGCGATCTTTAACCCATAGTAACCACAGTCGTCTCACTTTGAGAAATTGCATCTCAAAATTGTCACCTCAACAGTCGCAGAGCTTCCTAACCAGTTCAGTCTCAATAGAAACGGTCCTGAATTTGCAATCATTTAAGCCCATGAGACTTCTCGCTCTGGCTATTGTTATCTTTTTCACTTCGCCTAGCTATGCAGAAAACCTGTGTGAGCAAACCCATTGCCCGCAAGGTCGGTTGCCTATCGAAGTTTGTTTTGTCCATCCTGATGTTTATGGAAATCCTCTATGGAGGTTATCAATTCAGGCGCCCTGCCGAAATGCTCACGAAACACATATCGTGACTTCTCGAGCAGAGTTTCTTTTGACGTTAAATAAAATCAACCGTCAATGTAAGACCGTGATCAAAAGCACCTTTAATGGCCACGGGACTCCCGGAGTGCAACAAATGGGGAGTCTGAGTTTCGACTCTGCGATGGATGATTTAAAGCCCTATAGTTGTATTTTTGAGCCCTATCTTCCGGTTCACATTAACGGCTGTAATAACGGCAATGGATGTTTCTCTGACATCTTGCTCTTGAAGCTTGGCCATTCGCTTTTTTCACAAGGCGTTCGTCTGACGGCACCAACTACTTATGCGACGACTTTGTTACCAGGAATCATGCCTCATACCAGCTTGAACCTAAAAAATCGCAAGCTTCTAATTGACCCATCCAGTCTGCCACAAGAAACTTGGATGCAAGAGGGACTTACCCGTGGAAATGGTGGAACTATAGCTGACCGTTGTGGCGGCGAACTTCAGAGCTCCCTTGACAGACTTAAAAGCGCCATCGATCGAGCGAAAAAGAACAACTGCGATCATCACTTTCGGATTCCACCAATTCGGCACCGTGAAATGCAAGATCTTGCTGACCACGCAAAAAGACTCGCGTATTACGAGGACTTGAGCGAGGAAAAAATAAAAATTCTTAAAGATCAACAAAGCTATATCAAACGAGCTACAGAATACTTGATGAGCTGTAGGGCTCAATAGTTGCAGGGTCTCCCTGTGACTTTTATAAAGAATTGTGGCAGCCATACTTCCATTTCCGAGGGTAGTTTCAGAAAAACCATTTTAAAAAGTGTTTTGATCTTGGGACGTTTGATGTTTGGTAGCCCCATGTTTTGACGACGCTCGCTGAGTTTTTTCGTAAAGGGCGCGGTTCTTTGGCGAACCAACAGCGGACTCAAGCCCATCTCCCTCATCAGAATACGAAAATATTCTTTGGCTCCCGGCCAAAGGATGATAAAAAAGATGGGCAGATGATAAAAAAAATTTTCGCCGCAATACTACTCCTCTCATTTCCCCTTTGTGCAAAGGCCAGCTTCTATAGTGAACAAATATCTCCAACTCTGGAAAGGGGTTTTTCAAAAGACGCTCTTCCGCTCTGGTCGGCGGGAATTCTTGCCACGCTTTTGATTGAGCCTCTGAACAAAGATATCCAGGATCAGTATGGAAATCACCAGCTCCTGTCGGCTGAGCAGTCCAGTTGGGGAGATCACTATATTCGTTATGGCGGAAATATTCTAATTACACTCGTTCAGTTGTATTTTGATCCTGAAAACGCCTACCCACATATACGGGGCTTGTTTTTTACCGGTGCTTTTACTCACCTGTTAAAGGTGAGCGTTAATGAGGAGAGGCCTAATCACTCAGATCACTATTCGTTTCCATCTGGACATACGTCTGCAGCATTTTCTTCAGCTACATCCTTAGCCTATGCCTATGGATGGAAGGCCGGTGTTCCCGCTTTTTCCATGGCTCTTCTGACGGGGGCCAGTCGTATTGCCGATGATATGCATTGGGCCAGCGACGTGGTGGCAGGAGCATTTCTAGGGGTGATTTGGGGTCAAGCCAGCTTCTATAAACTGACATCGACCTCTGGTAAGATCACGGGGGAGCAGAGCCACTGGATGCCAACTTATGAAAAAGGTCAGTTGTCCATGAGCTACACGTATCAATTTTAAATCGGGCGCCATTGAACCGGAATGCAGCTTTGTCGCTTGCAGTAGCATGAGGATGACTTTTTAGCCAAGCTGTCAATTTGAGGACGGCTGGCGAGTAATGTCGCAATTTTTTTGTTTCACACCACCTTATAAGCTCAAACCCCAGTTCTATTTTCTTTCGTCGGTGGAGAAAAGTTTCTCTTCCAGAACTCCAACTCGTTGTTGCAGGCGAAATAGCTGCTTTTGGAGCTCCCGAGTCTGGGCCTGAGCATCATTTTCGGCTCTCAGCTCATTTTGGCTGGGGCGTGACTTTGCAGGTAGGTGAGGATCTTCGCCGTTTTTCGCCTCCGGTAAAAGGCCGGCTCCCAATTCTGCACGTTTGGAATTAATGCGGGCAAGCTCCGCGACATCCACATCGTCTTTAAAGGCCACATTGTGGATTTCCTGCTGTAAAGATTCTTGCAGACCTTTCCCTGTGGCCTGCATCTGCTGTAAGTTTTCATAGCTAGCTTGCAGCTGACCAAATTCTGGCGGGAACTTTCGAGTCAATATCGATAAGCCCACAACAAACATAATGGCAGAAATAAAAACACTCGACACCAAGGAGCTTAAAACTCTTCCAATAAATAGCTTCATACAAAAAGTCTAAAGGTCTTCGTGTTAGAAATAAACAAACATTTTAGTTTTTTAAATCATGGCTACGGACAAATTCAAAAAGAAAAGAGGACTTGGGTGGGGAACCGCAAGTCCTCTATGGAGGGAGGAGTTAGTGAGAAGATGTCGTAGACTCTTCTTTGTCAGCTTTCGTATTTAAAAGCTTTTCAAAGAAGCCCCCTTTTTGAGATTGGATTTCAATTGTTCGTGGTTTTGCCAGAACTGTTTTGGGAAGATAGAGATTTAAAACTCCATTTTCGTGTTGCGCTTCGATTTTGTCAGCGTTCACAGTCTCTGGCAGGGTAAAGCTGCGCGAGAACGTTCCCGTATTGCGAGGGCCCTTGCGTTCACCCGATACAGTGAGAATTTTGGCGTTGAGTTCAATTTTGAGATCTTCTTTTTTTACCCCTGGAAGATCAACCGTTAAGAGATAGTGATCTTCACTCTCTTGTGAGTCATAAGAAGGTCTAAAAATCGCAGCAGTATTTTGTGTGGGTTGAGCTTGCGCCAAGCCGTCAAATACACGCTCCATGTCACTGAAGAAATCAGAATTAGCTAGATTGCGAGCGGGCCAATAAGTTGTTAAAAGTCTCATTGATTGCCTCCTTTGGCTGTTGATTACTTTCATTTCAAAGATGAGTTCGTCTGTTTTTCTGTCAAGGGTGGAAGAAGAAAATTTATTTTGAATTTCGATTTTTCTTTTGCCGCAGGTCGAAAATTATTTTCGACAGATCCAAGAACGGATGCGCTCTCTTGGAAGGCTCCCGCCGCCACAGAGAAAAGCGCCGCGATGCTTGCCGCCATAAAAAGTGGCTTCATGATTGAAATAAAAAAAAGGGAGCCTGATGCGGCCTGTCTCACGGGATTTGCTCCTTTCTCAACAAAGAGAAAAATCATTCTTAGAAAAAATCTGTGTTCTAAAAATATTCCGTCAAGTCGACAGGCTTCTGTTTTAGTACAGAGGATAAATTTTTTTTAAAAAAAGGGATAAGTTTAAACTAGGCCCCTTAAAGACAAGATATTTCAGAGTCCTCAATGGTGGCAACAGATTGCCCCGGATTGAGACCGGCCCCCTTTACGATGACTCCATAGCTATTGCCACCATCGCACGCATCGTCATTCGTATAGTAAGCCGTGTAGAGTCTATTGGCCTTCCACTCCACAATTCTTGCCGTTGCAACCGAGTTGCAATTTTCAAAAGATCCCAGGCGATCCGATAAGGCCTTAAAGAGTATTCCGGGGAAGGCCAGGCTTGGAGTGTCAGCTACGATATATTTTGAGTCTTGGCGAAGGTCCTCTAAGGTCTTTCCAGAAAATGGACAACATTTAGCAAAGGGAGTCGAAAACAAGAGCAAGCTCACTAGTAGACATTTTATCATATATAGGTCTCCGTATTTTTGTTGATGGTTTGACTTTCGAGTCCAGGCCCTTGCCGGGGGCGCTGTTCCGTCTGATTCAGATCTTGCATTTTTTAATCTCGGCCCTAATAATTTTAGACAGAGATGAGGTCCGAGATTCCGCCATTAAAATTTTTCTACCTAGTTCTTATATCCGTTTTCGTTTTGTTGTCTTGTCAGGGGCCCGCTTTAAAGAACTCACACGACAACAGGCCGCTGGTGTCGCAAAGTCAAAAAAAGCTTCCTCAGGCACAGCAAGCGACATCCGATATTTTTCTTGATCAGGTTTATTTCCAGGTTTCTTATAATCCGACTCATCGGTTACCGAATTGGGTTTCTTATCGGCTGACGGTTGAACCCTCCGTGCGCAAGGTCGCTCAAAGGAAAAACCGTTTTTTTGCCGATCCCCAGTTGATAGAGCAGGGGGTTGTTTTTGCAAAGCCCACAGATTTTGTTGGCAAAGTCTACGATCGCGGACACATGGCTCCTTCTGAAGACTTTGTTTGGAGCCAGACCGCCAACGATGCCACATTTGTGATGACCAATATGGCGCCGCAGTCACGCGCTCTGAATCGAGGTTCGTGGAAAAAGCTTGAATCGACCATTCGCAATTGGGCTTGCACAGAAAACTCCGTTCGAGTGGTTTCTGGACCCATCCTTAAAGATAAGCTTGCACGCATGCCCTCGGG
>JBBKWD010000232.1:0-4661 GCA_037968775.1 Bdellovibrio sp.
GCTCAAGACCAAGTGGGAGCGGGTGTCGCCTAAGCACGCCGGGCCCACGACTTTTTGCTCTGGGGCGCAAATCACCAAGCGGACCATTGAGTGGCCAAAGCTGCTCATCATCGCATCACCCTCTGCTGCCAGCAGATAGTGAATCTGATAAACGCGGTCTGGATCAATAGTCATAAATTTTGCGGGTTCTTCAGAAGTGCTAGGTAAAACAAAATTGAGTGTTCTCTCGCAAGTTACATTCGCAAAAGGCGTGTGTGCGAAATAGCCAGAGAGCAAACGATACATCGTAGGTCGACGACACTTGAACTCGGGATCCATTAAAAAGTATTCCATGTTCACGGCCAGGGACTCTTGTTTGTTGGTCATCTCGTAAATATCCGGGCTGCGTTCTTTGTAACCATTAAACGAGTCTTGAGTAAAACCCGCTACGTTTAAGAAATAAGGATTTTGTGAAAAAGAATGCGCCATGTGTTTATAATAGCGGCACATTTCAGGAAGTTTATTTTCGATCGATCGAGCCTGTTTCTCATTGACCACATGGGGATTACAGCGGCGAATCCACGCGCGCTCTTCTGGTGTGTGCAGGTTGAGATTATCATAGATATGAATGGTTTCGTGAACCAAGGTCGCTAAAGACTCTTGATACATATTCTTGTGTTGGCGATTTTCCGTGACCGTAGAGCGAGTCGGGCCAGCGACTATTTCAGGCAATAATTTTTTAGAAAGTATAATTGACGAGCGCATCGCTTTACCAGCAGCGCTGATATCACTAAAGTTAACCTCTAGCGTGTCGATTTCTTTTTTTATTTTTTCAGGAAGCAGGTCGTGGGCTTGATTGAAAAGTTCTTGAACAGCAGTGCGCTCTTGAAGATTCATTTTGGAGGTATTTAAAAATCTCAGGGCCCAAGTGGTTTGGGGAATGAGGAAGGTCGCTAGGACAAAAGAACTCACTAGTTTCATTTTATTCATGCGACTCTCCCAAGGGTGCGAAATTTATTTTCCTAAAGTTAACTCGTCATACTTAATTTCTGCAGTTTTTAAATCTGCAGTTTCAGCCTTGGCAGCCTCGATAGCTTTTACTTCACCTGTCGTTGGATCAATCGTGACAGCACAAGCGTATTTCAGAACCTTTTCGTTTTCAGTGTCTGTTGCCTCAAAGCATTTGACGTGAGTGCCTTTTTTCTCAAGCCCTGTGAATTCACCTTTTTGGGCTTCGGCTGTGAGGCTTGTATAAAGAGCCTTTGAGTCTAAAGAATCCAAGGTCAAAGTTGCCACAAGTCCGGCATCTTTACCTTCGGAGGCGACAACAGAAAGGATCTTGCCATCATTGAAGGCCTCTGTTTTCACATTGATACTGTCATCAGCTTCAACTTTTTCATTTTTAATCATCACGCTGCCAGTTTTGTAATCGATATCAATATAACAGGCATAGACTAAGTCTTTTGACTCTGTTGTTTTCGCATACTCATAACAAGCCAGGTTCTGACCCTTTTTAGCGCGGGTTGTATAGCTGTCGCGTGGGTTTTGGTCGATGGATTTGACTCTCATTCTTTCATAGAGTTCTTTTGCATCTGCATTTTTAAGCTCGATATAGCCGTGATTTTTAGGGTCTTTCGCAGTGAGCTTGAGGCTTTCACCTGAATAGGACTCTTTAGTAAGGTCGACTTTTAAATCAGCGACCGTGCGATCGGCAACCGCGACATCTTGTTCTGCTTGAGTTTTGGCTGAGTCGGTTCCATTTGCTAATCTAGCCGTTTCCTCTTTGGTTGATTTTGCACAGGCAGCCACAAACAAACAAAGCAGCAGGGTTGTACCTAAGTGTTTAGCGGTTTTCATAAGAGTCTCCTTTGTCGAGGCTTTAGTCACCTTAAGGGTGAAAGTGCCCATTTTTGTTCCTTTTAAGAGCTTTTTTACAAGCTTTCAGGCTTCATATGTAGACTAAGCAAATAGGCGGCCAAGATTGGGACGGGCGCCAAAAAAGAGATGAGCAGGGCCCTGCCTCTCGGGTTTTAGCTGTGGGTTAGCTATTGTGCCAATACAGCTGTTTTCGGTTCTTAAGTGATTCTGGCCATCCTGTGAACCTCGAAAAGAGGAGCTATCCAAGCACGGGGCGCATTTTTAAGAGGATCTCTTTTAAGGCCTGAGCTCGATGAGAGTTCTGGTTTTTAAAACCCGTCCCTAGTTCCGCCAGAGTCTGAGTTTGTCCCGCTGGAATAAAAACCGAGTCATAGCCAAAGCCATGTAAACCAACGGGCTTTAATGCGATCGTGCCCTTTAATTCACCAGTCACAACCCATTCTTCTCCGGTCGGTGTGAACACCACTGTCGAACAGAAAAATCGGGCATTGCGATTAGGCATAGGTCTTAAAGCCATCATTTTTAAAAGCTTCGAGACATTTTCACTGTCAGAGGCCTTGGGGCCCGCATAGCGAGCGGAGTGAATGCCAGGAAGATTGTTAAGGCCTTCTACTTCAAGGCCAGAGTCTTCGCCTAAAACCCACACGGTATTTTTAACTGAGCGTAAAGTCCGAGCTTTGATGCGGGCGTTGTCTTCAAAGGTTTTACCGTCCTCGGGACGAGAGCTAAAAGTTGGCAGGTCTGCTTGAGAAAAAACTTTTAAATCAGGAAACTCTTTTTGCAACAAGATTTTGTATTCTGCAAGTTTACCTTTGTTACCCGTGGCGATCCAAAAATCTGACATTTTTAAACTCCTGCTAGACGGTAAACTTCGCCCATTACAGATGCTTGATGGATAAAGAGTTCACGACAACCTTTTTCAGCGACATTCATCATTTCGTTTAACTGCGCACGAGTGAAAGGAACTTGTTCTGCAGTCCCTTGAACTTCGACGAAGTGACCCTTGTCTGTCATGACAAAGTTCATGTCTGTTCCGATGGAAGAGTCTTCGTCATAGTTAAGGTCTAATAAAATTTGACCTTCATGCAAGCCCACGCTTATGGCAGAGACATATTGAGTCAGTGGAAATGATTTGATCTCGCTCACGTCAGCCAGTTTTTTAAGAGCTAGGGCCAAGGCGACATAGCCTCCAGTAATGGCAGCGGTGCGTGTGCCACCGTCAGCACTTAAAACATCACAGTCGATGATAATTTGTTTTTCGCCCAGTTTTTTCAAATCAACAGCAGCGCGAAGAGATCGACCGATAAGGCGAGAGATTTCTTGAGTCCGACCACCAGTTAAAGTTTTTTCGCGCTTCATACGAGAATGTGTTGAGCGAGGCAGCATGCCGTATTCTGCTGTTACCCAGCCCGCGCCGGTTCCGGCAAGCCATTGGGGGGCCTTTGCTTCATAAGTGGCAGTGCAAAGAACCTTGGTGCGACCAAACTCTATTAATGCCGAACCTTCGGCATATTCGGAAACATTCGGGGTGATTTTAACTTGTCTGAGTTGATCAAAAAGACGGCCGTCGACGCGCATAAGGACTCCTGTGCTAAGGGCCCTAATTTAGGGTCTTAGCAGAGCTGTTGTCCACCTTTTCTTTGTAAGTCACAAGAGCCGTGTAGATTTTTTGAGCCAAACCATTTTGGTAGTCGCTATTGAGCAGCATTTTCGCTTCACGAGGGTTTGTCAGGAAACCAATTTCAATTAAAACAGAAGGCATCGAGGTTTTAGAGATCACATAAAAGGGAGCTTGTTTGATACTGCTGGGACGAGGTTTTTGTTCGTTGTTCCAAACTTGATTCAGGGTTTGCGTTAGACGCAAACTGCCGCGGACTCTGTTTTGGCGGTGCAGGTCTTCGATGATGGCCGCGATATCACCTTTTTTGGAGAGTTCTTCTTCGCCTGATATAGCAGCGTGTTCTTTTGCTGCCATCATGTTTTGATTTTCTTGGCTGGCCAGGAAAAGGCTTTCTTCATCGGGCGGAAGATAATTTTGAAAGAAAAACTCCACACCCTGGGCGCGCTGATCAGCAGCCGCATTGGCGTGAAGACTGACAAAGATATCACCTTTGTGTTTTTCAGCTAAACTCACGCGATCTTGAAGGCTAATAATGCGATCGGTGGTGCGAGTGAGCGTAACTTTAAAATCCGCGTTTTTGTCTAAAAGAAGTTTGAGCTGATTGGCGACCTTTAAGACAAGCTCGGCCTCACGCGCTTTACCATGGACAGCGCCAGTATCGATGCCACCGTGGCCCGGATCCAAAATGACATGGAAAGAGGCTGCCTGAAAAGGTAGCAGAGATGAAATTAAAATTAGCTTTATCAGTCTCAGATTGAAATGAACCATCTGTACTATAGTAAGAAATTGCAGGTCTAGTTTTCAAGTCCTGCGAATCAATGTATTAGTTGGTGTCTAGGTGGTTCTAGACGACAATTGTCGGTTTCTGTCGAAGTCCTCGACAGAAGTGAGGGGGTGAGAGTGCGTTCATGTAGATTTGGGACACTTTGAAGTGTGGTACTGCCTTTGCTTTAGTAAGAGGCACCCCCCCATGGCGGCCAGGAGATCCCCCCCTAAATCCTGGTCGCTTTTTTTTTTCCAAAAATACCGATATGCTATGTGGAGTTTACAGCGAAGGAGCATTCATGCGCATGAAACCACTTGGTATTTTACTTATGGCCGCATTCTTGACACAAGGCTTAGGGCATAAGGCACTGGCACAGGATAGTTCAGCAGTTGAGGCCGAAGAGGCCATTGCCGACGC
>JBBKWD010000233.1:0-15049 GCA_037968775.1 Bdellovibrio sp.
TGATTCTTGTAGTGATGAGTTCCATTGGAGTCGCCGGAGTTCCTGGCGGCAGCATTCCGATCCTCATGTCAGCGATGGCAATGTTAGGGATTCCACCTGAGGGCATCGCTTTGATTTTAGGTGTAGACCGACTGCTAGATATGGGTCGAACTGTCGTGAATGTTTCTGGGGACGCTGTCGGCTCTTTACTCCTGAATCACCTTGAGGGACATTCTTTAAATAAAGATCTCAGCACATCGGCAACTCAGTGAATCCATCCCAGCATGATGGCCGCAAGCGATGTGCCGGCCGTCACTATCCATAGAGCAATTCCCTGCGCAAACGGCCGCAGACCGACACTTTTTATGGCCTCTTTTGATAGACCTGAACCAATTAAAAACAAAGTAAGTACCATAAGCTGTTTTGCGACATCAGCGACCAGTTTTCCAGTCGGTTCCAGCGAAGGAATCCAGGTCACTGACGCCGCAGCAATGATGAAGCCAAGTATAAACCAAGGACGTTTTGCTTTTTGCTCTGTATTTGAAATGCTATTTTCTTTAGATCGCAGAACCCCTATGAGCATTGCAACCGGAATAATCCAAAGAGCTCGTGCCAACTTAATTGTCGTTCCGACTTCAAGAGCTTGTGCCCCGTAATGCAAAGTCGCACCCACCACAGAACTCGTATCGTGAATTGCCAGAGCACTCCAAAGTCCAAATTCAGTTTGGCCCAGTTTCAGAGAGTGACCAATCCAGGGAAAAAGAATCAATGCCACCGCATTGAGAATAAAGACCGTCCCCAAGGCAACTGAAACATCGTGATTCCTTGCTCGTATAACAGGCGCAACAGCCGCGATCGCACTGCCTCCGCAAATTGCCGTGCCAACTGTGATCAATAAAGAAGTGTCTCTTTCGGTTTTAAAAAGCTTTCCCAGGAGCGTACCGATGAACAGCGTGAACAGAATTCCGATCACCGTATAGGCTATCCCTTGCAATCCAACTTTTCCCACCACCGCCAAATTCATGCCTGCTCCCAATCCGACAATCGAAAGAGCCAAAAGGCGATGGATCATTTTTTTAGACCATTCGCTATAAGGATTTCCGACCGTTAAAGTCAGAACCAAACCTAAAACCAGAGCGCCCGCCGAGGAAACAAAGGGCGTAAGGCAAAAAACCGCTGCCAGTGGGAAAATAAAATGGGCGATACTTTTGTCTTTCATGGAATTTGCCTCGCTGTCGAATATAAATCTCAAAAATCTTAACAGAAAACTTTCGAGATCCTTTGTTTATTAAAATTCATTGCGCAATTAAAAGTAATTCTCACCTTGCCGAGTGTGCGATCTTCTCTCTTGACCGCCCTAGAGTTCCAAGCTGAAATTGCCCTATGTCTGAATTTTTAATTGACCAGAAAGATAGCTTACCCTGGGGCTCCCACCATTTTTCTGTGGAGATTCAGGAGGACAATGTTGTTCTTCAATTTAAATATCGCCTTTTAGTTTTTATTACAGTTGTTACGGGCCTGTTGATGTGGACCTATAGTTTAATTTCTCTTTTTTTGATTGAGGTTCCGGATCTAGCTCGCATCGGCGTGGTTTGCTCTGTAGCCCACGCCTTTTCTCCTCTTTTATATCGAGTGACAAGGTCGATGAAACTCGCTGCTTATCTAATGGTGACTGCTGGAATAATATTTCAGTTTTCATTTTCTTATTTCACGGGCGGTTTTTATTCCACGACTCTCGTTTGGTTTGCGATACTACCGATGATTGTAGGACTTTTAACAAATCGTATGCACGCGACGATTTGGACTCTTATCAGCGCCAGTGCCTATGTGTTCATGTTTTGGTTGCAGCACTCAAAGCTCGTTCCCGAATCCGCGCTGAATGATATGGGTCAAACCATTGCCCAGTTCCTCATTGGACTTGGGCTCATTAGTTTAGTCGGCGGATTCACTTTGTTTTTTTTGGACCTAAGCTATTTCTATCATAAAAAAGCTACGGCAGAGAGCCCCACACAAGCCTAGCTTGCGCAGACCTTCATACCTTTTTGTACAGCTGGTCGAGTTAATAATTTCTCACACCATTTTTTGATATGCGCAAATTTGTCTAAACCCAGGCGTTCACCTGCATTATAGTATTTATCCAAACAAACAACCCAAGGCATGATCGCAAAATCGGCAATTGAAATTTCATCTCCCGCGATGAATTGGTTCTTCTCCAGTTGTTTTTCAATAACCATCAAAAGTCGGATACTTTCTTTTGTGTAGCGCTCCACCGCATAGGAATGATCTCTTGGGTCTTTTGCATACACCGTAAAGTGCCCCAACTGACCAAACATCGGACCGACTCCACCCATTTGGAAAAAAAGCCATTGCAAAACTTGGGACCGTTTTACGGGATCTTGAGGTAAAAACTTTCCAGACTTTTCAGCCAGATAAACAAGAATGGCGCCCGATTCAAAAATATTCAGCGGCTTGCCGTTGTCCCCAGTGGTATCAACGATGGCGGGAATTTTTGAATTTGGATTGATCTTTACAAAGTCCTCTTTGAATTGATCGCCCTGAGAGATATTTATGGTATGCGGCTCATAAGGAATTCCCATTTCCTCAAGAGCAATAGAAATTTTCTGCCCGTTTGGAGTCGCCAAAGAGTAAAGTTGAATCATGAAATTCCTCCGAAATCAGCGTATACCTATTTTTTCGTTAGTGCTAAGAACCAATGCTTTTAAACTTCGGCATCATGAGTAGCCAAAGTCCAAAACCCCATAGACCATTTAAGATTAGTCCCATAAAAAAGAAACTAAGACCAGGGTGCATGCCTTTAAGAGGAAAAACCACGACGAAAGCGACGACGGTGGGACCGACAGCTCCGTAAATTATGGCACGAATAATTTGTGATTGGCGGGAAAATTTTTGAATAAGCTTCCAAATCAGAATTCCCCAGAGACCCCCAAAAAATGCCAACGATATAACGCTTGGAACTCCCAACGGGGCTGTTGGTTTCATATTGTATGCCGCCATGGGAATCACACCCGTCGCAAAAAGAATGGCGATTAAGCCTTGGTGAAATATAAGCGTCGATAGGAAACCTGCTGCGAATGCACGAAGATGAGTCATTCAATCCTCCAATTTCACAAAAGGATAGCGGCAAATTGGTGCGGATGCAAAGCGTGCGCTTGACCGGCCGTACCCTGTGCAGGCCGGCAAAGCTTGCCGAATCTAGAGGGCTGCACGAATCCGCTTTAATTGTGCGATCTGATATGCGGCAAATGCGCCATTGTAAAGACAACGCACTAAGGGATCTTCGACGATATCGACGTATTGAACCTCGTCTTCTATGGCGGAATCGAAAACCACGGCATTGATTCGCATGTACAAAGAAGTCAGGGACTCCCCGAGCTCAAGAGCCGCATACATTTTTGCTAACGATATTTCGGTGGCCCAGGCAAGTGGGCCTGCGTTTTCTTGGGTGAGCTCGATGCGATCACTTTTTACGCGGTAATAAAATATTTTTTCGACTCCCCGATGATCAAAAATCGAAAGGCGCCACAGTCTTGGCTTTTCAAAGTAAGGATCCAGAGGCGGATCCATTGAATTGAATTTTTTTACGAGACCCGTTTCGCAGTACTCATACACAAGATCGCTTTGTTCCGAAGTCAGCTCTGAAAAATGTTTTGCAATTTCAGACGTCGATGGCGGTTGAATATCTTTTTTAAAGTCGAAGTCCAAATTTTGCTCGCCTATCGGATGCACCCACGGCAATGGAGCAGATGGAATCAGCGCTTCCTTGCTTAATTCAAAAGACACGGAAGGATTGAAGCGAACGACTTTTGTTTGTGGTAAGGCCGCCTGAACTTCCCTTTGAAATTGCCGATAGGTAAAAGGGAACATCGCATGATTGTACCAAGACCAACTTTCTTGCAGAAACTGGCAGGAGCTTGGCACGACATATCTTGGTTTCAATGCCCTTAGCTGATCAATCCACTCCAATGGCAATTCGGTAGGTGCAGGGGTCGATCGAGTCGGGGCAATAACGTCGGTTTCACGCATGGCTTGAAAAGGCCAGAGCACCATATCCCAAGGGGATATCTTTGCCAGTTGTTCAAGAGTCGCTTCATCAATCCACGAATCCACGACGTTTAAAACCTGAAGGCCTGCAGCCTTCACATGAAACATAGAGTCGACATCTGAATCAAGAGCCCGCCGTGGAATGACTTCAATGGCTCCGATTTGGACGGCTGTATCTAGTTCCAGCGGATGAACATTTTTAAATCCCAGTTTCTTTATCAGCGCGAAAAGTTCTTCGAACTGACAATACAAAAAGATCGGCGTCTTACGATCTAAAAGATTCAGACTTTCTAACGAGCAGTGATCATCGTGAAAGTGCGAGATAAAAACAGCATCAAATTTTAAGCTTTTGATTACGGAGACATCAAACTGAACGTCGGGAAAGGCGTGGCAATTTCGACTAAATGGATTTTCAAAAATGGGATCAAATGCCACCTGAGTGCCTTTGCATTCGAACACGTAGCCCGCATGCAGAATGCGTGAAATTTTGAGGGTGTCATGATTGATATCCATGCGCTCCAATCTGGCAGAAGAGCACAGGGGTGTTCAATCTTTATATTGGAAATTGGTCCTAGAAATGGGGCGGATTCTTGCTCAAACCCATGATATAAATATGGGGGCCAAAAAATCCCAATAACTTCATATATTTACCAAAAATTTGACAAGCCACTTGATTTTGCTTTATATTTAACCTATTAGTTAATTAACCGATAGGGTAATTATGAATCAAGATCAACTCAGTTTAACATTTGCAGCGCTTGGCGACCCTACGAGACGGGCGATCCTTGTACGCCTTTCAAAAGGCGAAGCCAGTGTCTCTGAGCTAGCTAAGCCCTTTATGTCAGAAATGAGTGCACCCGCCATTACAAAACACCTGAAAGTTTTGGAGAAGGCCGGACTCATCACTAAAGGTCGTGAAGCACAGTGGCGGCCCTGTAAATTAAATGGCGAGCCGCTAAAAGAAATGTCGGATTGGCTTGAACACTATCGACAGTATTGGGAAGAAAGTTTTGACCGCCTAGATGAATACCTAAAAACTATGACTAAGAAGAAGGGGAAAAAGAATGTCCGCAAAAAATAAGCCCAATGAAATCTACATCACACGAATCTATGATGCTCCGGTGAAAATGGTTTGGGAGGCGTGGACAGACCCCGAACAAGTCGGCAAATGGTGGGGGCCGCGTGGATTTACGATCACAACCCACAGCAAGGACACCCGTACAGGCGGCCATTGGTCTTACACCATGCATGGACCGGATGGCGTGAACTACGAGAACAAAACGATTTATCTTGAGGTCGAAAAGTATTCGCGCATGGTTTATGACCATGGTGGCAATGATGATAGACCTCCTCTGTTCCGGGTGACCGTTGAATTTTCTGAAACCGCGGGCAAAACGAAAATGGATATGACTATGGCATTGGCAACAGCAGAGGCCGCTGTTGAAACTAAGAAATTCATCAAGAAGGCTGGAGGAGAATCCACTTGGGACCGTCTGGCGGAATATCTTTCCAAAGACGACATATTTGTGGTGAATCGCAGTTTTGATATTCCAAGAAACCTTATGTTTGAAATGTGGACAGACCCCAATCACTTTTCAAAGTGGTTGCCCCCTACTGGATTTACAATGAAGTTTTTAAAATCCGACATCTCCGTCGGTGGAACAGGTTTCTATTGCATGTCAGGCGAAGGCGGCATGCAAATGTATGGAAAAATTCACTACAAAGAAATCAGAAGACCGGATCACCTCGTTTACACGCAAGTTTTCTGCGACGAAAATGGAAACATCACCCGCCACCCGATGAGCCCTACTTGGCCGGAAACGATGTTAACCACAGTGACCTTTTCCGAAGAAGGCCCCGACAAAACTCGAGTCACAATCAATTGGGAAGTTTATGGTGATGCGACGGATGCAGAACGCGACACCTTCCACAATGCCAAGGCCGGAATGACCCAAGGCTGGGGCGGATCCTTTGATAAGTTGGAAGACTACATTACCACAAATAAAAATTCATAAAGCCTCTCCCTGCCGAATCCAGCTTCGCAATCAGCTGGGTTCGGCCCTACCAAGGGCTAGGCACTCTCTCATGATTTGGCATCAAGAATCCGATACGCAGAAGATGGCTAAATTCCTGTTTTGCTTCACTCTTCTTTTCTGTGCCCTGGGTCATGCCAAAGAAAATTTGGCTGAATTCGCCACGCATTTAGATGTCACTCTGCGCAGTCTGAATAGCCATCAAAGTTTGAATTGTAACCCATCAAAAACACGAACCTCTGTGAGTTCCAAAAAAGTTCATCTGCAGGATGATGAGGTCTCGGTCCTAAGTGAAGCCGATGCGCAAAAGCTATTTTCAGAACTGAAATCAAACGCTGATATTCCCTTTGAGTTTTCGGTAGCCGGCTGCGAAGAACGCGCCCATGAAATGTCGCGGCTGATGCTGTTAAAAGGAATTACGCCTCTTAAAGTTTTTGCCTCCGTTGACGAAAACGAAAGTCCCCGCCTGCGTCGCCCAAATCCCATGTCCACGGGAATGACTGTTGATTGGAAATATCATGTGGCACCGGTTGTATTGGTTAAAAAAGGCACAAAGCTTGTACCTTTTGTGATGGACCCTTCCCTAGAGAAAAAGGCCGTTTCGGTATCAGAGTGGCGAAACACAATGACCCGGCATGATCCTAAAATGAAGGCAAATCTGAGTTTTACCAAGGCCGCCCAATACGACAACGGCGGGCGTATTATTGTAAACTTTAAAGACAACGATTTTAACTCTTCAGTGAAGGCCACACTTTTGGAATACAAAGAGCGAAGTAAGTCCGAGGACGGAGAGAGCCAGCTCTTCTTTGAGCTACAGCGCGATTATGAGCGAATGTTGATGTACGATCAAGGAGGCTAAGTCACCTCGCTAGTGTTCGCCATCGGCATCAGACATTTTCTTTAAAACGAGAGATATTGTTTCGGAATCAACACCCGCTTTTTTCATTAGCTGCTGGGCCTTCCCAAAATCGTCGGCATCAATGGCTTCAAAAAAATCATCCAGTTTGTTGATCTCTGCTAGCTTCTCAAATACCAAGGTGCCTTCAAAGTCACTTTCATCCATTTATACCTCCCAGTAAAGGATAGGAAGCCCTATTTAGAAGGTCAAGATCTGGCAAATCAGAAGTCTTGCCGCTCTTTCTATCAGACGATAAAATTCCGGCTTGGCTGTTTAAGCCCGCTCGTCTTTCGAAGAATCCATGACCACATACACTTGCGGCAGTGGGCCTTTTTAGGTCAGAATATGAGGCGCGTGCCTTCATCACCCCGAAAGCTGCATGTCTTTAGTTGGGGAATGGCCCTTTTGCTGGCGTCTTCATTGACGCTGATTTTATAGATTCTTTTGCGCACAGATTATGTTTTTTTGATGGCCGAACGCTAGGCGAACTTCCATTCGGATCGCAGGACACAATAGTTTTTTAAGTCCACGAATCGGCCCTTTACTTCCATCAATTGCCTTTGCGTTCCCTCGTATTCCATTCCTAACTTTTCCATCACACGCGCACTGGCGGTATTTTCTGACATGCAACGAGAGGTGATTCTTAGGATCTCATTTTCTTTGAGTGTGCTATTCACTAATCCCTTGCAGGCCTCGACGACAATCCCCTGACCCCAGAATTTCGGAGACAACGCATAAGCAAGTTCAATTGATTTGTATCTTTCAGAATTTCAGAACCAGCCCACTGTTCCGATAAGCTTTGCCGGGTTTTCTTTCAAGCTGATGGCAAGCGGCTCGACAAGTCCTCGCTGGTAATTCGTCTTTGCATAATCGACAAGTTTTTGTGAATCCGTCAAATTCTGATGACATTGCCAAGTGGTATGCTTTGAAACCTCGGGCAAACAGGCGTATTCGAAAATGGACTCGATATCGAGGTCCGTAATAGCTCGCAGTACCAACCGATCCGTCTGAATTTCCTGAGGCAACTTACGAGGAGGATGTGTTTTTAGATTATCGGCATACCACTTAATAGCATTTTCGTATCCGTCAAAAACCTTTCCTTCAATTTGGGAAATGGCCTTAAATAAATGTTCGGAGGCTAGCTTGAACTTTCCTTCTGAATAAAGGGTAAAGGCCAAGAACACATCAAGCGCAGGATATCCTGGGAAGCTGTTGGCACCACTGCTTAATACCTCACGCGATTCCGAGAATTTCAAGTTATTCCGCAGGGTGCTTCCGAATCCAACAAATAAACTTGAGCGGTCTTTTTCTGGAAGATTTGAATAGCCGATGTCGTAAGCCTTGCGATAGCAGGGCTCTGCAGCGACTTCATCGCCGATAAAGTCAAAACATCGGGCAAGATCATACCATGCTTGAGCATCCTCTTGATTCATACTTAAAAAGTCTTGAAGCAATGGGATACATTTTTTACGTTCATCTTCTGATTTTGAGAATTTCAAACTATCTATTTGGGTTTTCAAATCGTTGGACATATTGGGCCTCAAAAATAGGTGGCTGATTAAAATCGTACCTTGGAACATTAATACTTATTTACAAGTTATGTACTTGTCTACCTAATTGGACCGGAAAACCGTCGTCCTTCAGATACACTAATTTTTTGTCTCTTTTTTTTAATGTTCTAATAACTATACACATATAATATTACATGTATAGTTATTATATGCCTAGAAAAGTACTTAGCGAAGACATAAAGAAAAAAGGTGCGGAATTGGGTAGGACAGTCAAGTCCGCTCGAGAGAAGTTGGGACTGTCTCAGGAACAGCTTGCCATCAAATCTGACGTCAGAATTGAGACCTTGAAATCCATCGAATGTGGGCGGGTTTCCACCCCTAACGTTTTTATTATCTCTAACCTAGCGGTTGCACTTAAAGGAGATCTTAATAAATGGCTCAAGTAACCTTTAAGAATCAGCTGACCAGTTCGGCATCGTGTGTAGCGATTTATTCAAGCAAGCTAGGTTTTGAAGATCCTGTCATTCAGAAAAATACTTTAGGAATGCATGCCCAGGCCCTCGGTCTGAAAATTGAAAGTTATGTCGATTCCGCCGGTCACGATAATCTGTCTGTCCAAGAAATTTCCCAAAGATTCAGTAAGATTCAGCAGCCATTGGTACTTATCTGGCGACTTGATTGTCTTCCTCTAGCAATTAAAAATCTTGAAGACCTTTTTAGACTTCTCTCTGCATTAGGACAGAAGAACATTTCATTTGTGAGCGTCGTCGATAACATTGATACAGATTCAAGCGTGCAAGATTTCTCGATAAAAATTGAAAAGGCCTGGGATAACTTCAAGAAGAACAGAAAAATTACGAATGCTCGGGCTACAACTGCAAAAGTTAAGTCTCAGGGGAAAAAAGTCCAAACCGGAAGAAAAAAACAGCGAGATGACGATGTTATTCGGTCCCTTCGAAAAGCGGGACTTACGATTCGCGAGATCGCAAAGAGGATCAATCTTTCGACAACCGCCGTACAGCGTTCGTTAAAGACCGCTCGCGTGGCTACAGAAGAACTAGTAGGCCCACCCTCTTAAGGTTTTTTGTTGTGACCTTTTGCGTTTTTGAATTTCGGCTTTGGTCTCAAGCGTGCATCGCGCCGCCTGCCTCTGTGATGACTGTCACGTCCCCATAGCTCAGGTCCACCTGTATAAATTGCTAAAAATTGTTTCATATCAATTCCTTACTGCTTCAAGGGCAGCGATATCAATTTTCTTCATCGTCATCATGACTTCAAAGGCACGTTTTGCTTGCTCTCCGTCAGAACTCGTCGTCAGTTCAAGTAATATTCTTGGTGTGATTTGCCATGAAAATCCCCATCGATCTTTACACCAACCACATGCGCTTTCCGTCCCGCCATTGTTTATGATGGCATTCCAATAGAAGTCTGTTTCCTCTTGATTTTCAGTAATGACGACAAAGCTAACTGACTCGTTAGGTTTAAAAATAGGTCCACCGTTTAGTCCGAGAAATTTGCGGCCCAAGATAGTAAACTCAACGGTTAGCTCACTGCCTTTTTTACCATCCGGAAAATCGCCAGGAGCTGTGTTTACGCGTCCAACAACACTATTCGGAAAGGTCGCTGCAAAAAGGCCGCAGCCTTGCTCGCCTCACCATGGTCAAACCAAATACAAGTCATGAGTTCTGGCATATTACTTCTCCAAACTTTTTATCGTTGAAATGTTATTTTGATTAAATAGTAATTGAATACAACTTTTTTGAAATGATCAATGCTGTCAGCAACGATTTCAGATTTTCCACTCGCTTTTGCTAAAATAAATGCGCCTTGAATGACCGCTTGAGTGTGAAGAGCCAAACTTTTCGCTGAAATTTTTATTGTGGGTTTATATGGAAGATTTGACATAAACATTTGCGAATAGAATCAAATATCGATGGATTATTGGCTCAGGGTATTGCCCCTCACGACGGAGCCACACGGGCTCATATGTATCCCCTCAGGCTAAACTCCCCACAACACAGGGCTAGACGAAAGCCCCTAGGCAAGTGGCTATTAATTTAGTTTATCCACATTCCATGACAGATACTTAAATTCACAGATATTTGTATATTTACAACTCTTTAGATCACTAGACTAGACTTTTTGTTCTGCAACCTCAGCACTAAGTCCACTGGGCATACAAATCATTGAGGTCTTTCTGAGAATTCCTGATAAAAGATTGCGGGAGTATCGAAGCACTATTTCAATTTGCAAGGAATACGGATTACAACAGCCCAAAGTAAGTGCCCTCATGAAAGCCGTAGGCGCAAGGATCCGGTTTCCTTCAAAGAAAAATTGAGTAGGATTCCGTACTCGTGGTGGGAATTTGCATTTGAAACTCCAACAGTAAGAAGGCATTTAACACCGTTTACCTCCATCGCGCAGGAGTATCACCCCCCCCTATCGAGCGCATCAACTGCTGAGTTGAGATCCCAGCTAAAGCAACTCATGATAAAGGATCCGTCGAATTTTGCGTGGGGGCCCGCAGAGCTTGCAACCCAAAAAGGATTTTTAATTTCAAATTCAATTTCTCTGTGGTGCAATGTCACTCAGCTGCAAGCACTTAAAAGAAAATTGAAGTTGGCTTCCGGCCGGGACAAACGTCCAAATGGAGTGACATGGCAAATTGCTGAAGTTAGCGATTTGTATTCAAGCGCGATACTTTTACCAAAATCGATAGCGGAAAATGACAAGCTTCCATCTCAATCAATATTAAGAGCAACCTGGGATCTCACTTTCTTAGACGAACGAAGTCGGGAAATTCGCCCCCAACTTATGAATGAGTTAAAGATTTAGCAGATATCGTCGAGTGCGTAAGTGGATTTGTGAATACGGGATCCCATTTTGATATTCAAAATCTTTGGGGTAAGGTTAAGGGGCATTCTAAAGCCCAAAATATTAAGACGATACTTTCGCGCCTGGGTTCGAATGAGGACGTCCAGTGGGATATCGAAGAGGCTCGGGCTGAGTTGTTATTTAGGAATTTCCCCGATAGTGAAATTGACGATACGATGCCTAGGAATATCTTGGATTTTATTGAAGTGCTTGATTAGGCCGTACTCTCCGTTATCTAATTTTCCCTGAGGGCCAAAGGCGTTTCCAAACGTCCCTTGGCCAACTTTCCAGAAGGAGCCTGTAATGAAAATGGTGATCTCATGTGATTGTGGTTCGGTCAAAGGAGCCATCGACTCTACAAATCTAAAAGGCTACCGCGCCGTCTGTCTTTGTGACGACTGTCAGGCTTTTGCTCACTTTATTCAGCGCCCAGACACCTTGGACGTCAATGGCGGCACGGACATCATTCCGGTGATGCCGAGCCATTACACAATCCAGGAAGGTTTAGAAAATTTGAAGTGCCTGCGTCTGTCTGACAAGGGCATGTTTCGTTGGTACACGTCTTGTTGCAAAACTCCTTTTGGCAATTTGATGAGCCCAGGCATGCCCTACATAGGAACCCCCTTAAGACTGCTTGAAAAAAATTATTCGAAGGAGCAAATCGAGGGTGAATTCGGCCCCGTGCGCGAGCGCATGCAAGCGCAATATGCGATTGGTCCTCTGCCGCCCTTGGCGCAGAAGAAAGTTTCGATGTCATTTTTATTGCGAGTACTCAAATTTATTGTGACTGCGAAGCTGACGAAGTCAGGCTCGCCATCCCCGTTTTTTAATTCTGATGGAAAACCGGCTTGCGAGCCTTATGTTTTAAGTTCGCAAGAACGCGATACTCTTCGCCCATTGTGTGGGTCTAAACGAGTCTTCTAGCGTTACTTGTCCCTGAAATACCGGATTGCTAAATAGTCTATACACGAAGGTGCCTCAAACGAAACAACTTCCCACATTCGAGGAGGCGGACTTGCAAAATTATCGTTCGGATACACAGCTATATCAGATCAGATCACTTTGTCCGTTCAGCAAGCTTTTCTCTTCTAGCATGGGCGGCTTCAATAGCATCTTGAATTCGTTTTTCCCGAGTTTGTGCTTTTGCAGCGTCGTCGATTCGACGGAGTATAAAATTCTGCTCCCCTGGTGGAATAGATTTGAAATCATCTAATACATTTTCTTCGCGCAGGGCCTTTAGCAGATCTTTTGGTAAAACAATGTCGGACCGATCAAGGACAGTAAATCGAATGCGAACAAGGTCCCCGGTTTTAGTATCTGTTTCCTTTCGCACCTTTGCCTTTATGCGAATATAGTGTTTACCTCCCCCAACTGGGAATAGGCTCACCTTGAATAATTCAGAATCATTCACCTGGGCCATAACAAGAACGGGCCCGTGAGTCCCCAAGGATAGTGTGATTTTCGCCGGAACGGCCACGGCACAATAGTCCATTCCCTCGGCCCAGTTTTCAAGCCTGGCCTTAAAAGCATAATCTCGACCCGTTGTGAGAGCTGGCTTCTTTTTGATGGCTTTGGATTTCATTACGCTCCTCCGGTTTTGGTTTCTAAAATTTCAAGGTCCAAATCCGCCAACGAGGCGCTGTCCATCACGACATCGATTGCGGTGATTTTGTCGCCCACAATTGAAAAGCAAAAGGCAACCACGGCCTTTCCGCCTGGCGCCCAAGTCGCACCTGCGAATCCATCAATGCGTGCAAGTTGAGCCGCTGCCGCCTTCCCTTTGAAAGTATCTGCAACATTTTTCGCACCTTTGATTTCACTCCAAAACTGAGGCGCACCTTTGGATTTATTCGCCTCAGAAACTTTTACGGCAGTCGCATCTGCTCTTAGAACAATGTCTGGATGAAGAATTCGAAGCAGGGCTTGAAAGTCGCCGTCTCGAGAGGCCGCTAAAAAGGCTGAAACAACTTCTTCTTGTCTTTCGCGAGCATCATCGGGAACTTGAGAACCATTGACCTGCCGACGAGCCCTACTGGCAAGTTGCCGAGTCGTCACCACTGTTCTATCAATAATAGGAGCAATTTCTTCGAACGATAGATCAAAGAGATCATGCAAGACAAAGGCAATGCGCTCTGCAGGCGTCAGCGTATCCAGCACAACAAGCAAGGCAGGCCCAACTGAATCGGCAATCAAGAGATCCGCCTCAGGATTATTGGAATCAAATTCTGGGACATCGGACTTGGCATCATCAGAAGACTTTTCACGCCTTAACTTTCGAGAGCGAAGCATATCAAGGCAAACTCTTGAAACAACCGTTGTGAGCCATCCGCCGAGGTTTTCAATTTTTTCAGATTCACTGCGATTGAGACGAATCCAGGCCTCTTGAACGGCGTCTTCAGCTTCACTCGCAGAACCCAGCATTCGATAGGCCACAGCCTTCATTTGTTTGCGAGTGACTTCAAAATTTTGCGCTAACCAGTCTTTTTTTTCCATCTTCTTTGTCTCATAAGTAGAGAGTTTTTTGTCTGCCTATTCTACTGACGAACGGGCCTCCAAAAACGTGACATATTTAATTTATTTTAAACTAAGTTACTGAAAATGCATCGGTTTTCGCCAGAGGACCAGATCGCATCAGTTCTTCTTGTCACACCTCTGACTGCTTACTCGTCACTACAATAAAAACACAAAGGAGAGCACATATGAAATTCGTACTTTTAATCTACCAAGGCACAACACCCCTTCCAGGTTCCGCTCGTTGGAATGCCATGTCGAAAGAAGAGCAAAATGATATCTATTCGGCATACGGGGAATTCAATAAGACACCAAACATGATCCCAGGTCTTCCACTCGGATTACCATCGGCGGCAAAAACCGTTCAAGTTCGAGACGGAAAGCTGGAGGTTAAAGAAGGATCTTATTTACCCGAGACGGTCGGTGGGTATTGTGTTTTTGAAGCTGAAAATATCGAGGCCGCCATTGAACTCGCTAGTCGAATTCCGGCGGCTTACTTAGGCGGAGCAATTGAAATTCGCCCTGAACAAAAATATTGGTAATTTAGAAGGTCTTTCCGTTCAAATCACCGAGGACTTGTTGCGCTTATATGGTCATCAAGTCTTCGACTTTTTGCCGCCGACCACAAAACCGAGACGCCATAGTTTTCTTAACTCGCAAATGAGCCTGCACATCAACACCCGAAGGAAGAAGTGCCTTACCGCCAAGGTCAATAACTGTGCCGACCTCAGCTATTTCAGACTTCATTTGTAAAACGCGTCCGTCCTTGATCAGAAGATCCATCTTTTGGGGCTCATGATCGGACGACCACACGCTGGCATTTTTTAAAACATAGAGGCAGCATTTTTTTTTCTTCATCAAACTCTCTCAAATTTTTCAGGGCGTAAAATCGAAATATCAGATGAGTAAGTGATCAGAGAATAATTCTCGAAAAACTTCTCCGCCAAGGCATTCATAATTTTTAGGGCCAGTTGTGGCTCTACTACGATTTCGATTTTTGATTTTAAATCAGGAATTTCGCCACTGCTTTTTTCTCCGTTGCCTTGACCACTGACTTCTGTGACGGTGAAGCCTGTGGCCCCGAGATCTTGACTGAGGGTCAAAATACTTGAGCTTAAAACGGGCTCGCAAACAATAGTGACAAGTTTAAAATTAATGAGTTTCATATACTCTCCTTACCC
>JBBKWD010000234.1:0-6405 GCA_037968775.1 Bdellovibrio sp.
ACACTGGCTTTTCCATTTTCCCTCCTTTGTTATAGGTTTGATCGCGGAAGCGACTCTGTGCGCTTCAACGTCGGGGTCTCGTCGACCTCCTTCCGACCTAAACTGCAAAGGCGTGCCAGATGACTTCAAAATAATTATGTGCTTGGAAATACTGAAGATTTGTTGCTCTAAGGATTTAAACCGAGTTAGAAATGTTTCAAACTTTTTGAATACTAAAAAACGGATGTGAATATATTCAGGCACTTAGGTCGTTCAAAAGTTTTCGACAACTTTCAAAGTTTTTGAAAGAGAAAATTTTCGGACTATTTTTACTTTGCTCGCTCATTATCTGTATTTGATGAATGTGAGAAATCTGATATGCGAGTCAAATTTCAAGAATGGCAAAAGGCATTAGAATTCTTCTAACTGCATAATGAAAAATGTCAATTTTGAAACTATGTAGTTTTTGTCTGAAAGAAGAAGGTACCTTTCAGCTGAATCCATGGGCAACTTATCAACAAAGGGGAAAAACTGCTTTAGAACAAGAAGTGGATTTCTATCTCGAAACCCAAGTAAAAAAAATTGATGTAACAAATATATCATTATGTTGCGCGGAGGTGGCCGCAGCCCCTGCCCGGGGGCTCTGGCTAGCTTCCACACGTCAAATGAGATTTACAGTGCACTTTTGCACACCCAACATAACTACTCCAAAAATAATTCCAGAAAAGCGTACACGGCAACACACACGAAGAACGCTAACCAAGACTTCGAAACCTTTTTTTTGTATTCCGCCAAAATTAAAGTAGCGTCTTCCTTAAGATAGGACTTTGCCCTATCTCCGTAGGGCCAGCACCAAACATATAGTCTTGCAAAGAATCTTGTTGTTCCCAAAAAACTATCCTTCGGCGGACGCGCTTTCTGCGCATCAATGGCATACTTTTGCATAAAGATAACTACTGCTATAAAAAAAAAGTCCTTAATTCCCACTTACTCTCCTACGGACCGGGCAATAAATTAAGAGCCGCGCACTTTGCCAAATCTTTAGGAAGGTTGCTCATCATCTTCCCCACTTCTTTATCCATCTGCCCTATCTGTGCAAGAAGTGTTGCGGCGCTTTGTATATTTTCATTCAATGCATCCTGAACACTTAATGCTCCATCCAAATTTTCACACTGAGGACTCCCAACAAGTTTCTCAACTTGAGCCTTCTGTCTGTTGATGTTACTTAGTAGCGAATCATAAATGGCCTGAGCTCTATTTCTATCAATTATTGCACTAGTAAGATTGTACGAAAGACGTGCTGTACAAATTCCCGCCAGTATTGGTCCTGTTCCACCTTCATCCGTATAATTCACCGGATCTTGAAGTATGTATCCATACAAATTAGTGTCACCCCCGGCAAAACCAATTGGATCCTTAGTCGTCCATCGCCCCGTCACCGCATCATAATCCCGTGCTCCAAAACGTACAAGCTTTGTCTCTCCATCATACAAACCACCTGCGAAGCCAAATGGCTGAAATCCGGGGTTGGTGTCTTGCATTATCTCACCCCATACCGAGTATCTGTAGCAAAGGACGAAGCAATGAATGACCTCGCAAAGGAAACCATTCAGACAAATACACTTTCTCTCGAACTTCCAATCGAGAAGCCTCAGCTTATTGCGATTGAAAAGATAAAACGCCCTCTCGGCTATGCTATTCCGGGCTACACACCCTTGAGCGCAACGATTCTCTATGGACAAGTTAGAACCCATGGCTTCGGTGATGGTCCCGAGAAAATTGCCATCGCCAAGGCCATATCTGAAGCTACAGAAAGAGCCGTCCAAAAATGCTTTGCCTTAAAGACAGGACGGCCTGAATCCAGCAATGGCTGGGCTTGTCATACATCCCCATCTCAGGCCGTGGTGTCTGCCATTATGGAACTAACTGAACGTGATGTGGCCTTGAGCAGGTGGGAATCCAACGGACCTTTTTATGAACTCCCCTCTTCCTTATGGCCTTCAGAAGTGACGCTTTGGAACTCCACTAAAAGTAATGATCAAGAATTTTCCAACCTTCGTATTCTCGTAAGCTCTAATAGCAACGGTGCCTGTGTTTCTGCCCTTCTCTTTAACGAGAAATTCAATTTCGTATCCGGACATGCCTCAGGGTTAGACTTGAGCCACGCCATACTATCAGCAACCACAGAGTGTATGAGAGCAGCACATGCCGCCCTTCGTTTTGATAGCTTCTCGGAAGTCACCGCACTTCATTTGCAGGATTTCAGTAAGCCGACCTCCCCAGGAAGCCACTCGCTCGCCTATGCATATTCAGAAACCTTACCTGCTTGTATTCAGATTATTGAAGCCGATGAGTCTCAGATTCTGAATATTTGGAATAATCACGTCGCCATCTTTTCGGCGTTAGATCTTTCTAAAATGCAGATTCAACTCTATCAGGTCGGCGAACTCTATGTGGCACGCGTAAGAAGCGAGGATCATAGACCCATTTGTTGGGGCAAAAATGAAAACTTTAAAAATTGCTTGAATCTCAACCCACACTTCGTGGGCTAAAGGGGAACCACAAATGAAAAATCAACTTATCAAAGCTACTCTCTTCGCTTTGGCCTCAGTGGCAACAATCCAAGCCCACGCGAACACCTCAGCAAATGACCTAATACTCATTGAAGATCTTCCCATGGAGCAGAGAGCGCCGCTAATGACCTAACACTTATTGAAGATCTTCCCGTAGCGCAGAGTGCTTAGTTTGATCAGGCAAGTGGCATTACTTACGAACTCGCCTTCATTACGTGCTGATGAAATATCAGCGAGACAGGTGACGTTCCTTCTCTTTTTGGTCGCGATCTTATTGCCACTATACCGTGGTTGACCCTTCATAGCTGTGTATAGATCTATTGCCGATTGCCCTTCAATAACGATCTCACGAGTTTCAACAATGTACTTTGAGTTCCCTTCGTCCTGGGCTAGCGCCGCAGAAGTGCTGCATAGGAGAAATGATAAGGCGAAAAGTGTAATAAGTTGCACCAATTGTTTTCCTTTTTTTTGTTTAACTTAACAAAGCAAATGCGGTCTGCGGTCTTTGCTCTGGGCCGCATTCTTTGTATGCATTGAAGAATATATTCAAACTCGCGTGGGCTGTTTATTCTAAGTTAGCAGTTGCTGCGCACTTCAGCTCAAACTCAAATTTATTACCTTCCATATCCATTAGGACCGCACTTGCCTTGACTCCTGAAGCCCAAATCCACTCAAATCCCCACACATTTCCGATAACTGAAGTATCATCTGCTTGCACCGCAAATTGATAACCTTTTCTTAAGGTATCCGTCGCGTACTTGCCAGTTTCAGGATCAATAATGCTTTCAAGATAATTAATTTTAACATTAAGATGACGACGATAATAAGCAGTTACTTTTTTCGATTCTATTCTTGCGCCAGTGCCCGCTTGAAAAGAATCAATCAAATTCACTCTGTCACCATCAGGACTCGTACATTCAAAACCTGCATGCGCGAAGCCAAAACTGAAAAAAGATATTAAGAATACGATTTGTTTCACAAAAGACTGCCTTTCATCGGGTTTAATCTCCGCTGGAATATACCGACAAAACTCCACAACGAAAGATCTAATCTTAAAAACGCTAAGATAACGTACACTTTATGTAACCGACCTCACAGATCTAAATAAATTGTCAAATTAGTCATAGAAGTGTAATTTAATCAAATGTTTGAAAACCAAAATTACACACTCGAGCCAGCCAATTACCTAGATTACCGGGATTTCTTAAAAGTCCGTTTTCAAGAAATAAAAAAAACTAAATCTTCCTACTCTGTCCAGGCTTGTGCGAAACGGAGCGGGATCTCCAAAGCTCTCTTGCAGTTTCTACTTACTAAAAAAAGACATGTGAGCCTGGACAAGCTTCCTAGAATAGCCAAAGCGCTTAAGATGACACCCGACGAAGAGAATTTCGTTTACTTGCTAGCCTGTAAGAATTCAAGCAAGAACGTTGAAGTTCGCGAGTATTTTGAACAAATACTTTCACGGTATCGATCTCGCTTTGTGAAAACCGATATTGAATCTATAGCAGAGAAAGTTGAATCCAGAGAAGCACATTATAGTGATTCACTTTTTATGATTTTACAAAGTTTGGTCAACCTAGAGGCTTTTGAAGAAGATCCACAATGGATTGTCGAGAATCTAAAAATCAAAACTATTTCCAAAGAACAGATTGCGAGGACGCTCAAAGAACTAGAGGAAAGCAACACGTTGACAAGAAATTCGGAGGGAAGACTCATCGTAGCTTCAGGAGGAGTTTATCGCCCTGACGCTAGAGATCCTAAAGGGCACAAGATCTACAAGCGTATCGCCGAATCTGTTGCGGAGCTTTTAGAATATCCGGAAATGTATCGCCCTTCAGTTTACATGGGAATGGCTCTTTCAATGGATGAGGAAAATCTTGCAAAAGCTGAAAAGTTTATGATCGAAGTCCATCACCATCTTAACGCCTTTGCAAAAGCAAGCCAGAAAAAAACCTCAGTGGTTTATGTCGGGAATTTTCTGATGGCTGTCGCAAGGATTCGGTAACGGCACAAGCTGAGATTTTCTGGCACATATTTTGAGATTTATTCAAAATAACGATGTCCGACTCAATGAAAGCAAATACGCTCAATCTCGGGTCATTTTTTAAGACAGGTGTCTAACAATTTGACACCTTGATAATGCAAAGAGGGAAGTTATGCCATTTAAAATTTTGCGTACCCGCCACATCTCAGTATTTGAGTCTTTCAAGAAAGCTTCTGTTTGCTCGATCCTCCTCGCTATCCTTATTCTATCTGAATCAACTCTTGCAGAGATTCGGCAAGAAGACACAAACAGGATTTCACCAGGAATACGCTTTTTGGCCAAGATGGAGAATCAATTTAACCCGGTGGACAACGAAGTTAGGACCGATCGCCCGTTTGAAATCGAACACTTTGAGATTCCTCTGCGACTTGCGAAGAACCTTTTTTCCAGTGACTCGCCTCAAATCATCAAGGACGCACTCATATTTACGAAGAATGGAGAAGCGTGGATTCGGTGGATACCCAACCCTGACGACAATTTATATAAAGATAAACTTGTTCAGTTTTTGGCTGAACAGGGGATCGATCCGACATTGAAGCGTCGCTTTATCGGTTTTAGAACTGCTTCTCGCAGCGTTCTTATTTTTGATCCGATCACTGGCGCCGAATTTTCGGTGAAAGCATCGACGAACAACACCCGTGGATACTGGAAAGATAAGCCCGAGACAAGTACCGTTGCCGGCGTTGTAGCGGAAGTATCCAAGTATGTTACTCAGACTATACCTAGGATGGATCCCCAATATGTAGATACTATTAAGATAGCGCCGGAGCCCGGAGGTTTTGCAATCAACAGTCAGGGAATTGACCAGGGTATGTTGGTGCGAACCTATCCATTTTCAAAAGGCAAACTTTTGATTCCTATATTCTCTCTTTTTCATGAAGAGTTTGGTCGACAATTCGCAAAGGCCAATGGATACGCGGAACCGCTTCAATTTGTTCGGGAAAAATTGTTCCCGCTTTGGATAAAGTCCATCGTTCAGTTTTCATTTTCGACAGGAATCATGAGCAACTCCGCTCACGGACAAAACTATTTGGTAGAGGTAACTAAAAATTTAAAAATGACGGGGAAAATAGTTCACCGGGATTTCGCAGATGCCCGCATTAACTCAGCTATGATTGCTAGAAATGAGGGAACGGAAAAAATCATAAAGGCTTATCAAGATTTCTCAAAGACTAATTACAGTAATGAAGTTTTGACCGGATCTCGAGAAGACGGGTTTATTGCTTTTAAAATTCACTTTTCACCGGTTCAATCAAATCTTATCAACACTTGGTATCCTGAGGCCCTCACCGCCAAAGGCGGAATAGACGTTTACTACGATATTGAAAGAATAGTTAAAAATGAAATTCAGAATATTCTTAAAGATCGCGTGGACGGCCGCAATTTTGAACTGGAATTAGAATCGGAGTTTGCCTACAAAAAACATGACGGTCGCTATGAAAGCCAAATCCCATTCCGGGTCAGGCTCTGGCACGGTAGAGCGATAGGCGAAGACAACCGCACTCCGTTCACTGAATATCTATCTCCAAGAAAATTGAAATGTAGCAAAATTTTCGAATAGATTTTATATCGAATCTCATCAAGCCGCCGGACGTTCGCGGGACCACTGACTTGTATTGTCGAACCTTCGAAACGCCTGATCAGTTGGCCGTGCGGGCAACTTTCCCTCAAAATCAATATAACAGGCTTAAATAGCCAGCGGCCTTACTTTGAAGTAAAACAGCCGTAAAATCGAGATGACGGCACCTTGCAGAGATTGGAATTTAATCCATGCGGCCGTCTTGATCTGCTGATGGCGGAGAGGGTGGG
>JBBKWD010000235.1:0-4372 GCA_037968775.1 Bdellovibrio sp.
CTCCGGCACGCATGGATGCGTGCGCCCCCATCGGGGGCAAGAAGCCGGTTTGAGCCTGGATGGCGTGTCCCGTTTAAAAGGGGTTATCCACAGCCGACCCACTAATTTTAGAAAGAACCTTTCGACGCTGTGTTTTTTTATATTTCTGTCTTACTCACAGAGCCCCCCCCGCTTCCCTAAATTTCCCCTAAAAATCAAAGTAAATGGAAGTAAATCAAGTAAGATTAGTAAAAGACCCCAGCTCAAATCTAATAGGAGAAGAGCTGGTGACCCCACCCCGACTCGAACGGGGATCAATCGTTTAGGAAACGAACGCTCTATCCTGTTGAGCTATGGGGTCGTTTCCCTATTTTATTCTCCGGGTCCCTCTGGAAGGCAAGGGTAAAATCGTTTTACCCCTCTGCTTAGCCGCCTAATCGCGCCAGCTGTGACTTCTTTTCCGCAATTCTGCGATGCAGGGTCTTTTTTTGATCAGGAGTCATCGAAAGTAAGACCTCCGAAATGAGCTTCTGCAAACTCTTTTGGTATTCCGCATAAGCCTGGCGATATTCGGGTAGATCCAAATTCTCGGGCTGATTATAGAGTTTCTTTACGAATGACCGAGATGCTTCCTTACTGTGGCTGTCGACTAAAAATTTTTCAAAAAGCTGTTCATTGTTTTTAGCCTTCAAGGCTGCCGGAAAACTGGCGGTGGTTAAATGTTTTTCCAACAGTTTATCTTGAAACTTTGTCAGTGGCCCCAAGAACATCTTGAAATAGTCTTCGTACTTATCCTTGTAGTCCTCACGCAAACCCTTTTCGTCCAAGGCCTTTTCCAAGTCTTCTCGGTTTTTTTTGCGATAGGCCTCTTTAAAGTAAGCAATCTGACTAGAACTCGCCGTACTAATAAACCAAACCGCCGTATCCGAAAAGTAAGACTTGATTCGATCCACATCTGTCATAATAGAGCCAAATAGCTCCGCAACTTTTTGATCGTTCAAGGTGTCGGCATTGATGCCTTTGTCGATCTCATCCAGCTTTAAAAGCCAACCAGGCAAAACCTGCGCTTGAACAACCTGAAGGTCCTTTTGGATTGATTGTTTTAGCTCTTTTTTTTGTGCGGAAGTGATGTCAAATAGATCATCCACTTTACCCGCGATATACACATCGGCCCAACGGAAGGCCACATCTAGACGACTGCAGCTGGTCAGACCTAACACGGCCAGACAGCAAAATATCAGTGTTCTTTTCATGTAGTATTTTTCTTGCGAGTTCGTCTTGAGAAGAAAATCAAGTGATGAGGGACCCGGATTGGAATCGACTCCTTTTAAGTAGATTAACAAACGATGACGAAATCCGTTGAACTAATTGCCACTCTGAACTCGAACTCGTCTTGCGACCAGCGCGTGCCCTGCGACTTACGGCTTAGCACTACGGAGCAGCAGCTTCAGGGCTTTCTTCAATCGTGCCGTCTTGGGTGTGCTTCACACTCCCAATGCGAGGCAAACTTCCTTTAAGACTCGTTTTGTGCTCTTGAGTCGATTCCGACTTACTAGAAGACGATTTCTTCGCCGTATCAGATTTCTTATTTTTCTGTTTCAAGATAACCTCCTGCAGTTAAACCCTAACAAAGTATTTCAAAAATGGAGAGTCAGGAGTTCTTGTTTCTTTGGTGTGTGATCCGGCAATCACAAAAAGAAAAAGCTGTGAAATTCCTTCCACAGCTTTCTAATTAAATCTTAAGCTTTTACTCTAAGGTTTGCCTTTTAGTGACTCGTATCCAACATCTTAATGACCTCTTCACAATGTTCGGTCTCAAGCCGGATCTGTTCTCTGAGAAGCTCCTCTAGAGCAATATCATCGCCCGCATGCTTCAAGACTTCTTTGTACTTCTCGAGAGCTTTTTCTTCAAACTCCAAGCTTTCCTTTAAGATGTCCATCACCTTATGAGTTTTTGTCTCCGGCACCGGAGAAACTTTCAAGGTCGGATGTCCACCGAGCGCTGTGATCTTTTCGCCAATCAACGAGGCATGGGCATAGCCCTCATTAGCTTGCTCGTGAAACCACTTCACAATCGGAATACGATTGGGTCCCTTGATCATCAAGGCATAGTGAAGATAACGGATCACACCAGAGATTTCCATCTCCATCAATCCGTTTAAGAGAGTGATAATTTTTTTTGTATCTTGAGCCATATTGATTCCCCTGTTTTTCGCTATTCTATTCGTCGTCAAGCTCGTCGTCACCGACGACGCCAAGATTGTATTTTTCTATGCGATAACGCATGGATCGAAATGAAATGTGGAGTAGTTTGGCGGCTCTCTTTTTAATGCCGCCTGCCGTATGAATGGCCTTAACCAACAATTCCTTTTCAATTTGACCCATGACTTTATCAAGATCCAATCCATCATCACCGATTTCAATTTCATTCGAAGACGCCATCTTGCGACCGCCCCCCGTATTGACCATCGGTGGCAAAGATTCTGGTAAGATCGTTGCGCCACTTTCCAAAGCAACAGTTCTTTCAATAAGATTCTCAAGCTCCCGCACGTTACCTGGGTAATCGTACTTTTTTAGGATTTCCATCGTCTCAGTGCTGATGGCACCAATGTTCTTATTCAAGCGCTCATTGTACTTTTTTAGAAAGTGATTCGCCAGCAAAGGAACGTCCTCGCGACGCTCCCGCAAGGCTGGCGTTCTGATGTTGATCACGTTCAAGCGATAATACAAATCCTGCCGGAAACTACCCTTAGCCACCATCTCTTCAAGATTTCTATTCGTCGCTGCGATGATACGCACTTCGACCTTGTGGTCATCTGTCGCACCCACGCGGCGAATAACCCGCTCTTGAATAGCACGAAGCATTTTAACCTGAATAGTCAGAGGCAACTCGCCGACTTCATCCAAGAAGAGGGTTCCGCTGTCAGCGACTTCGAAAAGACCTGATTTGTCAGCGACAGCTCCGGTAAAGGAACCTTTTTTATGACCGAACATTTCTGATTCCATCAAATTTTCCGGAATAGCTCCACAATTTACAGTGACGAAGGGACGGTCTTTCAAGGGACCGTTATAGTGAATGGCTTTTGCCACAACTTCTTTTCCTGTACCCGACTCTCCAGTGATCAAAACATTTGTTGGCGTGAGGGCCACGCGCTTAACCATGTCATAGATCGCGTGCATCGGCGCAGAATTTCCCACCATGTTTTGGAAAGAATATTCTTTCACGAGCTCTTTTTTAAGAGTGCGATTTTCCACTTCCAAGTTGCGCGAGCGCAAAGCGTTGTGGATATTCATTCGAACTTCATCAATTTTGAAAGGCTTCGTTAAGTAGTCGAACGCCCCCATCTTCATTGCTTCAACAGCAGTTTCCGTCGTGCCGAAAGCGGTGATCATCATGAACACTGTGTCGGGGTATGACTCCTTCACGTGCTTCAGAAGTTCTACTCCTGTTACATGAGGCATTTGCAAATCCGAAATAATCATATCGAATGATTTTTTTGCCAATACTTCTATTGCTTTTTGACCATCTTCGGCAAGAGTGACTTCATAGCCCTCTTTTTTTAGCATGATCTCCAAAAACTCGCGTATTGATTCTTCGTCATCGACGACTAGAATTCTCGACTTCATATATTAGCTCCCACATCCTGTGACTTTAGTTATTCTCTCAATGGGCCCTTGGGAAAGTCAAAATAAACTCTGTCCCTTGGCCTGGTTCACTCTCGACGAAAACATTTGCTCCGTGTCCCTCGAGAATCTTATGTGTCACGGCTAGACCTAAGCCTGTGCCTTTTGTTTTCGTCGTATGAAAAGGCTCAAACATTTTCTTTTTCGTTTGCTCACTCATACCGCAGCCCGAATCCCGAATGCGAATTTCAATTTCATTTTCGCGAGTCTGCGCCCTTATTTCAATGCGCGGATTGGTCGTATCAGCCATGGCTTGATAAGAATTAATAACAATATTCAGAAAGACCTGCATCAGCTTGTCGCGACGACCCAGTATCTTAAGCCCCTGCGGAAACTCCCGTACCTGCTGAACATCGGCGCGTACTTGGGTATTCTTCAACATAGAATCCAAGATTTCATTCAACAAGAAATGAAGATCAACAGGGTCCGTCGGTGGCGTCTCGGGACTGGAATAGTCTAAGAACTCGGTAATCAGACCGTTGAGGCGATCAATTTCTCTTAACACTATTTTCATCAACTTACGATCCGTGTCGTCAGTCACCGTTTGGCTGAGCATCTCTATGCTGCCGCTGATGCCCGCCAAGGGATTACGAATCTCATGGGCAATTCCAGCCGCCAAGCCCCCGATAGCGGCAAGTTTCTCGTTCTGTCGAGCGGCGTACTCCAACTGTCGTGCCCGAGTGAGGTCATCAAAAAGAGCAATGGTGAG
>JBBKWD010000236.1:0-30211 GCA_037968775.1 Bdellovibrio sp.
GGTGATGGAAGATCAGGCTTGTCACCAGTTGTTAATTGCTATGCCATCTGCGACACGATCTCGGAGAAAAGAAATAATTGAACAGTTTGAAGGCAAAGATTTAATTCTTAAGACTCTTCCAGGTATGGGGGAGCTCGTTGATGGAAAAGTGCGAATTGAAGATATTCGCGAAGTTGGCGTTGAGGATCTATTGGGCCGTGATCCGGTTCCGCCCTTTGTAGGTCTGCTAACTAGTTGTGTTGCGGGGCGAGTGGTGATGGTCACTGGTGCTGGTGGATCGATCGGTTCTGAGCTCTGCCGCCAGATAGTTCAGAATGCCCCCGAAAAGATTATTCTCTTTGAGCAAAGCGAATTTGCACTTTACAAAATTGAACAGGAGTTGAGGAAAAAATTTCCTCAGGCTATCTTGCATCCAATTCTCGGTGATGTCTTAAACGGAAATTGTTTAAAAAATGTCATCGTAAAGTTTAAAGTAAAAACCGTCTATCACGCAGCTGCCTATAAACATGTGCCCTTAGTAGAATCCAATATTATTTCTGGCGTGGTCAATAATGTTTTCGGTACGCTAAGTGCTGCCAGCATTAGCATCGAATCGGGTGTAGAGAACTTTGTTCTAATCTCTACTGACAAAGCCGTTCGGCCGACAAATGTTATGGGCGCAACTAAGAGGCTGGCAGAGTTAGTACTGCAAGCTCTATCAAGAGATATTACAGATGGTACTCGGTTTACAATGGTTCGCTTTGGAAACGTGTTGGGTTCATCAGGCTCGGTAGTTCCTTTGTTCAAACAGCAGATTCGGGTGGGGGGGCCAATAACGGTCACTCATCCTGATGTAACAAGATATTTTATGACCATTCCTGAGGCAGCTCAGTTGGTGCTGCAAGCCGGAGCAATGGGCAAGGGGGGAGACGTTTTCGTTCTTGACATGGGTGAGCCAGTGAAAATTGCCGACCTTGCGGCTAAAATGGTCGAATTGAGTGGCCTAGATGTTCGTGATCCACATACCGGTGCTGGTGATATTGCGATTGAGTTTATTGGGTTGCGGCCAGGTGAAAAACTATATGAAGAGCTACTTATCGGAACTGATGTTCAAAAGACCCTTCATCCTCGCATTATGTGTACTGTAGAAAGTATGATTGAATCAAGCGAACTACTGCCAAGACTTTCGGTTATGAGAAAGGCCTGCGACGACGGGCAAGTAGACACCGTAAAAAATATGTTGGTTGAACTTGTACATGAGTACCAGCCTTCCGAGGAACATATCAGGTCTCACTGATATTACGACGGGAATGGAAAAGTGAAAGTTCTTATTACTGGCGGTGCAGGATTTATAGGCTCTAGGACTACCCAAAAGCTTATCGATGAAGGGCATGAGACTGTTGTTTTGGATGATCTTTCGACTGGTTTTAAAAAGTCGGCGCCGAGCGGTGCTCATTTTATTGAAGGCAATGTCAGGGACGGTGATCTTTTATTTAATATCATTCAAAAATATTCAATAGAATCGGTCGTTCATTTTGCTGGCAAACTTGTAATTTCTGAATCTCTACAGCAGCCGACTGAATACTTCGGCATTAATACCCGCGGATCTCTTGAGCTTGCGAAAGCATGCGCCAAATCAAAAGTTAGAAATCTCCTTTTCTCATCCACCGGAGCCGTCTATGGCGAAGGCAGAATTTCAGGAATTGTATCTGAAGAAACCATTCCGCAGCCGATTTGCCCCTACGGGTCCTCAAAGCTCATGGCAGAAAATATTTTTAAAAAATTTGATGAACAGTTTGGAATCAAAACCGTGATTCTGCGCTATTTCAACGCAGCCGGCGCTGCTATGGATGGTACAAACGGGCAACGCACGGCCAAGGCCACCCACTTGATCCACCTTGCCAGTCAGGCAGCTTGTGGGAAACGATCTTCCGTTAATATTTACGGAACTGACTTCCCTACGCCTGATGGAACGGGTGTTCGCGACTATATCCACGTCGATGATCTGGCCGACTTGCACGTGCGGGCTTTGTCTTACCTTCAAGATGGAGGTCCGTCAGATGTATTTAATTGCGGCTATGGACGGGGTTACTCGGTTCGTGAAATTTTAAAGACCATGCAAAAGGTCAGTGGCAGACAGTTTGAAATTAAGGAAATGGGCCGGCGCCCTGGGGATGCAGCCACACGCATTGCCGACGCTTCAAAAATTCGTAAGGCCTTTGATTGGACGCCAAAATGGGATGACATCGATCTTATTTGTAAAAGTGCTTACGAATGGGAGAAAACTCAAGGCTGATAGCTGCGACTATTTGTATTTCAAATAAATCTTCAACAAATCTGCCAAAATCCGACGAGACTCTTTGATTATCTTAACCTTCGAACCCGGGATCTCTGCCCACTGACTCAAAGAACACTCGACAACTTGCGCGTCAGCAGAGCGAAGCAAGAGTTCAATGTCAAAAAGCCAACGTGAAATAAAGGGATCTTGAAAGATCTTTTTGCCTAAGGCCGGGGAAAAGAGTTTGGCCCCACACTGCGTATCGTAAACTCGCATTTCAAATATAATTCCGACAAGAGTAGCAAAACAACGACCCAGCACATGACGTTTAAAGCTGCGGTCAATGTCCGAACCTAAACGCTTAACCCGCGAACCCCAAATGGCAGAAGCCTTTGGGTAAAACTGATTCTGATACTGAAGGAAGCGCTCGACCTCTTCCAGGGGAGTCGCCAAATCAGCGTCCCAAAAGCCCACCCAGTCTGAACTCTGCAAGTTTGACTTTTCCAGTGCATAGCGAACCCCTGCGCGCACGGCCTCGGCCTTTCCCACATTTTTTTCGAGTTTGAGCACGGACCAATGTTCTTTTTTTTGCGATTCTAAAAGTTTGTAAGTCTGATCCGAGGAACCGTCATCCACAAAGATAAAGTGGTACGGAAAGCCTGAAAACTTTGAAAGATCAATTCGTTGCTCTTCGTTGAAACAAGGAACAACTAAGAAGATTTTTTCTGGGCGATTATGCATATAGACAGTCCAGGGATGGGGATGTGGAGGTTCGTCGAAAGAAACTTGCAGACCTTTGAGTCAAGCGAGAGGATGCCCGTAATGAATCTTGTCACCAATGAGCTTTGCGAAAAAGGCCAAGCGGCGAGTTCAGAATTTTCAGAGTTAGCTTTAAAGCGCGAAAACAGCTTTGTGGCCATGCGAGCAAAATAAAGAGAGAAAAAGAAATAAAAAATTTCTTTTTCTTTAAGCCTTGATTTCGCGACGACACTTGATAACTGCTGTCGATTGTAACGACGGAAGTGCCCTAAAAAGGTGTCATGACCTGAGAAAAGAAATTGAAAGGCAGGGACTGTGATAAAAACCAATCCCCCAGGGCGCAGGTGCGCGGTCGCGGCTTCAATGAGGGCGACATCGTTTTCAACATGTTCAATCACGTCCAGCATCAATACCAAGCTGTAATCAAACTTGGGTACATCTGCTAAATTTTTAAATTTCTCTACATTGTTTTCAGTGCCGTTTGTTTTGTACTCAGCATCGACGGCTGTGATTTCCATGTGCAGGCTGTTGGCAAAGTATTCGGCGATATAACAGTCACCCGAACCGATATCTAAAACAGAACCCTGAACCTTTTGATCTTTGACCAAGCCGAGGATCGTCTGAAGTCGAGCCAGTTCCCAAGGGTGGCGATTTGAAATACCAAGATTGCTTTCCCTTAAATCCATGAATCCCTAACCGGTTGGAAGGAGTTAGGACGGTATTGAGAATCGGGCGAAGTGTCAAATATTTCAGACTTGTTGAAGCCGGATTTTTCGTGTGTACTCTGTTGTTTGCAAAGAAGTCGCAAAGCGACAGCAGGGCATTTGGATTTGACAGCGAAGGGCAGGGCGTCATGATCTTGTCTCGATTGAGTATGAGTATGAGTATGAGTATGAGTATGAAATAAATGAAAATAAGTGCTTTGAAGATGAATAATTTGAACACGAGTGCTGGTGTTAAAAACCTGGCTCTCATTCTGCTTTGCCTTGGCTGCGCTGTTTTCATTTATTCCTTGTTCGGCAGATTTGTCCATATCGATGACGCCTATATTGGCGAGCCCAGCTATTGGCTGGCAAAAAATGGATTCGTTCGCGCAGAGATCTTTCGTGGCTGGGAACACGCCGAAGAGCAGCTCTTGTGGACGCACAAGATTTATACTTTAACCGTTGCCTTATTTATTCGCCTTTTTGGTTACGGCGTGACTCAAGTGAAAGCTGTGAGCTTAGTTTATTTCGCAGGCCTAGCAGTCCTGTGGTGGAAAATTGCAAAAGATGCCAAATTTTCAAGCACACAGATTCTTTTGTTTTTTGTTTTATTCGTTTTCAACTCTTATCTTTTTGAAAAAGCCTTTGTGGCGCGTCCTGAAATAGCCGTGTGCTTCTGGGCCACAGTGACCTTTCTATTCTTGACTAGGGGACTCAAGCTTCTTAACGGCTCTGATAATTGCTGGTCTGGTTGTTGGACTTTTTGTTTGGCCGGTTTGGCTGCGGGCCTGAGTATAGGGAATCATTTAAATGGGTTGATAGTAGCTGGAGCAGGTTGTGTCCTTTTGCTTTGGCATCGGCAGTTCAAATGGTTTTTCGTGTTTGGCGTGATTGCGAGCTTGGGTTTAGGCAGCTATTTTTGGGATATTCGCAATGCCGCGGACTTGAATCTTATGTGGAGGCAGTTTTCAAATGCCCAAGACATGCGCCAAGGGCAGTTCCAGATTTTGCACTATCTTTGGAATTTATTAAATGAACTGCAAAGGTTCCTGCACTCTATTCGGGAAATTTCAATCAGCCTTTTTATTTTTTCCGCCATCATCACCTGCAGAAAAAAGCTTTGGCAAGAGCATCGAGATCTTATGATCTTTACTTTTTCCATGGTATTTTTTCTGGCCCTGATTGCGCACGGTAAGACCAGCAAGTACATGACGCTTTATATGCCCTTTCTGATTTTCTTGGGGGCCGCTTTTGCCTTGGAACTTCGTGGAAGGGCGCAAAAAATAGTCATTGGATTCTTGGCTCTCTATCTTGTTTTTCAAGCCAACCAGAATTGGACAATCGCCAGAAACAAAGATATCCAGTTAAGTGGCTATCGGGAGCTGACTCGAGATTTACCTCCTGAATCCCACGTGTTGGCTCATGTGACGGCCACTTTTGTCGTGACAGGTCACTGGTGGTTTCAATCCTTTCAAGCTTATCAGGCCTTGTACGAAAACGGTTTGATGCAGAGGACGTCTTCGGACCTTCAGCAGAAAATTCAAGAGTTTGAGATTGATGCCATGATTGTCGATCGTGAAAGTGCTGCCTGGTATGGAGTTTCCGGGGACACATGGGGAGGACTTCGCAAAATTAGAGAAGTTCCAGCAGCGGGACTTGTGCTTTACCTGAAGTAAGTTTTGCGCGATGCGCCTGAATTTTTACGCGCGCTCGGGTTTGGAAGCGCGAAATTTTCGGTGCAGGGATCCACGTTCTTTTTTGTGTAAAAAAAGCTTCACAATAGTGTTTACTAACAAGCCTTTCCGCAGGATTATCATGGCTCATGAATAAGCAAGTTTTGTTTCCCAAAAATCTAAAGAAAATAGTTACTCCTTTTCAGGAGGGCTGCCAGCTCTGTGGCGGGCATTCCGGACTCAAGATTTCTGAAATTGCCTATTGGAATTTGAAAGAATCAGATATTGTGATGTGCGCTGCTTGTGGTCATTCACAGTTGAGCCCCATGTTAACACCCGAGGAAAATCAAACCGGAGCCCATGCCTATCATTTGCTAGAATTCAAAAACATTTCAGAGCGGGAACAGGGGCGCAATGCCATTCGTTGTTTCCGTCGAGGGGTTTTGTTTGCTTCAGAGCTAAAACGAAAAAACATTCTTCCGAAAAATATTTTGGAAATTGGTCCCGGCAATGGGTTCTTTTTAGAGGGAGTGCGATTTATTTTCTCTGAATCCAATTTCACAGTGCTGGACGTTGTCGATGAAGTTTTAGAATCCTGTCGGAAAAAGTTTGGTTTCGCTGGCTTAAAGGGGACGCCAGAGTCCTTAGGTCAGGCAACCTCTCAAAAATTCGATCTTATCATTGCTCGAGACGTCATTGAACATTTGATCGATGTGAATAAGTCATTAAAAGAAATTGCCAGTGCCTTGGCGCCAGAGGGTTTTTTCCATTTCATCACGCCCACCGGATGCACGGACTATTGGGTCTACTATACAACCTGGATGCAGCTTCAAAGACGCTCCGAGTTGTTGATAAATCATGTGCAGTATTTTGATGGACGCTCACTAGGGGCCTTCTTGGAGAGTCTTGATTTGAAGCCCATTGAATTTTACGGCTACGGCCTAAAGAGCCTCAGAAAAGGGCGAGGGTGGAAAGGCAGTTATTCCTATAGAGTTGAGGAGGCAAAAGGGCGTTCTGCGGAAGACCTCATTGCCGACGAAGCAGGTCTTGCAAAAAATGAGTCAACGCCAACACTTTCGAAAGACATTATATTTTCAGAATGGCCTTTGCGAATTAAAAATAAGACGATTGTCTCATTGTATTGCGCCTTTAAGCATTCAAACTTGGTGAAACTGCCTGCTGCATGGAATGTTGGGGAAGAAATCTTTGGTTTGTTTCAGCGATCAAATAGATAGCTCTGTCGATACGGTTCGATATTCAGGACCTAGGTTCAAACAATTGGGTAGTCGGGTGCACGGGGAGGCGAAGCGAATGTGTTTTGTTCTTAAAGCCGAGCCCTTCTTGGAAAGACAGGCCTAGAGCAATCATTCCAAAAATAATTGCGCAGAATACCAACCTAGCCCTTGCGCCAAGCCCCCAAAGTCACTAATACTAAGTTATGAAAGTAATCGACCACCTCCAGCGCGCCAGCAATCCCATGTTCAGCTTCGAAATCGTCCCCCCACCTCGCGGACGATCCGTAAAAGATATCATCGACGTGATGGAAATCCTGGCTCCCTTAAACCCTCCTTGGATTGATGTGACTTCACACAGCTCCTCGGCTTTATACCAAGAACGTGATGACGGCAGTATCCATAAGCGCACGCTGCGAAAACGTCCCGGCACTATGGGCATCTGCGGAGTCATTCAAAACCGATTTAAAATCGACACCGTCGCCCACGTCTTATGTCTGGGCTTTTCTCGGGAAGAAACCGAAGACGCCCTTATCGAGCTCAGCTACCTTGGAATTGAAAATATTCTGGCCCTGCGTGGGGACACTCCGAACTTTCAAAAACAAGTTCGTTCCGATCGCACCATGAATCACTATGCAGCGGACCTTGTCGGGCAAGTGCGTGGTCTTGGTAAAGGGCAATTCATCGATGACCTTGAAAAAGCGGCACCACTAGATTTTTGTGTTGGTGTTGCGGCTTACCCAGAAAAACATTTTGAAGCGGCAAGTCTGAAGCTCGATATCCAAAACTTGAAACGAAAAATCGAAGCCGGTGCCGAGTACATCGTTACGCAAATGTTTTTTGATACGGAAAAATTCTTAAGTTTTCAATCGCAATGCAGGGATGCTGGGATCACCGTTCCGATTATCCCTGGGATCAAGATTTTAAGATCTGTACCACAGCTTAAATCTATTCCTAAGAATTTCTATATCGATTTGCCGGATGCCTTGGTTGATGAAGTCACCGAGAATCCCCAGCACGTCGCTGAAATCGGCAAAAAGTGGGCACATCGTCAGGTGCGGGAGCTTTTAGAAGCGGGAGTTCCAGATGTTCATTTTTATGTGTTGAACGACGCGCCGACAGTGTCAGAAATCGTAAAAAGTTTTAAATAACCCTGGCTGACCTATCCTTTAAACAAAAGAGAATCATAGAGAATGAAGAAAAGCGCATTGCTCCTCGAACTTGAAGAACAACTTAAAAATCGCATGCTCATATTAGATGGCGCCATGGGTACCATGGTTCAGTTGCATAAACTTCAAGAAGCTGATTATCGCGGGACACGCTTTGCCAATCACCCAAAAGATCTTAAAGGTAATAATGATTTGCTCGTGCTAACTAAGCCCGAAATCATTTACGACATTCACATGAAGTACCTTGAGGCGGGTGCGGATATTCTAGAAACCAACACTTTTAACGGGACGACAATCGCGCAAGCCGATTACGGCCTTGAAGATATCGTTTCTGAGCTCAATATCGAAGCCGCCAAACTCGCAAAAAAAGCCTGCGTCGATTACGAAAAGAAAACCGGTAAAAAAACCTATGTCGCTGGCGCCATTGGCCCCACTAATCGTACGGCTTCCCTAAGCCCGGACGTGAACAATCCCGGTTATCGAGCTGTCACTTTTGACGAACTTAAAATCGCCTACAAGCAAGAAGTCCTCGCGTTGCTTGAGGGTGGTGTGGATATTCTTTTACCGGAAACAACTTTTGATACTTTAAATTTAAAAGCAGCCTTGTTTGCTATTTCTGAAGTCGAAGAAGAGCGCGGCGAAAAACTTCCGGTCATGATCTCTGTGACGATCACGGACCTTTCTGGCCGAACTCTCTCTGGACAAACAGTCGAAGCCTTCTGGAACTCTGTTCGTCACTCCAAACCTTTGAGTGTCGGTATTAACTGCGCCTTGGGTGCAAGAGAAATGCAGCCCTATATTCGGGAACTCGCACGCATTTCTGATTGCTATATTTCTTGTTATCCTAATGCAGGATTGCCAAATCCTTTAAGCCTGACAGGCTATGACGAAACACCCGAATCCCTTGCTCAAGAGCTTGGAATTATGGGGCAAGCCGGAATCGTAAATATCGTGGGTGGCTGCTGCGGTACAACGCCAGCGCACATTCAAAAAATTGCGGAAGTGCTTTCGAAAACTAAGGTTCGCGAAAAGCCAACTAACATCCCTCCCATGATGAGACTGAGCGGTCTTGAACCCGCGAATTTTAATTCCCAAGGAGAGCGCAGCTTTATCATGGTCGGCGAACGTACAAACGTCACCGGCTCTCCACGCTTTGCAAAGCTCATTAAAGAAGACAAATACGATGAAGCCATCGTCGTTGCCCGCAGCCAAGTCGACAATGGGGCCAATATTCTGGACGTCAACTTCGATGAAGGCATGATTGACGGGATGAAGGCGATGACTCGCTATTTGAATTTGATCGGTGCAGAGCCCGATATCTGCAAAGTACCCATCATGGTGGACTCTTCTAAATGGGAAGTCATTGAAGCGGGCTTAAAGTGTTTGCAAGGCAAGGCCGTGGTGAACTCTATTTCACTAAAAGAAGGCGAAGAGGTTTTCCTTAAACACGCAAAACTGATCCAACGCTACGGAGCTGCCGTGGTCGTGATGGCTTTTGATGAAAGCGGTCAAGCGGCCACTAAGGACGACAAAGTCCGCATCTGCCAAAGAGCTTATAAAATCCTGACCGAGCAGGCGGGCTTTGACCCCTTCGATATTATTTTTGATGCAAATATCTTAACTGTTGCGACCGGCATGGAAGAGCACAACAACTATGGTATTGATTTCATCGAGGCAGTTAAAGAAATCAAGTCCAAGTGCCCAGGAGTATTTACCTCTGGGGGGGTCTCGAATTTAAGTTTTAGTTTCCGCGGCAACAACAAAGTTCGCGAAGCCATGCACTCTGTATTCTTGCTTCACTCCATTCGCGCGGGCCTTGATATGGGCATCGTGAACGCCGGCATGCTTGAGGTTTATGAAGAGATCGAGCCTCATCTGCGCGAGTTAGTCGAAGCCGTTGTTTTAAACAAGTCAGCGATGGCAGCTGAGGACCTTTTAAAAGAAGCCGAAAAATATAAATCAGAAAAAGGCATTGAAAAATCCACTGAAACAGAAGACTGGCGCAAGGGGACCCTGCAAGAGCGCATGGCCCACGCCCTGGTAAAAGGCATTGACGCCTTTATCGTCGAGGACACCGAAGAAGCACGGCTCCAATTCGGCAGACCTTTGAATGTCATCGAAGGGCCTTTGATGGACGGCATGAAAGTCGTCGGCAAGCTTTTCGGCGAAGGAAAAATGTTCCTGCCTCAAGTCGTCAAAAGTGCTCGTGTGATGAAAAAAGCCGTGGCCCACCTTGAGCCCTTCATGGATCTTGAAAAAGCCGCGAACAACAGTTTACAAAGCCAAGGAACCATGGTGATTGCGACTGTTAAGGGCGATGTTCACGATATCGGCAAAAACATTGTGTCAGTCGTGATGGCTTGCAATGGCTATAAAATGATTGATCTTGGTGTCATGGTGTCTGTACAAAATATTATAAAAGCGGCAGCAGAGCACAATGCGAACTTAATTGGTCTCAGTGGTTTGATCACACCGTCGTTGGATGAAATGGCCTTTAATTTAGGGGAGTTCGAAAGAAGTGGCTTAAAAATGCCGATTCTTATCGGTGGCGCCACGACCAGTAAAATTCACACAGCTGTCAAATTAGATCCGCATTATGAGGGCATTGTGGCTCATGTCGCGGATGCCTCTTTGGTGGTGGAAGTTTGTAATAAGCTGTTAAGTCCAAATACTAAAGAGCTTTTTAGTAAAGAGACAAAAAACTTAAATAAATCCTTGCGTGAAACTTATCTCACTAATTTTGACGATTCTGACAAGGTGACTTTAGAAGAGGCGCGCTCTAAGAAATTCACTTGTGATTGGGATCAGGCCGACATTGCCTTGCCAACAAAAAAAGGAATTTTTGAAATTCCGACTACTGTTGAAGAAGTGAGCTCTTATATCGACTGGAGTCCATTCTTCTGGGCTTGGGAGCTAAAAGGCACTTATCCAAATATTTTGAAATCTGAAAAGTATGGCGTTGAGGCGACAAAACTTTTTAATGATGCTCAAGAGCTTTTAAAGAGAATCATCCAAGAGAAACGCATTCAACCAAAAGTTCTAGTCGGAATTTTTGAGGCGCAATCTAAAGATGAAAACGTCATGGTTTATGATGAGGCGGGTGCTTTGGTAGAAACCATGCACTTTGATCGTCAGCTTCGTAAAAAAACGGCGAATAATAATATCCACTACAGCTTGGCGGACTTTATTGCTCCAGAAGGCACTCGCAAAGATCACTTGGGATTTTTTGTGGTCACAGCGGGTGATCAGATCGAAGCCATGGCCCATGAGTTCGAAAAGGAGCTCGACGATTACAACTCAATTCTCGTAAAAGCCGTGGGTGATCGCATCGCAGAGTCTTTGGCAGAGCTCACTCACAAACGCGTGCGTGGAATTTTTAGAATCGACGAAGAGCTCAGCAGTGCGGACCTCATCGCTGAAAAGTACCGCAGCATTCGCCCCGCACCTGGTTATCCGGCTTGTCCTGATCACAGCGAAAAAGGCAAAATGTGGAAGCTTCTGGGCGTGAAAGAACGCATAGGTGTATCAATCACAGAAAACTACGCAATGACCCCACCAGCCAGCGTCTCCGGCTTCTATTTCCTAAGCCCCCACGCCAAATACTTCGCCGTCTAGGGACGGGGAAAAGGTACGCCGTACCTTTTTGGTGTGCGGCGCGGCGGCCGGAGCGGTCTTCTGAAGAATCCCCACTTGGCGCAATCCCTGCAATCAAAGCTCATTTGAAGTTATAAGCTTTAAAGGAGCCTCTATGGGACGTCTAAAATTACCACTCTTGTCACTCGTCTATTTTTTAAACAGTTGGGCCTTGGCCGATGTGAAATATGAGTGCCGCACACAAGGCGTGCCCCTTTATGCAGAGGGAACGCTTTTAAATCACGAAGACGACTTTGAGTTGATTTTTAATTCGAGCAAAACCGGTGGTATTCCGGATATCACTGTTGGTGAGAATGCAGAATACCTGATCACCCACAAGAAAGGCTCCATCGGAGTCTTTAAAAAAGGCCAAGAAAGCTATTTGTTATTTCGGGTGTTTCCAACCGACAAAGCCTATGACTTAAAACTGCCAATTCGTGAGCAGGGAAGGTCCCGAGAGGTCCGTTGCGAGATCCGATCGCTCTAAAAAAATCCCTTACACGCCGCACACCAAAAAGGTACGGCGTACCTCCGGCCCGGCCCCTCGGGTTAGCGGCTGTGAATGACGAGTTCTTGATAGCCTGTGTGCCCATCCTTTTCGCGGGTGAACTTTAGGTCTGTGTTCTCCTGTAAAACGATTTCAGCGGTGGTGTAGATCTCGCAGTGATCCATCAGGTGGCCGCCGCGGACTCGGCCCTCAAAGTCTGAAAATGAGATATGCATGTGCAGTCCATTTTCACTCACAGTCCCAGTTAATGAAACAATCTCAAAAGGGCCATTAAACTCGACCGTTTCCTTGCCACTCGCTAGTCGAATGTGGGCGGATTTAAGGCTGCCCACAGCGCAGACGACAAAGGCCGCATGCAGGTGGTGTGTTTGCGCATAATATAGGAGTTCCTTTTTGAGGTCCTGCCCCGGACGCAGACGAAAACAGTGATTTGTGACGGTGCTGACAAATGTTTGGGCGCTCATCGGGGGCTCCTTTTGTGAACAAAATCTTTGCTCAAAGGTGTGAACAGGCTATTCTAATAGAAACTCCTTCAATAAGGACTGTCTATGAGAATCTATTCTGATATCACAAAGACGATTGGTCAAACCCCACTCGTAGAAATGCAAAGAGTTGGAAAAGACCTGCCTGGCAAAATTTTATTAAAATTAGAGTTCTTCAATCCCTTAGGGTCCGTGAAGGACCGCATTGGCCTGAGTATGATCGAAGAAGCCGAGCGCAGCGGCACACTCAAGCCCGGCATGGAGATCATCGAGCCCACAAGCGGAAATACAGGAATTGCCTTGGCGTTTATCGCAGCCTCTAAGGGATATTCTGTCACCTTAACGATGCCAGAAACCATGTCCCAAGAACGCAGGACTTTGCTTTTGTTACTTGGAGCCAAAATAGTTCTCACACCAGGACCTTTAGGAATGAAGGGCGCGATTGCAAAAGCCATGGAGCTGCAAGAAAAAACTGAAAACTCTTGGATGCCCGCACAATTCGATAACTCTGCTAATCCGGCGATTCACAAAGAAACCACAGCGCTAGAGATTTGGCGCGACACCGATGGAAAAGTAGACATGGTCATCAGCGGGGTTGGAACAGCCGGCACCATCACAGGAGTCGGACAAGTTTTAAAAGCTAAAAAGAAATCAGTAAAAATGATTGCCGTCGAGCCGATCGAGAGCCCGGTGATTTCCGGCGGAAAGCCCGGGCCCCATAAAATTCAAGGCATCGGCGCAGGATTTATTCCGAGCGTGATGGATCAAAGTATTGTAGATGGAGTTGAACAAGTCAGCTCCGCAGATGCTGTGAAACAAGCAAAAGAAGTGATCAAGAAAGAAGGCATTCCAGTGGGGATTTCTTCTGGGGCTGTCATCGTTGCGGGCCTTCGTCAGGCCGCGCTTCCTGAAAATAAAGGCAAACTGATTGTCGTAATTGTGCCCAGCTATACAGAGCGCTATCTGTCGACAGTTCTTGCAGAAGAAGAGCGCACTCAGGCGCAACAACTCGTCGTCAGCGTGGTAGATGAAACTTATTTAGCAAAAGTGAAGTAGGGAGCCGATTCGTGCCTTTTATTGTTCCCAGTAAAGAAAAAGTTTTGGTGAAAATTGGCTCTGGAGAAGTGAAGCTAGCGCCTCCGAATGAGTTTTCTATTTTTGTTTGGAATGTTTTTAAAGGGCAAAAAGCCCATCTCTTTGAAAAAGACTTTTTAGCGCTCGGGGCGGATAAAGATTTTATTCTATTACAAGAAGCCACCGTGGATAACCGCATGCCCAAGCTCTGGCAGGATGGCTTTAAGTCCTATGAGTGGAATTTGGCGCAAAGTTTTCACTATTCAAAAGATCTCACAAGCACAGGTGTGGCTATTGGTTCAAAACTCGCACCTCTGAGTGTGGATTTCATTCGAGCTAAAGCGCGTGAATTCTTTTGGCTCACCCCCAAGCTATCGATTTTTTCAGAGTATGATTTTGCTGGGCGAAAAGTTCTCTTTGTCTGCACTCATGTTTTAAACTTTGTGACGACGGCCGCCTTTTCAAATTCGCTCTATGAAATTGCCGAAAAAGTCGCGATGTTTAGTGGTCCCGTAGTGTTAGCTGGCGATTTTAATACTTGGAACTTTAAACGTTATATGATCATGCGCTCTATTTTTCGCGACTTGGGCTTGGAACATTTGGATTTAGAAAATGATGGCCGCATTTTAAAACTCGATCATGTTTTCGTACGAGGCTTTGATGTTCTGAAGGCTCAAGTTCACCACACCATTTTAAGTTCGGACCATTTTCCACTGGAGATCAAACTCAAGCTCTGAGATCACAAGGGGCGGTGAGGGGTGAACCTCTTGGCTTTATCTTCAAAAAATGCCCGCATATTGGGCATTCCTGAGCCTATTTACACTTGTCGCCAATTTTTAGAAGCGCCGCATCTGAAAAAGCAACTTCATAGGACGCACCTTCGTTGACTAATTGCATGCTTTTGCTTACCTCTAAGCCTTCGTAATTTAAACGAGAAATCAAACATGGAGTGCAACAATGTTTAGTGAATCTTTGCTAATGTCTCCCGTAATTGCTGGAGCTATTGGATTGATCGTTGCTGTGGTTCTGTATCTTCGAGTGAAGGCACAGCCATCGGGCAATGAAACAATGAACCGTATCGCTGGTTATATTCGTGAAGGCGCAATGGCCTTTCTTGTGCGTGAGTACAAGGTTCTTACTATCTACGCAATCGTCGTAGGTTTGGCTCTTTGGTATGCCTTGGGCATGATCGCAGCAGGATCTTTTATCTTGGGTGCTTTCTTGTCTTTGCTTGCAGGTTTCTTCGGTATGAAGGCTGCGACTTACGCAAACGTTCGCACATCTCAAGCGGCAACAACGGGTTCAAAAGCGGCGGCTTTGCTCGTGGCTCTTGATGGTGGCGCTGTGATGGGTTTTGCTGTTGCTGGTCTTGGCTTGATCGGCTTAGGAATTGTTTACTTATGCTTTAAAGACTCTGCGGAAGTCGGCACAGTTCTTCACTCTTTTGCAGTGGGTGCTTCTTCGATCGCTCTTTTTGCACGTATCGGTGGCGGAATCTATACGAAAGCTGCTGACGTCGGAGCTGACATCGCTGGTAAAGTTGTTGAAAATATTCCAGAGGACGACCCTCGTAATCCAGGCGTTATCGCGGATAACGTGGGTGACAACGTCGGTGACGTTGCGGGTATGGGTGCAGACATCTATGAGTCGATGGTTGCGGCTATTGTTTCTGCTATGGCGATTGCGTTGACGATCCCAGCAGAAAGCCTTGTCAGTCTAGTTGCTAGCGGCGAAGCTGAAGCAGCTCGTCTTGCCGGTGTAACTTTGCCATTGTTGCTTTCAACTCTTGGTTTGATCATTTCGATTATTGTGATCTTCACAGCTCGTATTTTCAAAAACGGCAAGCCTGCTTCTGTTCTACGTAATGCTTTGATGGTTCCACCAATTATTTTAACTGCGGCTTCTTATGTACTGATGCCGATGTTCGGTATCAGTCAGTCAGTAACTATCGCTCTTGCAGCGGGTGCTTTCGGTGGTGCTTTGATCGGATTGATCACAGAGTACTACACTGCCGCTCGCCCCATCCGCTTGGTAGCTGAAGCTGCTTTGACGGGTGCGGGAACAGGCGTGATTCGTGGTTTGGCTGTCGGTATGGAGTCAACTGCAATTCCAATGTTGATCGTTGTGGCAGCAGCTTATTTCGCTGACCAAGCTTTGGGTCTTTACGGTATCGCTATTGCGGCAGTGGGTATGCTTGCAGGTACTGCTGTTGTCATGACAGTAGATGCTTACGGTCCTATCGCTGACAACGCGGGCGGAATCTCTGAAATGGCGGGTCTTGGGAAAGACGTTCGTGATATCACGGATGAGTTGGATGCAGTTGGTAACACCACGGCGGCTATCGGAAAAGGTTTTGCAATCGGTTCTGCTATCTTGACTGTGTTGGCACTTTTCTCTGCCTTCAACATGGAAGTAAATCACACTCGTTTACTTGCCGGTCTTCAAGCTATGTCCTTGGAGCTAACTTCTGCAAAAGTTCTGATCGGTATTTTGTTGGGTTCTATTCTTCCATTCCTAGTTGGTTCAACGACTATGACGGCAGTAGGAAAAGCTGCGCAAAAAATCGTGATCGAAATTGCTCGTCAGTTTAAGGAAATTCCAGGTCTTCGTGAGGGTAAAGCGGAACCAGAACCAGCAAAAATCGTGGACATCGCGACACGCGCAGCTCTTTTCGAGATGATCTTGCCAGGTATGATCGCGATCTTGGCTCCGGTATTAGTTGGTTTCATCTTCGGCCCACAAACTCTTGCAGGTCTTCTTGCAGGTTCTTTGGCAGTCGGCGCGACTATGTCCCTGTTCATGGCTAACGCCGGTGGTGCATGGGATAACGCTAAGAAGTTTATCGAAAAAGGTGGATTGCCTGGTCATCCGAAGGGTTCAGACGCTCACAAAGCAGCCGTCGTTGGTGACACTGTGGGTGATCCGTTCAAAGACACCTCTGGTCCGGGAGTGGCGATCTTGATCAAAGTTATGTCTGTCGTTTCGTTGTTGATCGCTCAGTTGATCGCAACTATCGGCGGCTAAATTTAGCTTAAGAGAAATTTTAGATTTCAAAAAAGGGAACCGACAAGGTTCCCTTTTTTTATTCCGTTAGTGGGGTCACGCCACTGGGTACGGACTTCCTTTTGGGTATTTGGGGTACGTTTGGGGTACGGACTTCCTTTTGGTAGCGAGTGCGCGTCATGGAAGCTGATCGGTTTTGCGCGCTGGGTGCGGACCGCGTTGGTAGCAAAAGTGCATAAATCAAAATGTCTAAAGATAGGTGTTCCACTCAGGCGTTGTGCCAGAACAGCTGCTCGCGGTTCTTGGGGCGCTGCGGCCTTTCTGAAGCGCATCCATGCCTCACCATGTATCACATTTTTTTGTTTTAGAGAGTCTCCAATACATGCTTAAGACTCCAGAGAGATACTCTCAGGAGTGCCATTTGAGCCGAAAGTTAGAAATAAATAAATCCGTCTTTCTCGAAAATGGAGTCGTAAAGTACTTCTTATACTCTCTTTACCCACAACTTAAACCCGAGACCCTAAACTGGTGGACGAATTCAAAAGTGAAAGGTTGATTGCGCGGCCTTCGATAACGTTAGAATTGAAGTAGGGGCCAGTTTTCTCAAAATGGTCCATTATCTTGCAATCCACGATGTGTGGTAGTATTATTATACCAATGAGTAAGCTATACACAGCTCTAGATACCCTCGACCAGCTTCTTGGCAAACATAAGCTAAGAGTTAATCTCCTCATTTGCGGGGCTTTCGCGCTAGAGATGCATGGGCTAACTTCAGACCGTGGAACTTTTGACGTCGACTCCGCCATTCCATTAAGTGCGGATATTTTTGATTTAATAGATGAAGTTGCAGAATCTGTAGGTTTGGAACGCAGCTCGGGCGAGCGGTGGTTGAATGACAAAGCTTCGACTGTTTCGTTGCCACCAAAACTGAAGAAAAGGGCCCTGCCTATTAGTCGGTGGCAGAACATAGATGCCAAGTTAATCGATCGTAGAGATTTTATTTCCATGAAGGTATCTGCTTTCTTTATCCGTCGTGGTGAAACAACAAAAGACCTTGAAGATCTTCAACTTCTAGATCCTTCGAACAACGAAATTGATGAAGCCTTGTTGTTTGTATCTGATTTTAATAGTCCCCCATTGGGGAGCCCAGGAAAAATCCTCGAAGAGTATCAGGAGAGTATTGATGACATCAAAAGACTCTTTACGAAATAAATTCGACGGAAAACAGTACCTTTCCTATATGGGGATATCCTTGGGAACAGGTAAAACACATATTCAAGAGTATGTAGATATAGAAACATTCTTTCTTTGGGGAACGACTCAGTTCGAAGACTCTCGGATTGCGGAGGGATTTCTCTGTTGGGTCCTAGAGTATGGCGATATTTTGAGCCCATCAAAAATTAGAAATTTAGTTAAGTCAGGAGCTAATTTCAATCCGCATATTTTGAACGGTGTTTTAGTATTCATGGCTAAAAATGAAATCAAAACCAGTCAGCTAGGAATTTTAAAACAAAAGGGACACTTCGGGCATTTGGAATTTAGTCAGGGAGTGAGAGTCCGAAATCCCATGCCGGAATTTGCGGAAGAAGGGATCTTACTTCCCCGGTTCAAGTTTAACAAAAATAAATTCTTAAGAGATCGGGCCGCGGTCATAAAGAACAATGTGGAAATCAGGTCGAGGCTTCTATTTGGCTCTTGTGTCAACGCGGATGTCTACAGTGCGCTTGAAAAGAATCCGGGCCTAACCCGCTATGACGCGCACCTATTGACTCATCACTACAAGGCCTCTGTGAACAAGATTTTTGATCGAATCAATGAAGCTCGGCTACCTAGCCCTTATTCGAAAGAACCCAAATCCCCACAAGGATAAATAAAGTTCCAGAAACATAGCGCATGGTCGTGGGATTCAAAAGAGTTCCAATGAATTTGCCGAATAAAACACCCAGGACACCTGCCAGCCCAAGGGCTAAGACGACTGCTAAAATAACTGTCATTGTCGACTTGCTTTGCGAAGAAGCGGCCATGGCAGCAAATTGAGTTTTGTCGCCCATCTCGGCTAAAAAGATTGTTATAAATGTGCTCGCAAAAATCTTCCAATCCACGACAATTCCTCTCTATAATAAGTATCAACTGAGGACTTATTGATAAAGTCAGCGCCGCAGGAAGGCAAGTGTGAAAAGTCACTTTATTCAAGCAATGGATTCTTTGCAGGCCGAGGCGACCCAGAAGGACCTCACGCTCCGGCGCGTATTTGATTTGTTAGGGGAAGAGGGGCATGCAATGCTCATCTTGTTTTTTTGTTTGCCTTTTGTTCAGCCTATTCCTATTCCCGGTCTTTCGACTCCTTTAGGTTTTATCGTTGCCCTGATTGCGCTATTCCTGTTTCGCAGAAAGCCACCCTGGTTGCCGAAAAAATATGAAAACTACAAAGTCTCCTCGGCGGTGGTTTTAAAAGTTTCTCACGTTGCAGAAAAAATCTGGAAAGTGGCCAGTCGCTTGGTGAAAGAGCGCTCTGCCTTTTTCCATGATCTAGGGGTCTTTCGTGTCCTCAATCTTTTTGTATTTGTTTTTAATGCCTGCCTGCTGGCGCTTCCATTACCGATTCCGTTTTCTAACACCATGCCTGTCATCGCGATTATCTTATGCGCTATTGGACATCTAGAAAAAGATGGGATTTTTATCCTTTTAAGCTACCTCTGGTGTCTACTAGTAGGAAGCTTCTTCTGGTCCCTTGCGTGGGGAGCCATGCGTTTAAGCACGTTGTAGTTAGCTAAACTCCAGCGCGACAAAGGTCGAGAGGCGAGTTCTTTGAAATAGGACCTCGGAAACTTTGAGACTCGTTAGCGATTACTGCTAAGCTTAATTGAAAAGGAGAACCCCATGTTGAAAATAATTTCGTCCGTGATTGTTGTATTAGCACTTGGCTCTTTGGCTCAAGCCGATCATCACGAAAAAGGCGAGGGTCCATGCAAAAAAGATGTTGAAACTTTGTGCGCGGGAATTGAGCCCGGTGAAGGTCGCATCATGAAATGTTTAAAAGAGAACGACTCAAAAGTTTCAGCAGAGTGCAAAGCTAAAAAAGACATGATGAAGAAACACTTCAAAGAAATAAAAGAAGCTTGTCACGAAGATGCAGAAAAGTTTTGCAGTGACGTAAAACAGGGAAAAGGTCGCATCATGAAGTGCATGAAGAAACACAAAGCTGAATTATCTGAGTCATGTAAAAAAGAAATCGACGAAGCCAAAGCTGCCAAAAAAGGAAAATAAATCGGTCATCCATGAGAGCTAAAAGTCTTCGTTTAAGTTTAATTGACGCATTTTTATGTTCTCTCATGATCGGAGCCGGCGAAACCTATTTGCCGGCTTATTCACTGTCTATCGGTATGGGTGAAATCTTTGCCGGCGTTCTGTCGACACTTCCTATATTTAGTGGCGCATTCCTGCAGCTCGTAACACCTCGAGGTTTGCAAAAGGTGCAGTCCCACAAACACTGGGTCGTGGCATCTGCTTTACTTCAAGCTTTTACCTTCATTCCGCTCACTTATTTTTCAGCCACCCATGCACCTAATTTCTGGGTGCTCTTTTTAGTGCTCACTCTTTATTGGGGTTCCGGCTTTGCTGCGGGTCCTGCCTGGAACTACTGGATGGGACGGCTGGTCCAAGTGGAAGAGGGCAATAAATACTTTGCGAAGCGCGCCCGAGTTTCACAATACGGAATTTTGATAGGCCTTGTGGGGGGCGGGATCGCTCTTCATAACAAGGTTGAAATCGGGCCGGTGTCCTCGGTCTTTACTTTATTATTTTTATTTGCAGCGGCCTGTCGGTTGTTCTCCACTGTAGTTTTATCGTCTCAGTATTTTGACCCTTCTTGGAAGGCTTCGGAGCGTTTGGGTTTTCGCGATTCGTGGGCAGTATTTTGGAACAACGAATCTAAGCGAAGGTTTTTTTTACGTCTGGTTCCTTTTCAGGCGGCAGTGTTTATTTCTTCGCCCTATGTCGCACCCTATTTACTAGCGCAAATCAAAATGGACTACGGCCACTATATGATGGCTATCGGACTCATGTTCGTCGGGAAAATCTTAGCATTGACGATTATAGATCGTTTCCGCAGCACGACCTCCGGAATGCGTTTATTCATCTTTGGGGCAGCCGCTATTGCGCCATTGCCTGCGATGTGGGCCGTCAGTCAAGATTTAAATTTTATCTATGCTTTGCAGTTCGTCAGCGGTATGAGCTGGGCCTGCTGTGAGGTCGGGTTGTCATTGGTGTTCTTTAAGGACCTCAAGCAAGAGGAAAAAGTTCCCATGACTACCATTTACAATTTACTGAACTCGCTCGCTATTATCGTGGGCACTTTTATTGGTGGGAAAATTCTCTGGCATTTTGGAGAGCACGGGGTCAGTTATGTCTTTATGTTTGTTATTGGCGGACTAGCGCGACTCGTTTCTGTTTGGCCCATATATCGCCTAGTGAAGTCTCAAGAGATGAGCCCCGCACTTGGTGTTGCCCCCACCCCAGATTTAACTACGGAAAGAGCTTCTTAAATTCCAGATGAATAATTTTATCGTGATAGATGTCTTCGGGATTTTCTAAATCATGTTCCGAGTACCCTGAGGACAGACTCACAACTTCAATCTTTTGATCAACAATAGAAAAAAGTGCACGCCACGTGCGGTAAGCCAAAACAAAGTTATGACCTTGGGGTTTCACGCGCTTCTTTTTGCTGTTCGTGGGCTCGTACTCCAATTGATGCAATAAAAAAGGCTTTAATTGAGTAATGTCGTGGTCCTCTAAAAACTTCAGCTGTTTGTGTGCCGTGATCGAAAAGCCCACATCAAACTTCTGCACTTCGTTTAGCCAAGCAGGCTCTATACCTGGAAACGAATCTGCATAGGCCACATAGGGCTTGATATCTAAAATAGGACTGCCATCTAAAATATCAGCGCCGGCAACTGTGATTTTTAATTTCGATATGTTTTTTACTTCGACGCAACTGATGCCGATAGCATTGGGTCGGTACGGGGAGCGAGTCGCAAATACGCCGATTTTTTGATCTCTTCCCCTGGGGGGCAGTACCATCGGATTCCAGCTTTCGTTGCGATGAAATAAAAAGACAATCCAAATGCGAGAGCAGAGTTCTAGGCCGAAGAGAGCTTGTTCAAAGTTCTTTCCCGGCAGCAGCTCGATGACGCCTTCGGCATGGTGTTCGTCCGGCTGACGGCCCGCCTCGTAAGCTTCCACTTGAGAGCTGCGAAAGTATCCAATGGCGTGCATGTTTATTGTTTCGTTCGCCATTGCCTCATCCATTCAAATCCGGCGACTGCGGCCGTGACACCGACATTCAGGGAGTTCTTTCGTCCTCGCAAGGGAACAATGCGAACTTCATCAATCACCTTTAAAATTTCAGGATCTAATCCAAATCGCTCATTGCCCAAGACCAGTGCGGTGGGTTCGTCGCTAAACTCAGAGTATAAATCAGTCGCACTCGCCGTCGTTTCTAAAGCGACCACTCGGTATCCTTCATCTTTAAGGGCCTGCAAGGCTTCAAGCAATCGAGGGGCACTTTCCCAATTAATAAGTTCTTGAGTTCCCATGGCAGTTTTAGTGACCGGTGTTTGCTCCGGAGAAGGCGTATAGCCGCACAAAATCACGCGTTCCGCCCCAAGGCACTCTGCAGTTCTGAAAATGGATCCTACGTTAAATGCGGAGCGAATATTATCTAAGACAAAGACCAAGGGGAGTTTTTCTTGAGTCGCTTCTGGTCTGTCGTTTTCAACAATCAAGAACTCATCATCGCGCAGATTTTTATTTAAAAGTCTTTCAAAGGGCAGGGCATAGTTCACAAAATGCTTTAGGGTCATATCGTGAACCAAATGTTTTTCAGATTCAGCCAAGCGGCTGACGGCGGGGTCCAAGGAGGTTTTAAGTTCCAGAATTGCTTTTTTGAGCAAAGCTAAATCGCGCTTATCAAAAGTGGAGTCCTTCGAAGTTTTCTCCAAGGCCAGAAAGCCTTGATGAATGGCCTCTAAGGACTTTCTATCTTGTGCCGAGAGGGGCATTACTTCACTCGCTGTCCGGCCTTTGCACCCACGTCAGGTGAAAGAACAAAAAGATCACTGCCGCCACTGCCGGCAGCCAGAACCATGCCTTCGGAGACACCAAATTTCATTTTTCGTGGTGCTAAATTCACGCACACCAATACATGACGACCTAAAAGTTGGTCCGGCTTATAAGCAGACTTAATGCCCGCAATAATTTGCCGAGTTTCGCCATCACCAATATCCACTTTTAGGCGCAAGAGCTTATCGGCCTCTTTGATTTCTTCGGCTTCAACGACAAGGCCCACGCGCAGGTCGACCTTTTCAAAGTCCGCAAATTCAATCACGCCAGGTTTTTCGGCGTTTCGTTCGGGGGCTGCCGCTTTTTTACTAGGCGGAGCCGCATCTTTTGCAGACGCTGCTGCTGCCGCGGTAACTGCAGGTTTTTTCGCAGCCTGAATGGCTTCATTGATCTTGCGACTTTCTTCCACCATCGCTTTAATTTTATCAGCTTCAATACGAACTGCAAGATGCTCATAATCCTGAATTCCCACATTCGTGAGAATTTTCTGGGCGTCCGCCCACTGGTAATTCTTTTCGCCCAATAGCTTTTCAACCTTCACTGTGTAGTGGGGCAAGATGGGTTTTAAGAAAATTGCCAGCATCCGAAACATATTTAAAGTGGTCGTTAAAACTTGCTTGGTTCCTGCGGGATCACTTTCAACAGTTTTCCAAGGGGCCTTTTCGTCAAAATAACGATTGGCTTCATCAGCGATCGAACGAATTTCATTGATCGCTTTACCAAAATCACGTGCTTCAAAGTGAGCGGCGATGACTTCGGATTTTTGCTGAGAAGTTTTTAAGATCGCCATGCCTTCGGCGTCAGGCGTGGTCATCATGCCGTCCATTTTCTTTTTCAGCATTTGTCCACCACGAGACCCGAGGTTCGTGATTTTTCCCACAAGGTCCGAGTTTACTCGGGAGACCATGTCTTCTAAATTTAAATCAATATCATCCACAGTGCCATTTAGTTTTGTGGAGTAGTAATAGCGCAAGTACTCAGGATTGAGGTGATTTAAGTAAGTTCGTGCAGCGATAAAGGTCCCTTTGGATTTGGACATTTTTTCGCCGTTCACCATCAAGTGACCATGAATGAAAACTTGAGTGGGCGAGCGCATATTTGCGGCCTTCAAAAATGCGGGCCAAAAGATAGTATGGAAACGGGCAATGTCTTTACCGATGAAGTGATAAATTTCGCGTCCGGAGTCCTGCCAAATCTCTTGCAATGTTTTGCCGTTTTTCTTTGCCCACTGTTCGGTCGAGGACATATAGCCCATTGGAGCATCTACCCACACATAGAAAAACTTCGTGTCATTGGTGCCAGGAATTGGGAAGCCAAAGTAAGGGGCTGAGCGAGAGATATCAAGATCCAAAAGGTCTTCATTAAACCACTCGAGCATTTTTTTAGAAATTTCAGCCGAACAATGTTTCGGGATCCATTCCTTGAGGTACTCTTGAAAGTCGGTCAGTTTAAAGAAAATACTTTCGCTATCCTTTAAGACCGGCGCGGTCCCACAAAGCGAACAATGCACCTCTTTCAGGTCACTCGGGGAATAAGTCGAGGCACAGACGTCACAAGAATCCCCATACTGCTCTTTTGCACCGCACTTCGGGCACGTTCCCTTAACGAAACGATCTGGTAAAAACATCTTATCGTGTTCACAGAAAAGTTGCTTGATGGCTTTGGTGCGAACGTGCTGGCCTTCTTGAAATTTTTTATAGAAAAATTCGCAAAGTTCTTTGTTCTCTGGAGAGTTGGTAGACCCGTAGTGAGTGAAATCAATTTGAAAATCAGCAAAGTCTTGAGTGTGTTCATCGTAACTTGCTGCGATCAAAGCCTCTGGAGTGATGCCCAGCTCGCGAGCCTTCACCATGATCGGAGTTCCATGAGTGTCATCGGCACAAATATATAGGCACTCGTTTCCACGCATGAGTTGAAAGCGCGCCCAAAAGTCTGCTTGAAGATATTCAACCAAATGGCCCAAATGAATATAGCCATTAGCATAAGGAAGTCCGGTGGTGATCAAGATTTTACGTTGCGAACTCATGGGGTCTCCAAAAATTAACTTAAAAACAAAAAGCGATCAAACGGGCCTACTGCCACTCAACGCGGCCAGAGTCCAAGCGATACATCGCCTTCACAATCTTTACATCACCAGAGCTCACGGCGTCACGCATGATTGCAGAGCGTTCGAGAAGATCTTTGGCAACACCATCCACATTGGCCCAGGACTCCTCAAGAACACCTGGGGTCTTCGGACGACTTGCAAACTGTTGCAAGCGAGGTTTTAAATCACTGACTAAAATATTTAAAGCCGGACTGCCTAGATCTTGCCCTTGCATAGAGGCAAGGGCTGCCGTCACTGCGCCGCAAGATTCGTGACCCATGACGACGACTAGGTTGCTGCCAAGGTGCTCAATTGCGTATTCGATGCTGCCAATGACGTTGTTATCTAGGGCTTCGCCGGCAACACGAATCACAAAAACTTCCCCTAGTTTTTGGTCAAAGACAACTTCAGGTGGAACTCGTGAGTCGCTGCAAGATAAAATAATCGCGTGAGGCTTTTGCCCATTTTCTAAACGCTTGCGATCTTTGCCAGAGGCGCCATCTTTGCGAAAGGTCCCGCGAACAAAACGGGTGTTTCCATTTTTCAACCAACCCAAAGATTTTTCAGCTGCAACTGGCCCCGCATGGCGTGCCGAGTGAGACGTTGTTGTTGTGTCAGTAGACTCATCAGGTCGAGTGGTCACTTTCATCTCAGTATCTGACTCATGAGTGTCTTGCACATGTTGCGCGGCTGCTGCGACGGCCTTTTTCATTTCTACAGCTTCAGCTTGGGCTTGGGCGGAAGAAATTCCTGGTTGTATCGGAACGATGTCCTTGCCATCACGACTGGTCGGAAGTGCGGCAGGAGTCTGCGTATTCCCCCTGCTGTCCTTTAAAACCACAGAGGTCTCTTGATTCGGGCTTCGTTTGGTGAACCAAGACGAGCAAGCGGTGAAGTTCAAGAGGACAAAGATCATGAGCATTATTTTAAGCATTGGAATCTCCATGAAGTGTGAGTTTCTATTGTCAGGACCTCCATCGAGGGGGTCAAATTAAAAAAGGAAAAAACTTTCCTGTCTCTCGGCCTCGGCCTAGAGTAGGGACATACTTACAGGAGACTTCATGTCACTACCGGTCCTATCTGCTGCAGACCTCTGGAAAAAGCTCTCCCAAAAATCCTATTCCGCACAAGACGGCTACTTGGCTATGTACAGCACCTGGTGGAATGGCATTGTAAAGGAACCCTTTGCGATGCTCGTTCCGATTGATGATCACTTGGTTCATCGAGGGGATGGTGTGTTTGAGGCGATCAAGGCTGTGAGCGGGCAAGTTTACCTGCTGGATCAGCATTTGGATCGTCTTTGTCATTCGGCTGAAAAAATCAGCCTCACTCTGCCAAAGACTAAGGAGGAAATTCGCCATATTGTTTTAGAAACGGCGGCCGCCGCCGGAGTCAAAGACATCCTCATTCGTTTATTTATTTCCCGTGGGCCGGGTGGTTTTACTACAAATCCTTATGACTCTATTGGGTCGCAAATGTATCTCGTTATAACAAGTCTCAAAAGTCCTCCGCCGGCAAAGTTTCAGGCCGGTGTGCGTATTGGAAAAAGCCTGATCCCACCGAAAGAATCTTGGTGGGCACAAGTAAAGACCTGCAACTATTTGCCAAATGTGATGATGAAAAAAGAGTCTGTGGATCGGGATCTGGACTTCACGGTAGCCTTTGATAGCCACGGTTTTTTAACTGAATCAAGTACTGAAAATATCATTCTCGTGGACCAGGATAATAAGCTTGTTCGTCCTCATTTAGGTCAAATTTTAAAAGGCACAACGATGATGCGAGCCTTTGAGTTGGCGGGCAGCTTGCTTGCTCAAAAAATTCTCGCGGGTATCGAAGAGCGAAATCTCAATGAAAATGATTTGATTCAAGCTAAGGAAGTGATGATGGTAGGAACAACACTGGATGTCTTATCAGTGAGTCATTACGAAGGGAAACCTATCGGATCAGGGCAACAGGGGCCCATTTCTTCAAAGCTTTTAATGAAGCTGCGAGAGGATATGAAAATGGGGCCACATGTGACCCCATTAGTTTAAACTTCTAACTGAATTTTATCTAAAAGTTCGGGATCACTGAGGACAGCTTCGCCACCTTTTGCAATAGCGGTCAGGGGTTCTGGCGCCACACGAACGGGGAGTCGCACTTCATTGTGAATGCGTAAATCAAAGTCACGAATCAAAGCTCCACCGCCAGCAAGGACGACGCCGGTTTCAATAATATCTGAAACGAGTTCTGGAGGTGTGTGTTCAAGGGCTCTGTGAATGGCATTAATTATCTCTTGAAGTGCGCTGTTCATCGCAAGGCCCACCTCTTCGGAGCTGACTTCCATGGTCCTGTTCATGCCTGTTCCAGCATCTCGGCCTGTAATAGTCGTGCTGCGAATATCTTTTTTCGGAACGGCTGTCCCCACAGTGACCTTTAGGTACTCAGCTGTGGTCTCTGTGATATTAAGTTTTTTATAGCGACGGAAGTAATCAATGATCGCGTCGTCGATTCGGTGGCCCCCCACGCGGGCGGCCTCACAATAAACGATATCGGCAAGGGCAATGACAGCAACTTCTGTAGTTCCTCCGCCCACATCGATAATCATATTTCCTTGGGCACCCTTGATGTTTAAGCCAGAACCAATGGCAGCAGCCATCGGCTCATCAATCAAAAAAACATCTTTGGCTCCTGCAGCTTTACAGGAGTCAATGACAGCTCTTTTTTCAACCTCGGTGACTCCGTAAGGCAAAGACACAACAACACGTGGCCTTGAAAAAGCTGACTTCACGCCGGGCTTATTTAAGAAATGCTTGAGCATCACTTCTGAAGTTTCAAAGTCAGCAATCACGCCATCGCGAATAGGCTTCTGGGCAAAAATGCTGCCGGGATTGTTCGCTAATTTTTCACGTGCATCGATGCCAACGGCAATGACGCGTTTTTTTCCGTGCGACGTTTGTTGGTAGGCAATCAACGAGGGCTCATTTAAAATGATGCCCTTGCCTCGAGCGGCGATAAGAGTGTTCGCGGTTCCGAGGTCAACATAGAGATCTGCTGCCGTTCCGGCATCGTCTTTAAAAAGCCAAGAAAACATATATTAGTTTCCAAAACCCTTCTGACTCTCAAAGGGAAAGGTCATAAAGAGAGAAATATAAGAATAAGATTTGTTCATATCAAAGCCCAACTCTCCGCCGAACATAACTTCATTCCACTCTTGATAATGGAATTCAGATCCGATTGCTAAGTTTGAAGCCACATAGTTGCTGTCTTTGGTGTTGAAAAACGTAAAGGGGATCGCCATGTAAGGCACTGTCATGCCATAAATAGTATCAAACTTTTTGCTCACCAAGGGGGCAAACTGAACTTCGAGATAGTTTTCGTCTTCGTTGCGAGCTAAGCCCACGCCACCGCGCAAACCCATTGCGGGTTGATTGTCGACATCTGGAAAGGGAACCCACTTAACACTCGCAAAAGCATTGAAGTCGATAGTTCCCGCGCCCATTAAAATACGTGCGCTGGTGGATTCATTGATATTCGTGTCAAAAAAGACATCCAGATTACCGCCGCCATCTTTGTTCGTAAGAATTTGTGGCTCCACGCCCACTTGATATTTCCCTGCTGGCAAGACCTCGCCTGATTCCGCGATGGACAAATAGGCATGGCCCATAGAGGCAATGAGTGAAGTAAAAAAAAGACCTGATACAAAGTATTTAGAAAATTTCATGTAGAAAAACCTTTCGACTTAAAAAGGGTATCGACTTGCGAATCATTTGACAAGACCTTGATCCAAAGAGAACCTTAAAAGGTGATAAAAAAAATCCCTCTTTCTCTTGTCATTGTAACGCTGAACGAAGAAGCCAATATCGAGCGTTGCATTCAATCCGTGCCCTTTGCCGACGAGGTGATCCTGGTAGATAGCTTTTCGACGGATCGCACCGTAGAAATTGCCACGTCTTTAGGCGCAAAAGTTGTTCAAGAACAGTGGCGAGGTTTCGGGCCGCAAAAAGCTTTCGCCACAGAGCTTACCAAAAATTCGTGGGTGCTTTCCTTGGATGCCGACGAGGCACTGAGTCCGGCTTTGGCGAAAGAAATTCAGGAAAAGCTCAGTACACTGGATCCCGAGGCGGGTTATCAGATTCCACGGCGATCCTTTCATCTAGGGCGTTGGATTGATCATGGCGGCTGGTATCCTGACTACCAGATGAGGCTTTTTAATAAACAGCATTCGCGCTGGAATTTCGCGGGCTTGCATGAAAAAGTGGAAGTAAAAAAGAAGATCAAGTTTCGCCATCCTATCTTGCATTGGGTGTTTAAAAGTCTTAGCCATCAGGTGATCACGAACGACCGTTATTCCAGTTTGGGTGCTATGGAATTATTGGAAAAAGGAAAAAAATTTTCCTACCTAAAGTTTTTCTTTAAGCCGCCTACCAAGTTCGTCGAATGCTATTTTTTCAAAGGTGGATTCCGGGATGGTTTACCCGGATTTATCATCGCAGTGGGTGCCGCTTATTCTGTTTTTCTAAGACATTCCAAGCTCTGGGAGATGGAGAAAGTTCAACGTGATTAAAGGTTTTTTGATTTTCACCTCTCTATTGCTTGTTGCTGTTTCAAGTTCGGCTCTACCGAAATTCCCACAAATTCGCGAGGTCAGTGGTCAGGTTTGGTTGACGGGCAAAGACGGCAAACGAGCTTTGCTCAAGAGCACTAAGGCCAAAATGAGCGAAAGAGCGCAGTTTGAAACTTCGTTGTCGGGTTTTGTAAAAGTGCAAATTGACGAAAATCGTTTTGTTTCTGTTTTGGGTGGAAGTGAGATCGTCCTTCCTGTGGTCGGAATCGACCATGGAGAAGTACCTGTAATTTTTTTGAAAGCAGGCAGTCTGCGCTGGGAAACAGGCGAAGGAACTCCCGCCTTTGGAACCGCATTGCGATCCGATCTTTTTGAGTTCATGGCGCCAAAGGGTGATTATATATTTACGATCGAGCCGGCTCGGGCATATGCAGGAGTTAAAGTTTTTAAGGGGTCGATGCAGTTTTCAGCCCTTAACGGGGAAGAATCCTCGATGGTGGCTTCGGGGCAGCAGGCCGGATTTCAAGGGGTCATCGAAGGCGGGGAGATTGCCTACGATGTTTTGTTAAAGGGAAAAAAGATTCCGCGTGGAAAGCTCACTCCCGTCGGGCCTTTAAGCGAAAAAGACATCGCCCAAGTAGCTAGAGAAGTAAAGGCCCGTGAGCAGGCCAAAATAGCTCGGGCAGCCCAAGCCAAAAAGAAGTTGGCGGAAGAAAAGATTGAAGGTGGTATTTGCTCAAGTCCCCAGGCTAGGTTCAATGAGTGCGCCTGGGTTTGCTTAGGGAATCCCAAGAATGAGAAAAAGAACTGCCTCGTGTCAAAATCGGGAGTTTCTTGTGTGCGCCGCCGTTGCAACGCCAACGGGGAGTGGGCCGATGAATTTGCCTTAGATGCGGAAAAAGGAAGCACCCTGTGTGGTCCCAAGTCGGTCGTAGCCCCTTGTGATTACTAGGTTTTATTAGAAG
>JBBKWD010000237.1:0-8804 GCA_037968775.1 Bdellovibrio sp.
GTTCCTATGACGGTAGATGATATCGATGCGCCCGCTTTAGATGAAGGTGCCTTTTCTGAAGCCAAAGCGACCGGAAAATTCAACGAAGACTTAAGCGATGATTTTGCCCATATTGATCAGTCACAAAAAAATCTTATCGAAGACGAACAAAAAAATATCGAAGCGATGACGGCCTCTCTTGCGGACGAACAAGACGAAAATTTAAAAGACATCGCTGCCCAAAATGAAGCTGAGAGGCAACAACTCGAAGCACTTCAAGAACGTGTTCGTCAAAAGGACGCCAAAGCGATCGCCTCAACCCTTGCTGCCGAAAATGCAGCGGCCCTCAAGAAAGCGCGTGCAGAGGCGGTTCAGGCGGAAGCCCTTAAAAAATCTGGCGTCGGTTCTGAAGGACAAGGTTTAGCCACGAATAAGGGTTTCGGTGCTGGAAACAGCGGAGTACAAAACGTCCCGGCCCAACAAATCAGTGGAATGCCCCAAGGAGTTCGCAGCTTAGATCAACTTCGCCAAATGCCCGGAAATCCACGTCCTGCCTACAGCAGAGATGAAAGACGCCGTGGAGACCAGGGCGAAATTATTTTTGTCGCCTATATTAGCAAAGACGGCTACCCGTCTCAATTTCGCATGCTTCGATCGACAAGCCATAGAAATTTAGATGGCAAAACTTTGCTTGCTCTCAAAAAGTGGCGGTTCTACCCCGGCCAAGAAGGTTGGGTAGAGTTGCCCTTTAGATGGGATTTAAAAGGTGGCGTCCAAGAGGACGGTGGTCTTTTGCGTCGGAGTGTTTCTCGTCGCTAAACTTCAGACAGAAATAGCACAAACTAAAAAAGCCTTTGGATGAACCCAAAGGCTTTTTTGTTTTGGTCAGTCTTATTTTGACAACGCAATACTCAAACAAAATAAAAAACCCGATCGAATTAAAATTCATCGGGTTCTTAAAAACAGTCTCAAGACTTTTTAAACTAGTCTTTGAACAAAGCTTTTGGAGTTTTTGAAGTACCCTTCGTACGAAGAGATGCCTTGCGCTTTTTGCCGCTCGTGCTTTTCTTCTTTTCACGGATATATTCAGTTTTTTTAGTTTTAGAAGCCATATTACCCCCGGGGATTTTTACAACAGAGCGAGTTAATTATCAAAACGGAATGCCTAAGTCAACCGAATGCCGATAATCAGACGAGCTTTCTGGATTTCCTTCATAAGCATAGTTAATAGCAAACCGAGGTCCTTTAAAGCCCATACCTGCGGTAAACAAGTTACGCTGCTCTGGAGCGTTGATGGAATAGCCTAATCTACTGATAATAAAGGCATTTATGTAAGTTTCGAGGCCCGCCATGTACTCAGACTCTGTGGTCGCATCCAAGCGAATGCGAACATACTTTTTATAAATGTAGTTAAACCCAGCGCCAGCTGAGCGCTTTTTTCGAAGCTCTTCGGGAATATCCACACGTTCGCCAAAAATATTATACACCACTAGGCCCGCACCAATTTTGGCGTTGGGCGTGAAAACCACCCCTAAATCTCCATTTGTCTGCATATACCTTGCTTCACCCAAGCGCTGCTCCAAATAGTGACCGGTAATTCCGATAGTCCACTTATCAACAATAAAATCAGCCAAAGAAAGACTTAGATCTTGTTCTTGCAACTCACCTTTACTCAAGAGATCTCTGGTGTGCTTCACAAAACCAAATGCAGTCGGAATGACACTCTCTTGTGTGTTATCACTCAAAGTCACTGCATATTCATCTTGAGTCACAGAACTAAAAAGATGTCTTCCCCGCAAATGCACAAGGGTGGCGGGATTCAAGAATGACGCGTCACCCGCCTCTACAGCCGCACGTCCAGTTCCTCCGGTCGCAGAGGAAATCGAGGAATTATAGACTTGGGCCATCGCCATGTTCGCGTTAAGATAGAAAAATATTAAGACTGGAAGTTTCATTACGCGCAAAGGATGCAGCATGTTTATTCACCTCGCCATAGTATTGAGTGCGTTTCTCTTAGCCCTCACATCCTACCAACCTGCACAGGCCCTAGCCAACAGTTTTACCTCGAAACCGGTGCGTTCGGGTGACAATCTGCTCTCTATTTTGAAACAACAGGGTTTTTCAGAGAAGCAGCGTCAAATTGTTTTGGCCGCTGATCCTGGAATTCGTCGCGTTTTTCTTACACTCGACACGAAGTATCTAGTTCGCCGTGATAGCTCAGAGGCAGAATTAATCATCTTTGATTCTCAGGCCAATAGATCCTTTCGCATCCACAGAAAGGGCGCTAAAGTAACAGCCACAAAATACACTCCAAAATTCAACATCCGTCATCTTCATGTTGAAGGGCGTGTCATTGGATCGATTATGGGAAGTATTCTCAAGAAAGTAAAAAGCAACAGAGTCGCATCGCGATTTACCGACGCCTATGTCTTTGATATTTCATCTCCCAAAAGCTTACAGCGAGGTGCACACTTTTCTTTTACAGTTGAAAAGAAGTATGTTGGGTCTCAATTCATAAAGTATGGCGAAATTGTTCAAACGTCTCTTGAGATTTCTGGAAAACCTTTAAAAAAGAAATTCGTTCGCTATAAAACAGGTGGCGTATTTTTCAATGAGCTAGATCTTTTGGAGGACCGTCCTTTTTATGCTCCCGTAGACTATATTAAAATCGCCAGCACCTTTCAGCCCAACCGGCTGCACCCGATCACAAAACGCCGTCAGCCGCATATGGGAGTCGACTTTGAATTGCCTCGCGGATATCCGGTCTTTGCTGCACGTACGGGAACTGTCGTACGCTATGGACATAATCGCGCAGCCGGAAACTATGTCGTTCTCTTGCACAGCAACGGCATGGAGACTTCATACAATCACATGCAAAGAATTGAAAAAAATATTCGCCAGGGACGTCGTATAAAAGTGGGCGCTGTCATTGGACAAGTCGGATGCACAGGTTACTGCACCCGTCCGCATTTGCATTTTGCAGTTAAGAAAAAAGGACGAATGGTAAATCCCATTAGCTATATCAAATCCTATCCTGTTCAATTCGAGCGTCTGCTTGAATCTCGTGTCGCAACAAACTAGAACTCATATCAAAGAGGGCTCTTGATCTCACCGCAGGCAATTCTATCACCAGATGCACCTGACGGTTGTGTTTTGTGATCATCGGGTCCTGCGTGAATGACGACACTCGTGCCTTTGGCTGCGATCAACGAATTTTTTCCGCCCTTCAAGGTCACTTTGTCATTCACAAAATCGACCTTTCCGGTGCCGTCGGTCTTCACTTCAATGTTATTCATATCGCCCGCATGAGGTCCGCCGGGAACATTGCCATGCATTTTTTTATCAGGGGCAAAGTGGCTACCGGCAGATTTAAAGTCTGGCGCAATACAAGACCCGTGTTCATGAAAGTGGAGGGCGTGTTGGCCCGGTGGCAAATTTTTAACATGCATGATGCCTCGCACACCTTTAGCTTCTTGAGTAAGATTTAGCTCACCAACTTCCTCACCCTGAGCGTCTTTTAAAACTATCGCGACGCTTTGAGGCTGAGCCAGAACACAAGACGCCCACAACATTGGGCCTATAAAACCGAAAAATACCTTCACAAAGTCTCCTTTTTTTGGAAAAAATAATGCCCATGTGAATCTCACATGGGCACCGGAGTCAAAAGCGAAGGGCTTACACACTAACTAAATAGTCTTGGATTGCTTACTTATTTGAGTTTTGGCCGAACTTTCTTAGGGTTCATTCTCCCTCATCAAAGCTAAGAATCTTTATAGGCCGCCTGCTTTAAAGGTCATCCAATCGTTCTAAAGCTTGCGCATTTAACTTATTGGCTTTCGACCTTTGCTCCATTTTGTCTCTGGTTTTGCATTTATTTTTTAGATAACCGCAACACCTGAGCACTCCCTCATCATGCGCCTGACTATAAAAAAACGGAATAAAAAAGACCGCCTCTTGCCAAAAGAAATACTTCTCCCTCAACAAAGGACAAGTAATATGTGAGTCCATTGCAGACTCACAGCTCTATTCGATTATAGGCTTAATTAGGGCGTGTGCAGATTGAAATAAACTGAGCACATCGAGGCAAAGGAGTTGTTCCTGAATACACTCCGTAAGGCTGGAAACACTCTGCCGCAAGATTATACTGCGCACCCACTGCTGCTCCATTATAAGTTTCTTCTTTATAGCAAGACACCGAGCCCTTGGGAATTGCACACCGTCTGCTCACGTTAAACTCCCACTGATCAGCAGGGAACTGACGTCTTACGATTTCAAGCTCAGCGCGAATAGACTCATTCTGTAACTCAGTGATCGTGTGAGAAGGACATGCCGCCGCATCTTGCGAACGGTAAATCATATATCGCCGGTCGCAACTCCAATTTTTAACGTCTGAAGGATTTTCAAGATCGTATTCTCGTAAAGAGTACACAATATTCGAAGGCATATTTTGAGTGGTCGAACCGATGGGTTGGCTAAATACAAATGTATATCCTCGACCGTAAGCTGTCGCCAACGGAGTGGTGGCAGACGGTGCGCGAATTTCATTCACAAGGCTTTGATCTTTTAAATAGGTTAAAGTCAGCGCCGCCTTCGTCATTAGAAGATCACGATACTTTCTGGCTGTACCTTCACTGTCATTAAAATTTAACGTCGCTTCCATTGTTTTGAAATCTTCAGAAAATGGAAAATAAGTGGCGTTGCCTCCTGGACGAACAAAAGCATCCATAATACCCGAACCAGTTAAGTATCCCAACATGCCGACAACATCTGTTCCCAATGTAAGGGTTGTGTTTGTACTGTAAACATCCAAAAGACTGCTTTTAACACGAACCGAAAGTGCGGGAACGGCTTGGTTGTTGGCCGGAGAATCCGCAAAATATTCCTTATATTGAGATTCCGAAATAGTACTGTCGGCTTCCAAAGGATAGAAATTGGAATCGACATAATCAAAGAATGTTTGGCGCAACTTCACGCCACCAATACTGGAGTTGTAAGAGCCTGCCTTAATTGAAAAAAACTGACTATTGCCTTTGAGGGTCGACTCTGCGCAGGAGTTATAAGAAATTTGATCAAATCTAGCGTCGATTGCAAAGGGAATGGAAGAAATTTTTGCAGCTTGTGTGGAGCCGTACATTGCAACAACGGCCGCATATGTAATTACAGAGTCCAGGCTGCTTTCCAAATTGGCATCAAATCCTGCTTTGCCGCAGTTCTGAAAGGAGAAAATCATTACCATCGACGCCGCAACCCCGCTCACGGCCCGCCATGTCGTCTTACTTAAACGTTCTTTCATGGTAATTTCCCCCGATTTCAAGAATATCATAGCCCTGGCAGCTCAAAAGCAAAAAAATGCCACCGTCTGGTTTCGAGACAAGGCTCATTAAGACTTGTCTAAGAATGAAACGTCTGAGATCAATAGAGCTATGTCGAAAGTAAAAAAAGCCATCATCCCAGCCGCAGGTCTAGGCACCCGATTCCTGCCTGCCACTAAAACCGTTCCCAAGGAAATGCTGACCATTGTCGACGCGCCTATTATTTTGTATGTTGTAGAAGAGGCCATAAAGGCGGGAATCGAAGATATTGTTCTGATCGCAGGCCGAGGAAAACATGCCATTGAAGATTTTTTTGATACTTCCTATGAGCTTGAGGATCGTTTGGCTAAAGACGGTAAAGAAAAGCTATTAGAGCGAGTCACACGGGTCCGCGAAATGGCAAACATCATCAGCATTCGTCAAAAACAAGCCTTGGGATTGGGACACGCCGTATTGTCAGGCTTACCTATCATTGGCAAAGAGCCCTTTGCTGTCTTGCTTGGTGACGAAATCACCATGGGCTTCCATGGTGAGCCCAATGTCACCTCTCAGCTGGTGAATTCTTTCGGCGAAACAAGAACCTCAACTATCTCTGTGATGAGGGTTTCCGATAAAGATGTTTCCAAATACGGAATTGCCGAAGTGGAAGAAGTGACTGATTCACTTTTTAAAGTAACTTCTTTGACTGAAAAACCAAAAGCAACTGAAACAAAAAGTCGCTGGGCTTTACCAGGTCGCTATGTATTCGATAACAGAATTATGGACATCCTTAAAGATGCCAAACCAACTTTGAACGGTGAAATTCAGCTCACCGACAGCATGAGAGTTCTTTGCAAAGAGCACGGCATGAATGCAATGACTTTCACGGCAGAACGATATGATGCCGGCGACAAGCTGGGTTACCTTCAGGCCAACATTGAGTTGGGCTTACAAAATGGCGAGCTCGGTCCTGATTTAATAAAATACATTCTCCAACTGGCTGATCGCCTAAAAAAAAAGTAGGAGCCTTATGAAAATTCACTCAGCACTTTCCGTCATCGCTCTTTTTATTTCTTTGCAAGCCACGGCTGCCATCATTCCCACTCGGGCAATTTTGCAGAAAACAAGCGATAATACCGGATCTGGAATATACTCCATCGATCAAGAGGTGACTTTTAATATTGGCGAAGAAACTTTAACCGTTAAGGAAACCTGGTTGATCGAAAGTGATCGCACCATGCGCTTGATGGCATCGGGCACGAAAGAACTTCAAAATGGTTTTCGTCTTCAGTACCTCTATAATGGTGGCCAAAAATGGAGTGTAAACGGCACCCGAAAAAGCGAAGCCATTTCTGGTGAATTTCTGGAGAAGTTTCTTAACTTCCGCAACCCGGAATATCTCGCTAACTCTTTGGCGCAAATGCAAATCATTCCTCCAGGTTCATTTAGCAAAAAGGCGACCGGTCGCACAGGTGCTGATTTCAAAAATGAGCCAGAACCATGGGTTCGATACTCTCGCACTGGTGGTGTTGTAAATTACGCCTTCGGCACTCCGGCTTCCGCAGATAAGGAGATCGGCAGTCCGGGAATTTGGATCGAACAAGATCAATTTGTTATTCGCAAGCTGCGCTTGCCTTCGGGTGTTGAAATGACTGCCGACAACTACAGTCAATTTGCTCGCGGCTTATCGTACCCACGAACCCGTACAATTCGTTGGGGTTCCAACTCCGCTACGATTCGCCTTATTGGTGCCTCAACTCGTCCTGCAACTGCTGCCAATTTATTTCAAGCCTCCAATGTCGATATCCCCTCAAAGTGGGATGGCCTCGAAGACAAGTCGTCTAAGGCGGCCATTCGTGAATTCTATTCGAGGTTTCGATGACAGAACCCCGTCTTTGGCAGGTGGCGGTCGATGCGCCCCTTCCAGAGCCTCTGACTTACACTTTTTCAGAGGACTTAGAACGAGGGCAGCTCGTGAATGTTCCACTGGGACGGCGAAAAGTTAAAGGGCTTGTCTTGGGTTCAACATCGACCCTGCCCGAATTTAAAATCAAAAGTATTGATTCGATCGATCCGGATTATGCAATTTTGCCAACTCATTTTGTAAAATGGTTGGAATGGTTGTCGCAATACTATTTGCATCCAATTGGCCAGGTGGTTCAGTCCGCCTTTCCGCGATTGCGCAAAACAGACAAGGTTCGTAAAAGCAAAAGAGATCCCGTCATTCCTTTGTTAGAAAGCGATATGCCACCAGAGCTCACTGATGAACAAAGCAAGTGCATTCAAGATATTTCAAAAGCCAAAGGCTTTTCGACTCATCTTGTTTTTGGAGTCACCGGATCTGGAAAGACCGAAATTTATTTGAGACTTCTTGAGGAAGTACTCGCCGAAGGCAAGCAAGGCCTGGTTCTGGTTCCAGAGATCGCCCTAACTCCTCAACTCGTGCAACGATTTGCTCGTCGGTTTGGTGATAAAATCGCCGCTCTTCACTCTCAACTCACTGATCGGGAACGGACTAATCAGTGGTGGGATGTCGTCGAAGGTCGAAAAGCTATTCTTATCGGCGCTCGTTCGGCTCTATTTTGTCCGATGCCGAACTTGGGCCTCATTATCGTCGACGAAGAGCATGAGCCCAGCTTTAAACAAGACGAAAAATTGAAATACAACGGTCGTGATGCCGCCATCATGATGGGAAAACTCACAAACTGTCCTGTGCTCTTGGGCTCTGCAACTCCAAGCTTGGAATCCTGGAAAAACGCTCAAGATGGTCGGTACCAACTACACACTCTTAAAAATCGCGTTGCCAATCGCTCTCTGCCAGAAATGGAAGTTGTCGACCTGCGGGAAAACAAAGCCGATGATGATCATAAAAAAATGGTCCTCGCTAAATACACTCATCTGCCTTTTTGGCTAAGTCCCGCACTGTACGAAAAAATGCATGAGACTCTGAATAACGGAAATCAGGCAGCCCTCTTTTTAAATCGCCGAGGCGTCGCGCAAATGGTGGTGTGTCCGTCTTGCGGGCACACGCGTGAATGTCCAAATTGCGACATCTCTTTAACCTTGCATGCGCAGTCTCACTTGATTTGTCATTATTGCGACTATCATGAAAACATGAAGTCCAAATGCCCTGATTGCAAAGAAGGCGAGATGGAGGCGATTGGCCTGGGGACTGAATTGCTGGAAAAAGATCTCACACGCTTATTTCCAGATAAAAAAATTGCTCGTGCCGATCGCGATGAAATCCAAACTCGGGCGGATCTGGAAGAAATGATCGCGCAAATGGAAAGTGGCGAAATCGATATTCTGGTTGGAACTCAAATGATCGCAAAGGGCTTGGACTTTCCAAAACTAAAGTTGGTCGGTTTAGTTTTAGCTGACGTGGGATTTAATTTGCCAGACTTCCGCGCCACCGAAAGAAGCTTTCAGCTGATCACGCAAATGAGCGGGCGCAGCGGCAGACACACCCAAGAAGGCGAAAAACCCGGCTATGTCATCATTCAGACCTTCAATTGTGAACACGACAGCATTACC
>JBBKWD010000238.1:0-9291 GCA_037968775.1 Bdellovibrio sp.
ATCACCACGTCTTCGATGACCAAAAGATCGCCGACTTTAACTCGAGAAGCTTCCAAAGTTTTAGCTTTGATCTCTTCACGTTTTTTGACGATTTGCTCTGCACTTTGCATAGCAGTGACTTCTTTGATGGCCTCACTCACGCGCGGAGCAAGTAAGCTATCAAAGGGGTCGCCGTAATAATCACGGAACATTTTAACGATCATATTTTCTGGGATCCGATAAAGAATGCGAAGTTCAATATTGATTTGTTGAAGGTCTGAAGAGTAACACTCCGCCGTCGACAGTGTCGTCTGCTGGCGTACGGAAACGGGAACCACTGTCGTGATGAAGGGCATTTTAAAGCCCAAGCCCTCTGGTGCAAACACAGGGGACACTTTACCCATGGTCACAAGCACTCCGCGGTGGCCTGGAGGAATGACGAAAGTTGAACCCATGATGAAGATGATCAGGATCGCAACTCCGATAGCGGTGGTGACGAACTTACTGTTGTGCTTCAGATTTCTTATAAACTCTTCGTTTGGATCCATCGTCTGTGTGCCTTTTGTTGGAGTGAAGGCACGTTTATAGGACAGCTTGGCGGGGATGTATAGAAATACCGGACTGGAATCGGCTTGGGTGCCTCTGGAGAGGGGCGCGTTAAAGAAAAGTCCTTCAGAGGTAGGAAGAAAAACCCGCCGGTCCAGAGAAAAAACAAGTCATTTCAATGGACAAAATCTACGAGTTACTTTAACTTAATGTTTATTCGCGACAATTTTGTCGCTCCATTTCCTAACAAAGGGGGTTCTTATGACGCAATTTATTATCAAGGGCCTTCGTTCGCACCTGAATTAATTTATATTTCTAAGGTTTTGAATAAGGCCCTTAAGTCATTTTTATTTTTATTAAATTTACTTAAGGAGTTTACACATGCTTAGTTCCAACACGGAATTTTTGCAGCAATTTGGTTGGGACGACTTTTTCGAAAGTCAGATTCCCGATCTTGGTTCGAAAATATTTAAGCCTGCCCGCGTGATCAGCGAAGAGCGAAATGTCTATCGGCTGCAGGTGGGCCTGAATCAAACAATCTGGGCGGCGATTACGGGAAGCCTAAAATTTAAAGCGGTCTCTCGCGTGGGGTATCCCGCCGTGGGGGATTGGGTGCTTTTCGAGCTTCCGCCGAATTCTGAACGAGGAGTCATTCATCAGATTCTGCCACGAAAAACGACTTTGCATCGGAAGCAAGTGTTGGGTGGTGATATGCAGATTCTGTCTACGAATGTGGACACGGTTTTCATCGTCACCTCTTTGAATGAAGATTTGAGCTATCGCCGTATTGAAAGATATTTGGCCGTGGCGCAAGACGCCGGTGTGACGCCGGTTATTTTGTTAACCAAATCCGATGTCTATGGCGGGGATCTGGCGGAAGTTCAAGAGAACGTGAAAAAAGAGTTTCCGTCTGTGGATGTCTATGTGCTTTCGCAAAAAAACTTTACCGAGGCTAATTTCCTTGCCGGTTACCTGAAGCCAGGAACGACCTCTGTGTTTCTCGGATCCTCAGGAGTTGGGAAGTCGACTCTTGTGAATTATTTGATCAAGACAGAGACCTCCACCGAAGTCATCAAAACACAGGACAGTCGCGCCGAAGATGGCAAAGGTCGGCACACGACGACCTCGCGCAACTTGTACCTCAGTCGTTATGGGGGCTTGGTCATTGATACACCGGGGATGCGTGAACTGCAGCTGTCTGATCACGAAGCGGGGGGGCGTCATCTTTTCGCTGATATCGAAGAGCTGGTCCAAGGCTGTCGCTTTGGCGATTGTCAGCACAAGACAGAACCGGGTTGTGCCGTTCTGAAAGCGCTGGCAAGTGCGGAGCTGTCCGATGAGAGATGGAAAAGTTATTTGAAGCTTCAAGCGGAGGGTCGTCACGGAATGCGAAAGCAGGATAAGGGCTTGGCCGCAGAGGATCGAAAAACTCGGAAAAAACTCATCTTGGAAGGCCAAAGTAGTGGTCGCAGAAAACGAGGCGAGCCTTGCTGATCAGTGAAGTGCGAACGCGGAGGCTTGTCTTAAGGCCCTTTAAAGAGTCGGACTTTGAAAATTGGTTTGAATGTTGGGTGAACCACTTGCCGTCAGCCAGCAAGTGGGACCAAGGACCCTTGCCTGTAAAGAAATGTTCTTGGGGCTACTTTAAAAAACTAGTCAAACGCCTCAAGGAACTAGCAAAAGCCGATGATTACTATCGGTACGGTGTCTTTGAGAAAAAAAGTGGAACCTTAGTCGGGCAGATTGATTTTGATATCTATGCGCGAGGCTCTCATCAGTTTTCCAATTTCGGATATGTTGTCTATAATCGTTATTGGGGACAGGGATTTGGACAGGAGGCAGCCACGGCTGGATTAAAGATTGGCTTTAAGAAATTAAAGCTCAATCGGCTGGAGGCGGCAATCAATCTGGATAATCGAAAATCAATTCGCTTGGCTCGCGCCATTGGCATGCGGCGCGAGGGTATTAAAAAACGCTATTGGTTTGAGGATGGCAAGTGGGTGGATCATTTGATTTATGTCGCGAATCCGGAGGACTTGGGAATGCGGGGGAATAAGTTGGATGAGTGACATCAAAGAAAATATTGTAGCAAAAAAAAGAATCAGGCGGCGAGTGCGCCGCCTGATTTAATACGCTACCCCTGATGCAGGGAAACGCCATTCATGCGGATCCCGATATCATCCCATCTAAAACCATGTTTTTGTTCAAACCGTTCGATTTCCGTAAGATAGGCTGCTTTGTGCAGGGTCTTTAAGACGGCCGATTGTTTTGTGAACTTTGCAAAGGCAATGGCGTGCGGTTGGCAAAAGGCCCACTTGCTTTCCTCGGCCACCAGTTTCACAACTTGCGCGGGCGCTACTTTCTGAAACTCGATCCAATTGGCATCTTGTTCTAAAGTTTTGTGGTTCACGCAGGCTCTGCGCAGGGAATTGCACCTTGCAAAATCCCACCCCGTGTACTCGGAAATGATATGCAAAATGTCTTCATGGTAAATGATAAGGCCATAGTTCGGTTTTAAGATCTTTTCGATTTTTTCAGAAAGAAATCCATATGAAAAAGGATTCACTTTTGCTTGGCGATACAAGTTGATTCTGTCTACGATTTCCTGCGTATGGGGACGCCAAAGGGCCGTGAGATTGATGATGTCTCTGAAATTAAAATCCTTTTGTCCTTCAAAGTGTTCAATCATTTTAGACAGGCCCTTGAATTCGGGCAAAAAACGTTCGTAGTTCATGACCAAGGCATCTTCTGAAAAGTCGAACTGAAATATTTTTTCTAAGTCGCCGTTTTTAAAACAGCCTAAGACAATGTCGGAATCGTCATCGATACGATCATAGTCAATTTCTTGGCCGATTGCTCGGTGAGTATTTTGTATAATGTCTAATAAGGGCATTTTGAAAGCTTGAATTTCTCCGAAGGGCAGGGATCTGTTGATTTCCCGGCAGAAGTCGACAAACTCTTGGCCGCGCGCGTACTCGACATCAATATGAAAAAAAGGATTCTGCGTCTGAAGTCGCTCGGGAATCATGTCGTACTTTAAAGGGTCCACGACAGAAAAGCCGAGTCCGAAAAAAGACATGCTGGCGGGGAAGCTGCCACGGGCAGTTCCCAAGGTCAGATTTTTACTTTTTGCAAAATCCACGCATTTTTGTACGCCTTTGATAAATTCACCAGAGTACGGGTGCACTTCGAGCCAGGTGTCGCGCTTTAGGTAAGCTAGGGCAGAGTCTGGCACCTCATTGTATCGACTGCGCAGACCGGTCATGATTTCTTCTCTGATACTGTCCATGTAAAGAGTCCTTTCCGTTTCGGTGAGTACTTCACCGGTTTCAATTTTATTTGATACGGAAAGGAGATTCTTCACGCGCTCTCGACGTTCTTCGAGGTTGCCAATTTCTTTTTCTATTTCCAAAAGTCTTTCGGCCAAACGAGTCTTCAATTCGGCATCAGAAAAGCGGATGATCATCTTGATATTATCCAGACTAAATCCCAAATCCTGCAGGTCCCGAATGCGATTCATTTGTTCAAGCAAACTTTGATTATAGAAACGGTAATTGTTTTCCCCGCGAGTGGACTTTGGCAGCAAGCCAATAGACTCATAATAGCGAACGGTGCGCGCCGAGACTTGGGCCTTTTCTGCAAATTGTCCAATCGAAAGCATAGTAGAATTCCTTCCCATGAAGTTCATCATGGAGTTTGACCTAACGGCAAGGTCAATGGGGGAAGTCAAAAAAAGTTGGGGTGCGTCTGTGTTTTGATGCTGTGACAGGCTGCATGACAAAAAACGGATCTTTTGAATCGGGTCGATATTCGAAAATTGGCGTTCCCAAGGGGACTTGCCGACTTTATTCGAACTAAGTGCGGTGGGGAGTATATAGCGAAGTAAGAACAATAACTTATAGTCTAAATAACCCAGCCAAGTGTGCCAGACCTTATGATGTAAACATATGTGGTGGTGGCTTTTATTGCTAGCGGTCAACAATATTCCAACGACAAAATTGATTCGACCACGAAAGTAATCCTATAGTTGAGTCGATGGCAGCTACAGATCAAAAACTACAGCGAATTATTGAAATTCTAAAAGCAGAATTTTGCCCAGAGCGAATTTTTCTTTTCGGATCCCGTGCGCGTGGAGACTATCGAGCAAACAGCGATTACGATCTGGTTTTAATTGGCGGAGTCGCAGATATTCCGAAGGTTGAGCGCATGCAAAAGGCTTCTGATTTGCTGTACCCGCTAGGTGTGACGGCAGATGTCTTCTTTTATACGAAAGAGGAATTCAATGATTGGAAGCAGGAATTCAGTTCGATTGCAGAACTAGCTACTCGTGAAGGTCGGGAGTTGGATCTTGGCTAAATCGAAGATGGTAAATCTTTGGTTCAATAAAGCGGGGCGTGACTTGCGTTTTTCGAAAGCGGCTTTGACTCTAGAGGAACAGTTTTTCGACGAAATTGTTTTTCATTGTCAGCAATCCGTTGAGAAATCAATCAAGGGCTATCTAGCGTTTCACAAGCAAGCCTTTTCCAAAACTCACGACGTTGGCGAACTTTTAATTCAGGTTTCTAAAGTTGATCCAGAACTGTCGCAACTGCTTTTCCCATCAAAAATCCTAACAAAGTATGCGGTGGCAATTCGCTATCCAGATGCGCAGGGTGAAGAAATCATTATTACCAGGAAATTGTCCATCATTGTATAGCTTTGGCGGATTCAGTTTTTATCGAACTCAGTGCAAAAATAGTTTAGGCAAAAAATAAGCTCGTTGGATTTTCATGCTTGGGGAAATTCGGGCTCCCAAGGGGATGGGCTCGGGCCGTCGTGGCCCTCGGTCGCTTTGCGACCGCACTTCGTGCGCCTCGAGGACGCTTCCTGCGTCGTCGAACGAACCCCTGTTGCCCGCTCGCGTTCGCTTGCGGGATTTTCGATGGTATTTTTTTGAGCGGGCCTTTTTAGTTCGAACCACTTGCAAAGTCAGTTGTGAAAATAAAAAAGGTCCCATCTTGCGATGGAACCTTTTGTATTTTCAAAAAATGGCGTTCCCAAGGGGATTCGAACCCCTGTATCCTCCGTGAAAGGGAGGTGTCCTAGGCCTCTAGACGATGGGAACATGTAGAGAAATAAACGGAAATAAATTGGTGGCTCGCGATGGATTCGAACCATCGACCCTTTCATTAAAAGTGAAATGCTCTACCAGCTGAGCTAGCGAACCACTGTCCGTTTAGGAAGTGCTAATCTCTAGTAATCGGGTCCTAATGTCAATACGATTTCTTACTGTTTTTTAAAAAAAATCGAACTTTTTTCGAGCAAAAAAATATCTGCTGAGGGCTTCAGCAGATATTTCTAAAAGTGACTCAAGTGTGCTTAATTGTTGAACAAAGGTTTGACCCACAATGTCTGCTCACGCCCAGGGCCCACGGAAATCACGTCAATAGGGGTTCCTAGCTGTGATCCAATATAGTCAATATAGTTTGTTGTGGGACGAGGCAAATCTAAGAGAGTTTTAATTTTGGTTAAGTCCTCTTTCCAGCCCGGCAACCATTCAATGATGGGTTCCACTTTTGCCAACTCGTAAGGAGAGGTCGGCAGCTCTGTGATCGTTTCGCCATTCAGTTTGTAGGCCGTGCACACACCAATACGATCGTGACCTGTTAATACGTCAATTTTCATCATCGCTAGGTTCGTGATGCCATTCACGCGAATGGCATATTTTAAAGCCACAAGATCCAACCAACCACAGCGACGTTGACGTCCTGTCGTGGCACCGAATTCGTTGCCCTCAACTTGAATTTTTTTGCCGATCTCGTCATTCAATTCTGTCGGAAATGGGCCGCTGCCCACACGAGTGGTATAAGCTTTAAAAACGCCAATGACTTTTTGCACGCTCATCGGGCCAATTCCCGCACTTGCACACGCATTCGCTGACAGGGTTGAAGAGCTCGTCACAAAAGGATAAGTCCCATGCAGAACATCTAGCATCGTACCTTGCGCCCCTTCAAATAAAACGCGCTTGCCTGCCTTCAAGGCTTTACTGATCAACAGCGAGCAATCTTTAGCTCGGTACGGAGCAAGATCAATTGCCACTGCGGCGATGTCTTTCATAATCGTGTCGACATCAAAAGTTTTGGTCTTATAGAAAGCCTCGAGCATAAAGTTCTTTTCAACTAGTGCGAGCTCTAGTTTTTTGCGCAAAGATTCGGGGTCGTAAATATCCCCCATCAAGACAGCTCTGCGCGAAGCGCGGTCCTCATAGGCAGGGCCAATACCTTTTCCTGTGGTTCCGATTTTTTCGTCGCTCAAAGCCGACTCGCGAGCGGCATCGAGAGCTTTGTGATATGGCAAGATGATGGTGGCGGTATCAGAGATCAATAATTGTTTTGGATTTTTCAACATTCCCGATGCTTTGAGTTTGTTGATTTCATCGCGAATGGCAAAGATGTCGATCACGACACCGGAAGTGATTACACAAGTTGTTTCGGGCCTTAAGACGCCGCTGGGAACTAAGTGTAAGATTGTTTTTTCGCCGTTAACGACCAGAGTGTGGCCAGCGTTTGCGCCACCTTGGTAGCGCACGACCATATCTGCTTTTTCAGCAAAGACGTCGATTAGTTTTCCCTTACCCTCATCGCCCCACTGGGCTCCAACAACAACTATTCCAGACATCTGCAAGTCCCCTCGAAAAATGACAGCAGAAATGTCTCTCAAAGCGGCTAGGCAGGCAAGTTTTATTCTCCCTTAAATGGTGCAGCTCCGTACCATGGGACCCTTGGGGGAAGGGTGTCGGATGTGCCCCCATCCATAAAAAAGCGCATAAGCTTATTAGCAGCGACCTGAGACGCCTTATAGAAGGCATCCTCGGTGTTCGCGCCAATATGCGGGGTCAAAGTCACCTGAGGATAAGTCAAAAGATTGGAAGAGCGCGGCAGAGGTTCTTTTTCAAAAACATCCAGGCCCACGGCTCGCAACCAGCCTTTACCCAGTGCTTCACACAAATCATTTTCATTAATCACAGATCCTCGGGAAGTATTAATCAAAACGATTCCCCGATGCAGATATTCAAAGTGGGAGCGATTGAGCATTTGATCTGTTTCTAAAGTTTTCGGCACATGAAAACTTAAAACATCGGCCGTTTTTAAAACTTCCTCGTATGATAGGCGTGGTATTTTAAGGCGCTCAAAGGCAGCGTCCTCTTGATAAGGATCGTATGCGACCACGTTCATGCCGAAAGCTTGGGCAATTTCGGCTACGCGGGACCCAATGCGCCCAAGTCCAACGATTCCATAGTTGCGCCCACTGAGCTCTATACCCGTGATCTGTTCACGGTTCCAGTCACCGGCCTTCACCATCTTGTGACCTTGAGAAATATTATTCACACAGCTAAGCACCAAGCCCCATGTCAGCTGCGAGGCGGATTCAATATTCGCGCTCGGAGTGTGCATCACGGTGACGCCCCATTTTTGGGTCGCATCTAGATCAATATGGTCAAAGCCGCTGGTGCAAGTGATGATCACTTGCAGTTGGCGTGCTTTTTTAAGCAGCTCCTCATCAATGCGCGTGCGGCTGCGAATCAGAAGGGCATGGGCATTCACCAGTTGTTCCAAAGGTAAATGTTGAGGGTTATCAGCGCGGGAAATTTCTAAATGCGCTTGTTGCTGCAAAAATAAATAACTATCTTGCGCAAAGCGATCGGTAACTAAGATTTTCTTTTTCACTTGTTTTGCTCCAAGTATTTTTGAGCGTCGGCGACCACTGTCGCAATTTGTTCATCGCTGATAAAATCAGGATCAAAATGTCGCAAAGTTCTTCCCAGGCACTCTATCAGGCGGACCATTTCACTGTCTTGAATATATCCCATATGGCCAATGCGGATGATTTTTCCCTTTGCCTGGTCCTGTCCGCCCATGATGGTGATATTGTGTGTTTGCTCTAGGTGCAGACGAATTTTTTGTCCATCCATATGCGAGGGAACTGTCAGAGCTGTCACAGAATCACTGGGGCTTTTAGCATAGAGTCCCAGTCCCAATTTTGTCGCACACCCGCGCGTGAAATCGGCCAGGCGGTGAATGCTTCTGAAAAGATCTGGCAGACCGTCTTTTTCGATCAGCCCTAAGACGACATCTAAGGCGCGAAGAAGGGCCACATTGGATGAGAAAAAAGTTTCTCCGGTAAGGTTGGCCTTTCTTTCTTTGCGCAAATCAAAATAAAAACGGGGACTGCGAGCTGAGTCTACATAGGCCCAGGCTTTTTTTGAAAGCGAAACAAAAGACATTCCTGTTGGCAGCATGAATGCTTTTTGAGAGCCGGCAACCAGTCCATCAATTTGCCATTCATCCATCGGCAGCGGGTAGGCGCCAAGGGCCGTGATGGCATCGACTAAAAGCAAAGTCGTGGGCATTTTTTGGATAAGGCTTGCTAACTCCTGAATGGGGTGCGCCACGGCCGTACTTGTTTCACAAGCCTGACAAAGAACGGCGCGAGTGTCGGGATTTTTTTGCAAAACTTCTTGAATCTCGGAAACTTTAACAGCTTCGCCCCAAGCAACTTCGTGGGTGATTACTTCAGCGCCAAATGTTTTCGCCATTTCGGCCCAACGCTCGCCAAATTTTCCCGAGACAATTGCTAAAACTTTGTCGCCAGGGGACAGGACATTGACGAGTAAGGCCTCCATGCCGCCGGAACCTGTGCAGCTTAAGAGAAAAACATCTTGTTCCGTTTGGAAAATTTTTTTAATTCCAATCAGAACACGCTTTAATAGTTGATCTAACTCCGGAG
>JBBKWD010000239.1:0-10413 GCA_037968775.1 Bdellovibrio sp.
GAATAATCTACGTGGATCAAAGTCGCTGATTGCTCAAACCTGGGCGAGCTTTCAAAAAGTTCACAGTCGTCCTGTCGACTTCCCAAGTATCGTCGACGATCGCGAAGACCAGATTTACGGGGCACTTGTGCAAAACGTAAAGGGAGAAAATATTTATACGGAAGTCAACGGTATTGGTGACTATGACACTCGCTATTCTCGATTTCTAAAGCAAAAACCTTTTTTAAATGTGGCCAGTTCTTCTTCTGCGGTACAAATTGCAGGGGGATCTCAGTTTAATCGGATTGCACCCGTGATCGTGCAGATGAAAGATGTTTCAGACATGGTCCTAATGGATACGTTGTTGAACCAACAGGATCGCATCGGAAATATTCACTATAAATTTGTATGGTATTCATTGGTGGATGGTGAGATTCAAGTTGATAAGTCCGATGCCGACCTCAATAAAAAAAGAGAAGTCATTATTTCGTCGCAAGAAAAGTCCGCTATGGCCGCGAAAAATGCGGTGTTGGTGCGAGAAATGTACTTAAAAGATAATGATTGCGGAGTTTCCAAAAGTAACAACATGAGAATTCATAGCGCCCTTGAAAAAGTGCGGCACATGAGTTACCCAACTTATGCACGATTTATGAAACTCGCTAAGTCAATAGACTTGCCAGACACGCGCAACTATTTTATGCGAGAGCTGCTTTTTACTTCAAGTGATTTTGCAGGTCTTACCCAGAACGTGAAAAAAGCCAAAGAAATTTTGTTGGGAAACTGCAGAAACTCGTCTTTGAGTTTTGATGTCGATATCGAAGACTATGTGCCAGGTGCCGCTATAAAATCTAAAACCTGTGAAATCTAACTTGGATTTCACAGACCTTCCGACGGTGGACTAGCTGTTCTAAAACAAATTCACATAAAGACACTTTCATTGGCCGCGTTCTCGAGGTCTCCTTAAGGCAGATATCAAGAGCGAGGTGCTTATGGCTGCCAGTATCTGGAAGGGTTCCATCAGTTTCGGTCTATTGAATATCCCAGTGTCCCTTCAAGGTGCTGAGGAAGACAAAAGTATTCACTTCTCAATGTTGGATAAGAAAGATCTATCGAAAATCAAATACCAAAAAATAAGTGCCAAGACGGGCAAAGAAGTGCCTTTTGATAGGATCGTAAAAGGCTATCAATACAATCCGGGGCATTTTGTGGTGATGAACGAAGCCGATTTCAAAAAAGCGAATGTCAAGGCCACGCAGACCTTGGATATCGAAGACTTTGTTCTTCTCGACGAGGTGGATCCAATGCTTTTCGATCGGCCCTACTATTTGGTACCACAAAAAGGTGGAGAAAAAGGTTATTATCTTTTGCGCGATGCTTTAGCTAAGACTCAAAAAGTAGCCATCGGAAAAATTGTAATCCGTATCAAACAACATTTAGGAATGGTGATGGCTAAGGGCGACTATTTGATCTTAGAGCTTCTTAGATTTTCTCATCAAATAAAAACTGAAAAGCAAGTGAGCTTCTTAAAGGATAGCCCAAAGGTCGCTTACACCGCTAAGGAACTTAAAATGGCCGAGGGTCTGATTGCCGGAATGACCAGCGATTGGAAGCCCGAGCAATACAAGGACACCTACTATCACGATATGATGAAGTTGATTCAAGAGCGGGTTAAAAAAGGCCAGGGACATATCCTAAAAGAATCGGAGAATATTAAAATCACACCTACGGACAACGTTGTGGATCTCATGCCACTTTTGATGAAAAGCCTCGAGGCTCGCGGAAAAACCAAAACAGCCAAGAAAAAGACTGTTCGTCGCGCGGGAGCTTAAATGCCACTGCAGACCTATCACAAGAAAAGAGACTTTAAGAAGACCCGCGAACCGCCGGCGAGAAAGCCCAAGACCACTCGAAAAAAGAACTTAAGCTTTGTCGTGCAGGAACATCATGCATCCCATTTGCACTATGACTTTCGGTTAGAGTGGGAGGGAGTTCTAAAAAGTTGGGCTGTGCCGAAGGGGCCCTCAAAAGATCCTCAGATAAAACGCCTGGCCGTTGAGGTGGAAGATCACCCCTTAGCCTATGGAAAATTTGAGGGAGTTATTCCCAAGGGCCAATATGGAGCTGGAGAAGTTTATATTTGGGATGCGGGGGTATGGGTTCCTCATGGAGATATCGCTTGGGGTCTAAAGAAAGGCCATCTGGAATTTGAGCTTAAAGGCCAGAAGCTAAAAGGAATTTGGGATCTTATTCGCACGAAATCAGACGGTAAAAACCGTCTTTGGTTATTGGTAAAAAGACTAGATGAGCAGGCGAAAATGAAAGATGTGGCTCAAGAAGTCGCATTCGAAAAGTCCGGAAGGAATTCGGTCTTTATCGAGCCTCATCTAGCGCAATTAGCCAGTGAAGTCCCACCGGGTCCTTCGTGGACTCATGAAATTAAGTTTGATGGCTACAGACTGCAGGTTCACGTGACGGGATCTGATGTTGTGGTCTTTACTCGCTCTGGTTTGGATTGGACACATAAATTTCCCAGTCTGATTCAGGCATTTCGAAAATTAAACTTATCGCAGGCGACCTTTGACGGAGAACTAGTGTGGCTAAAGAAAGACGGTCGCAGTGATTTTCAGGAGTTACAAAATGCGATTAAGCTCAAAACGAGCAGGTCCCTATTTTTTTATGCTTTCGACCTTCTATCCTATAAAAATATGAGCTTAAGGTCGAAAGCTTTAAAAATTCGAAAAAATAAACTGCGCGAAATATTATCGAGTGTTCAAGACGGTCCCCTCCGATTGAGTGAGGGGGTTGGAGAAGGTGGCAAAGAGCTATTTAAAAAAGTTTGCGGTTTGGGCTTGGAGGGAATCATTTCAAAAAATATTTCTTCTACCTATACTTCGGGTCGCAGCTCCTCCTGGCGGAAAATTAAATGTGGCCGCCGTCAAGAATTTGTCATAGGCGGATATACGGAAGGTCAGGGCAGTCGTGGCGCTATTGGCGCGCTGTTGTTGGGCTTTTATGTGCAAGGAGGTCTTCAATATGTGGGACGGGTGGGCAGCGGATTCACCGAGGCCACCTTAAAAGAACTCCGTCGTTTATTGCCGAAATTAGAGTCAACGAAATCGCCATTTCAACTCAAGTCGCCCGCAAACAAAAAAAATATCCACTGGCTAAAACCCGTAAAAATTGCAGAAGTGTCCTTTTCCAACTGGACAAAAGATAAACATTTACGAGCTCCCGTCTTTCAAGGTTTACGGGAAGACAAGGAACCTCTGACGGTGGGGGAGGAGAGGGAAGCAAAAGCTTCGGCAAAGGCCGAGACGTTGTACTTGACGAACCCAGACAAAATTATTTTTCAAAAAGAGCGCATCACGAAGTTGGAGATTGCGGAGTACTATATTCAAGCTGCAGCTTGGATGGTACCTTTGATACAGGGACGACCGCTCTCTCTTTTTCGCAGTCCAGAGGGGACAATGGGAGAAGGATTTTTTCAGAAACATCGATCACCAGGCAAGATCCCAGCTGGAACTTTCGAGTTATGGCTTGAAGATAAGGGAAATAAAAAGTCCTATCTGGCACTGGATTCCGCTGAAGGTCTTTTGAGTTTGGCTCAAATGGGGGCTTTTGAAATTCATAGCTCGGGTGTTCGTCAAGAGGCCCTGTTGCAGCCGGACCAGATTGTGATGGATTTTGATCCGGAAAGTGGATTGCCCTGGCAACGGACGATTCAAGCGGCACTGTCACTGAAAAAACTTTTAGATCGATTGAAGCTTCAGAGTTTCGTCAAAGTGAGCGGTGGAAAGGGGCTCCATGTTCATATTCCATTTATGCCCGATAAGGGGTGGCCCCAGGTAAAAGCCTTTTCCAAGGCTCTTGCTGATCTGATGGTGCAAGAGCAGCCCGATTTGTATACGACCCAAATGTCGAAGTCTAAACGCCAAGGAAAAATCTTTATAGATTATTTACGCAACGGGCGAGGCGCGACGGCGGTGGCGCCTTATTCGGTGCGGGCCCGGACGGTGAGCGCCGTGGCGATGCCGGTCTCTTGGCAGGAGCTTTTAAAAACTAAGTCTTCGGATCAATTTGATTTGAGATCTGCGCGATTGTATTTAAGGAAGCGCCAGAGGGATCCATGGCGGGATTTTTTAAAGGTACGACAGGAATTACCGCGGTTCGGGTGACGGGGGTGTGGTGCGTCCTCGTATAAACAGCTGCTCTCGGTTCTTTAGAAGCTGTGGCCAATCCTGTGCGGCCTTTCTGAGGCGCATCGTGCGCCTCAGAGCGAGGTGTTTTCTTTGTGTCGGAAATTTACCATACCAAAGAGTCCTGAGAGTACTCTCTCAAGACTGCCGTTTGAGCCGAAAGTTAGATTTAATGAAATGGATATTTCTCGAAAACGGAGTCGCAAAATACTCCTTAAGTCTCACGATCCCACGTGAGCTCACGAAGCTACTAAGCCGCAATTTTTTCTTTTTTAGACTCGTCGATTGAAGTGACATAAGGAACTTCGACATGCAAGCAGCTGCCCTTACCCAGTTCCGAAGTAACCCAGACTTTGCCACCAATTTTTTGCGCTGCCACAAGGATGGCGTCCATACCCACGCCGCGCCCGGAAAGTTCGGTGACCGCGTCGCGAGTCGAAAACTGACTGTCGAAAATGTGCTGAATCACTTGTTCATCTGACTCATGTTTAGAATCAATACCTTTGTTGTTTTTAAGGCGATAACGAATCTTTTTAGGATCAATTCCCGCGCCGTCGTCTTTGATTTCAATTTTAAGCTGAGGACCTTGAGAGGCAGGGACGACTTCGACGGCCACTTCAAGGTGTCCTTCCGGAGTTTTACCCTTTTCCGTACGCGCATCCGGTCTTTCGATTCCGTGATCAACGGCATTACGGAAAGCGTGTACCAAGGTTCCGAAGAGGGGAGCATAGGCTTCTGGCAAAATGAGGACAGAGGTGTTTGTGAATTTTAAAGGAGCCAACATCTTGTCTTCTTTTTCGGCAACCTTTGTCACAAGATCAGCATAGGGTTCTAGATAGCGACCAATCGGCTCCATCACAAGTTCAAGCAAGAGTTGTCGGGCCACAGGCCCACCACCTGGCATAAATCCCACACGTTCTGCAATATCATTCAACTTGCTGAGAGCGATTTCGATTTGTCGTTCCGCCGACAATGCCGAACTTCCTAAGATTTCTTTTGTTTCACTGAGGAATTTTTCATAGCTTTCACTGATTTCGAAACATTGACCACGCAATGCAATAAAGGTCGGATGTGCTTTCGTCTCCTTGAACTCAGCTAGGAGCGTTTCCGCATTGTGACAGGCATCGGACAGATCCTTCACCGAATAAATGGCAGCACCACCCTTCAGAGTGTGCAGAGATCGAAACAGAGACTCAAAGTCATAAGGTCCGCTGTCCTTTATGATTTCTCCGTGAATTTCTTGGAGTAGTGCCTTTGAATCTTGTATAAAACGATGAATCTCTCGCTTACTCTTGATCATGTTGATGATGAGTTTAGCATGCTCTTTTTCATTTTCGGCCTGCGCCTGCGCTTCAACGAGAGATGTAATATCTGAAGCCACGACTACAATGCCATCGATTCCACCGACGTCTGAACGCAAGGGGAAGTACTCTAAAGAGATATTGCGACCTTGAGTATGAGGATAAACGGTAGGGCCTAAGGGGGAAAGATCCTCAAAGGGCAGCATCTCCATAAATACGGTATGCATCCATTTTTTAAAACCTTCAACTTTGTTTTCAGGAAGCTTTAAAACATTCCAAATATCTTGTCCTGGAGGGCGAGTTTCAATGGTGTTTTCACAGGCCTTCGAAGAGACCTCTAGAATCCGCCCTTCAGAGTTGAAGATAAAGAACCCTTGTCCTAAGCTATCTAACAGCGCGGTCATAGTTTGATTCATTTTGGAAAGTTGAGCTGTGCGATCTGCGACCATCGTTTCGAGATTTTTACTATAGTCTTCAAGTTGAGCCTTTGCGGATTCTAAATCTTTGATGACGTCTTCTTTTTGCTCGAGCTCACCACGATATTTTTTTTGCAGACGTTCCTCGAGGGTTACATCTCGAACGAATAGAATCCAATTCTTGTCACCCATGGAGTCAAAAATGGGCTGCAAGGTCAGTTGAACTTTACCCTCGGATCCCAAAGAGGTCTTGAAAGTCACTTCTTTGTAGGCGGTGGGTTCACAGACATTGAGGATGTCCTCAAGCCCGTCAATAGCGTCGCTAAAGGTAAAGAGCTCGCCAAACTTCATGCCGCGAGTGATTTTACGAATCGAGAGCTCGCATACAATGGCTGCCGCTTCATTGCAATAAACCACTTTTTGCTCTGCATTCAGAACAAAAATGGGTTCGAGAAGTGTGTCAAAGAGTGAGTATTGAATTCTCATTTTACGAAAGTTTCATTTTTTTGTGAGTAAATAACAAATTCTCTTGCCTTGGCCCACTCAGATAGTTCGGTGTTTTTCGGATCTTCGGCGCGCACTCTCCAATAAATCTTACCAAGAGGTACCTTTTCCTTTAGGAGGAATCGATTTCCAGACAAACTTGTTTTGATAAGTGTATTTGAGAAATCAGCCTTATCAGAGACTTCCAAAGAGTAAGTAGTCGCGCCCTCAACAGTTCGCCATTCCAACCAAATGAAGGGTTCCATCGCTGTTTGTAAAAAGATGGAGGCCTTATTGAACGGCTCCATAAGTTGAGGAGTCGTCAGGGCCGGACGGGCCGTATAAAGAACTTCTTCTATATTGGAAAAACCGCCGATGGGTTCACTGTTCTCGTCTAAGGCCTGAACACGAACTTGGTAGGTGCCGGGACGTGGAATAGTGAGCACGCCATTTGTTGTTGTATATTCAATTTTTTGGGGCGAGGTGAACTGCTTATTCTTATCAATCTCTACCAAATAGGATTTCGCAATTGGCATTTCGGTCCATGCAATAGACGTATTCATTGGCGTAGGATTCGAAGTCATATTAAAGATCGGTCGAATGGGATTCAAAAGTGGATTGTTCACAGAGATATCGAGTGTGCCGACTTCACTTGGGTCACTGACTAGGCCATTCAGTCCACGGGCAAATACACGGTAGTAGTACTTCCCGGGTCGATAGCGTGACCAAGTAACTTCGGTTTGAGGCGCATCGAATTTTTGCGCATCTTTAAAGCTTAAATCATTCGAAACTTGCACGTGATAAATTTTGCTTTGCAAGACGGGCTTCCAGGTCATTTTTGGGGCCATTTCCGTAGCGGGCGTTCTCTCTGAGCTCGTCGGTGCTTTAAAGACAATCGCTTTCGTGATCAGGATGGGACGAGCCGGCCTTTGTTCGATTTTGGCATTCAAATTCAAGCTAAAAAGAACGGGCTGAGACCACATGGAGCTTTCATTATTTTCAGTCGTGCCCCGGACACGTACCCAATAAGTTCCAGAAACTAGGCGGGGAGTCAGTGTTTTGAACTCAACGGTCTGGTCTTCCTTGAGAACTTTTTCAAAAGTTTCCTCTTGCGCGAGTTGCCAAGTAAAGACTTTGAGTTGTGAAGTGGCTTTCCATTGAATTTCTGTGGAGGTCGAAAGCACTTCATTTGGTTTGCTTTGGAGTTCCAATTGAATAAGAGCGGATTGAACGGGAGATAAAATTTCTGGAGGTAAAAGGGATGAAATTTGCACTCGACGTGTCTCAGAAGTAACGGCCAGTTGTCCACTTGAATTGTAGGCTTTAATGCGCCAGAAATACTGACCAGGCGCCATCAAGGAAACAATTCTGATTTCTGAATCAGGCGTGATTTGCTTAGTCGATAAGGTCGAGAAATCAACTGTAGGTGCTAACTCAATTTGATATCTTGATATATCGCCTTTTCCGAACCATTTAAACTCGAGAGGTGAGTCAGGAACGGTCCGGGCAAAGGTTATATTGTCTGCAGTTACTAGCGTGAGCACAGGAGTTTCCAGTGTCTTCACTTCCCCTTTTTTGGAAACCGCGATGACAGCGTCTTTTGGGAGGTCCTTTTTATTGAGTTGGACTTGACCTTTGACGAGCTTTAAGTCGACGACTCCGCTATGTGATTTATTGAGCTGAACTTCTGACTTTTCACCATCTTTGGAGCTTTCAAGCTTGAACTCTTCGTTTCCAGATTGGATCGTCAAGCTAGAACCTTTGGCAATTTCTCCAACCAGGTTTCCATATCTCAGATCCAAGTTCATCTGGCCATTTTTTAAGTTGAGGGTGATCAAGGAATTGGGCTGAATTCGGATCAGGGTGCCATCTTGAAGGCGCACTGTCGCTTCCGAACGTTCGCCAGTGTAGATCGAATCGTTTTGAAAAATTTTGTCTTTTTTCGCAGCAGGCAACCAGCTAAAGGTGTCGAGATTTTTTCGACGAACATCATTCTGAGAGTTGGAAACATCACCAATAAGTTCTAAAGAGCCATTCTGATGTTTTGGGAATAAAAGCGAGTCGTCGTAAAGGAAATAAGAGAATGCGAGCAGTAATAATACTGCACAAACAAATATTGTTTTTTCGGTTCGTCCAAAGCGCGACATAGATCCTCTTAGGCAACCTATCGGCAGAAATTGTTTAATGAATTACGGACTTTAGACTAAGTTATTGGATAAATTGTTTCCCGCAGATGTGCGAGAAGGCATACTGAAGTCGTGAAAAAACGTGGCATATCAATAAGATATAAGATTCTTTTGTTACTTACTTCCATCCCGCTAATCACCTTGTCGGTGTATTTAGTTTTGGCATTAAAAATTTTTGAAGAGGACAAGATTGCTTATGTCTTTGATTCTTCAAGTAATATGTCAGGGACGATGGCGACTCAAATTAAAACACAACTGAACTCCGTGTTGGGAATTACCAAGCCCATTTTTCAAGACTATCTTTCGCTTCAAAGAATGTCGCCAATTTCAGAGTCTATTTTTAGAAGCAATGCAGACCTCGAAGCTATTCTGGTATTTGAACCCAATGATCAAGGCAGTTTAGAAAAGAAAGCTGTTCTGGAAAAAATTTTGGGACAGTCAGATCACACACTCAACGAGCTAAAAGCCAAAATGCCGACTTATTTTGCAGAGGCCGAAGCTCTCAAACGGGTTGTGAAGGCTCCGTTTAATGACGATAGAATCTTTCTTTTTGAAAAAGTGGACGATAAAGAAACGGGTCGACAGACTTTATTTTTGGTGATTTCACGAATGAGTGAAGTGGCAGAGATGTTTAATGCAGAGACCTCTCAAAAAATGTATTTGCTCGGACAAGATGGGCGAATTCTATTTGGTCCAAACAATATGGCAGGTCACCAGTTGCAAGAAATTGTGACGCCGTCATTTTTGTCACAAAAGGCTTCTCAAGTTTCTCGAGGAGCGGAGGGTGCAAAGCGCTTTGATGGAAAAGATCTTTTGGTTTCTTACTCAAAAGCAGGTTTCGGAGACCTCATTGTTGTGACCACGGTTGAAAAGGCACAGGCCTTAGGGGCTATGCAGGTTTTGATTCGCAGGTCCTTGATCTTTTTTGGCCTTTTGATTTCAGCAACTGTCATCATTAGTTTATTTGCCTCTAATGGAATCACACAGGCATTGACTCAGCTTTTTCAGGCTACAAAAAAAGTTTCTAAAGGTGACTTTGCCATCAGGGTCGACGTTAAAGGAAACGACGAAGTGGGTAGTCTTGCAGAGAATTTCAACATCATGGCGGCAGAGGTTTCCCGGTTGCTTCAGGAAACGGCCGAAAAAGCCCGGATGGAGTCCGAACTCCAAACGGCCAAGACAGTGCAAGAAACTCTTTTTCCGGAAGCACGCGCAAAGATTGGTCCGTTAGCAATTGCGGGTTACTACGAGCCCGCCAGTGAGTGTGGTGGCGACTGGTGGCACTACTGTCAGATCGGTCAAAAGATTTTTCTGTGGATCGGAGATGCGACGGGACATGGAGCTCCGGCGGCCCTGATTACAAGTGCCGCAAAGTCGGCTTCGACGATTATTGAACGCCTGAATATTTCGCCAGCGAAAGCTTTGGATCTTTTGAATCGGTCTATTTATGACGTTTCAAAAGGTCGTATTATGATGACATTTTTCTTGGCGTCGTTTGATTTGGACACCGGTGAGCTGGTTTACTGCAATGCTTCGCATGAAGCCCCCTTCGTGATTAAGCACAGTGAAGCGGGCCTTAAGAAAAGGGACTTGATTCCTCTAAATGAGGTGAATAATCCAAGATTGGGACAGAATCGTGAGTCCGTTTATGAGCAAACTAGTTTACAGTTAAATGTAGGCGAAGCTGTGTTTTTCTATACAGATGGCATCCCTGACATCCAGAACCCTCAAAAACAAGCATGGGGAGAGCGCGACTTTATCAAAGCGCTGATCGCCACCAACAAGGATTTTCCAGGTGTGAACGAATCTGTAGATAGGTTTGTAGAGAGTTTTGAGAAGCATCGTCAAGGGG
>JBBKWD010000240.1:0-27581 GCA_037968775.1 Bdellovibrio sp.
CGTCAGGTCCAAATTGCCTGCGATACCGCTAAATTGGGCTGTTCTCGCCTGACTGGCAAAGAAGCTCCAAAAAATGAGGACAATGAGAAAACCTTGGGGGAGCTAAAAGCCCGCATTGAAGGCACTATTGGCTATCTTAATGGCTTTTCTGAGGCCGACTTTAAAGGTGCAGAGGACAGACAGATCACGCAACCTCGTTGGGAAGGCAAATACCTTTTAGGAAAAGAATTCGCCATCCAACACGCGATTCCGAATGTTTGTTTTCATGTGACGACGGCATATTCAATTCTGCGCCACAACGGTGTTGAAGTTGGAAAAAAAGATTATCTTGGCGAAATGCCTTACAAGAAGTAGTTCGTTCAAATTATTTTTTGATGCTTCAAACATTGTACCCACTCTTTTGCGAGTGGGTGTTTTTTTGTCTAACGATTTCCTAGCAAAAGAGAATAAATAATAAAGAAATGCAAAAGTGCCGCAAACACTACGAGCAAATGAAAGATCTCGTGATAGCCAAAAGTCTTCGGCCAAGGGTTTGGTTTTTTAAAGGCATAAACTAAAGCGCCGATGGTGTAGACCACACCGCCAGCAATCAAAAAACCAACATTAACGGAACCCAGAGCTTCATTGATTTCAGAAACATAGGGCACGGCCACCCACCCCATTGCGATATATAAAATTGCAGCCAACCACTTTGGTGCGTTCACCCAAAACAGGGATTGAATAATTCCCAGCGCTGCTGCTGACCACACGATCGTCAACAAGGTCATCCCCCCCTTCTCCGGAATCGCCAGCAAACACAAAGGAGTCCCCGTGCCCGCAATTAAAATAAAAATCGCCGAATGATCTAGTCTGCGCATCCAAGCACGTTGGTATGGATTCCACTGGAGGCGATGATAGAGAGCGCTGGTTCCAAATAGTCCACACAGCGAAAATGAGTAAATCAAGGCGGAACTGACCTCCATAAATCCCTGGCTGCCAGCGACCAACATTGCACAGGCTCCTAAAGCGATAAAAAAAGATGCCTGATGAAAATGTCCACGCAACAAAGGTTTAAGAATTGGAGGGAGAGTTTCATGAGTAATTTTATTCATACGATCAAGCTAGATCGAATACCTGAACGACGCAAGTCCCATTCTGTGAGGACCCCACGCAACACTCCTGCTGCCAACAGCTTTTTCCGAATAGGGGTGTTAAGAATTAGGTGCTGTTAGCGGAACCTTAACACCTGTTAGACTCCTAACACCTGTATAGGATGTAGGCGCCGAGCCAGCTTGGCGCTAACTTTGCTTTAGTCCCCAGCACAGGGGGACTCGGATATGAATCTACAGGTCTACATGACAGGTGTTACCAATAAGCCAACTTCACTAAAAGCTTTAAACAATATTGATGTACATATAGTGCAAAATCCATATGAACTACGTTCCGAACTACAGAATACGCCGGGCGAAAAAGTCATCATCGCCTACCTTCCCTTTTTAGAGCTGAGACATTTTGAGCTCTATCGCTATTTCCAAAAAGCTTACGAAAATGTGCAGACCTTTTTTGTGGTGCAAGAGCTTTCGAGCTCTATGAAACTCAAGGTAAAAGCCTCCAGTGAATTCGTGGTCCTATGGAAAACAGAGGAACAACAACTGGGACAGATTTTAACTAAATATCTAGAGGGGGACCGCCCCACTCTCCGTCAAGACCGCAGAGAATCCCACGCAAGCAAAGGCTTGGTAAGTCCGTCGATGTTGCCCCAGGGCTCAGAAAAATTAGATTTTCAACCCATCATGCCGGGAGCCTTTGAGAACCTATCTCCGAATGGTTCTTGCTTGAAAATGAAGTCTAAGTTTTATAAGCCCAAGGACTTCGTGCATCTTTCTTATCAAAGCAAAGATGGGGAATACATCTCTATCGAGGGTCAAGTGCGCTGGAGTCGATGGAATGCAATTGAACAAACCCAGGAGCTGGGTTTGCGCTTTGTGAGCAGCTTTTCAAGCTAAATACTGGCCGCCAGCTTGTTTTAAAAAACTGTAATGGCACCGAGGGGTTCACCTTCGGTGTCGCTTCCTTTATATAAGTCCTCCGTCTTAGTGAAACCGTCTGTTAGCTCTGGTGACCAAGCAGGCCGATTATCAAAACAGAACCTGATCCAAACCCTAAACTTTTCACCGACGCCTCAGGACACATAATTAAAACCGCCAGCGCTCTCAGGCAGGCCGTGGGGATTCCTCGGCAATAAGACCTTGCGTCCTCTTGAGATTTAATTCTAAACTTGTTCCAGAACAAGGAACGCAAATGTCTGACAGTGTCTTTTCCAAACCGCTTCAAACTCATCACAGCGAACCTGCAATTGAATGCAGTTTTCCTGAATTCAAAAAGATTGTCACCTCACGACGATCCGTCAGAGTTTTTACTCCAGAAAAGATTCCTGACCAAATTGTCGAACAATGTCTTGAAACGGCCCTCTTGGCGCCGAACTCTTCCAATCTTCAGCCCTGGGAGTTTTTTTGGGTTGAATCAGAGGAGAAGAAAGAAATCCTTAAACAATATTGTTTAAATCAACCTGCGGCGCGAACGGCTTCGACATTGATCGTTTGTGTTGCTCGGCCTGATCGTTGGCCCCTTGGAAAAAAAATTAATCTAGATTATTTTTCAACTCAAAGCCAAGTTCCTCAAAGTGCAATGGACTATTACACAAAACTTGTACCCTTCGTCTATGGCAACGGACCCTTGGGACTCTTTGGCCCCTTCAAAACAATCGGAATATTTATTGCGGGATTATTTAGGATCATTCCGCGTGGTCCGTTCGGCCGAAGTGGGAACCTCTTGTGGGCACATAAAACTACAGCACTTGCCTGTGAAAATCTCATGCTCGCTTTTCGGGCTGCTGGATATGATACCTGCCCCATGGAGGGAATGGATCAAGCTCGCGTAAAAAGTCTTTTAAATTTACCTTGGGGCGCTTCTATTTCCATGGTGATTAGTGCCGGGAAACGAGCTCCTAATGGCATTTATACTCCACGTGTTCGTGGTGCCAACGATCTTTTCATTCATAAGGTTTAACAATGTCGAGCTACTCTCAGAAGCAATCTTTATTTTTTTTATGGTTCCTCATCATCGCGATGGTTGCGGCTTTTGTGTTCATCAATTGGCCCTTCCTCACTCCTTTGATTTTGGCTGGTATTTTTGCGCTTGGTCTGCATGATTTAGTTTCAAGGCTCGCTCGGCGCACGAGAGCGCCCAGGTCTTTGACTATTGTACTGACCTTGCTTTCTGGGATATTTGTATTCTGGGTCGCAATTTGGTTGGCTGGATATCGCGCTTTTACTCATATCGTCAAACCTGAGGCTGTTGAAAAGAACCGCGTGGTTGAGCAGTTTCATACTCTCAAAAACTTTGCTCTGCACAATATTCAGGAACTTTCGGATTGGACAGGTTTTGATCTTGCCAACCCTGCCCGCGAGTTTATTGAAACGACTTTTAGGCGGGCTGGTGAAATCGCCCTTAAGTTTTCCAGCGATTTTGTTTCTCAGCTGCCAATATTTTTATTGGGATCCTTTGTCTTTGTCCTTTTGTTGCTCGGAATGATGCTGAAGGCAGAGAAAATTCGAGATTTTGTGATGCGCTACTCGCCTCTTGCAAGTGACCTTACTAACTCTTTAATCGACATCGCAAAAAACAGCTGCAAAATAACTTTATTTTCGACCCTTGTCGTTGGCTTGGTACAAGCTTCGATTATTGGCTTAGGTAGTTTGATTTTCGGCGAAGGAGATTTTTGGCTGGTTCTCTCTATCACCTTTGTTGTGTCCTTTATTCCCGTCATTGGAGCCTCGCCAGTTGGCTATATCCTCGCCCTTTTAGCATACCTCGGCGATAGAACGGGTTCCGCTGTGGGACTTTTTATTGTCGCTTCATTCTCTGGACTCATCGACAATCTGTTGAAGCCCTTCCTTATTGGACGCGAGAACAACACCTCTCCTATTATCGGATTTACCTGTGTCATTGGCGCGATCTTGATGATGGGACTGCCTGGCTTACTGGTTGGCCCCGTCGTGGTCAACTTGGTGAGTCAAAGCCTTCCGCTCTTGCTGAAGGACAGCTTTCAAAATGATTGAAGATTTTCTCGCTTTGTTCGATGATTAGGCTGTAACCACGAACAAAGGAGTCTTCACGATGAAATTATCTTTTTTAGTCCTTCTTTTTGGCTTGTTCTCGACTTCAGCATTCGCTCAGGAAGTTGAGCGTATAACTTACGAATCGGGATACGGCCGAGAGTCCGGAAGCTGTGATTCGACTGGCGGTTCTTTCTGTATCGACAGACTTAAACGAGATGCGGAACAGCGTGGAAAACGCGACGCTCAAACTCGATGTGAGATGAACCGCGGACGTCCTTTGCTTCACACTGCGCGCTGCTCAACTTATTGTTCTCCAAGCTATATTCCACCAAGATCACCGCGCACTTACGTCATCTGCGACGCCAATTGCCAGATTCAATGCGAAGTTAATTAACGAACGGACGGGTACGGACTTCCTTTTGGTGGCAGCGAGGCGTCAATTCGCCTCGCCTTCCAATTGAGTACACTTCAATCTAAAATCGAATACTTGACGCAGGATCGCTACCAAAAGGAAGTCCGTACCCCTAGAGCTTACGGATGACTGACTTGAAGAAGTCGTTTCCTTTGTTATCTACTATAATGAAGGCTGGAAAATCTTTTACCTCGATTTTCCAGACGGACTCCATGCCGAGCTCTGGGAAATCTAATATTTCTACTTTTGTGATACACTCTTTACCTAGCCGGGCCGCAGGGCCGCCGATAGAGCCCAGATAAAATCCACCGTGAGTCTTGCAGGCGTCGGTGACTTGCTGACTGCGATTTCCCTTGCCTAGCATAATCATCGAACCACCTTGTGCTTGAAATTCGCCGACATAGGGATCCATGCGCTCACTGGTCGTTGGACCGAAGGCTCCCGATGCATAACCCTTTGGAGTTTTTGCGGGGCCCGCGTAATAAACCGCATATTTTTTAAAATACTCTGGAACGCCTTCACCCTTATCCATTTTTTCTTTGAGCTTCGCGTGCGCGATATCGCGAGCCACGATAAGGGGACCATTTAGCATCACACGGGTCGCAACCTTTTGCTGAGACAAGAGCTTTAAGGTTTCCTGAATGGGTTGATTTAGGTCAATTGTGAGGGCTTCGGCATCCGATTCTTTCAGGTGATTTGGTAAATACTGCTCTGGATGCAATTCTAATTGCTCCAAGAACACACCTTCACGTGTGATCTTACCTTTGATATTTCGATCCGCAGAACAGCTGACGCCCACGCCGATAGGACAGCTCGCTCCGTGACGAGGCAAACGTATCACCCGCACATCGTGCACGAAATACTTTCCACCAAACTGCGCGCCAATTCCTGTTTCTCGAGACCATTTTTCGATATTTTTTTCCATTTCCAAATCGCGATATGCCCGCCCGCCTTCGCTTCCAGAAGTTGGCAAGCCGTCTAAGTATCCCGCCGACGCGTATTTCACTGTTTTCAGTGTTTCCTCTGCGGATGTGCCACCGACACATAGGGCCAGATGATATGGTGGACACGCCGCTGTCCCCAATGAGCCCAAAACTTCTTTCACAAATTTTTCAAACGACTCCGGATTCAAAACCGCCTTGGTCTTTTGATGAAGGTAGGATTTGTTCGCACTTCCCCCGCCCTTCGCCAGAAAGAGAAAATTGTATTCATCGCCTTTTTCAGAGTAGAGATCAATTTGAGCGGGTAAATTTGTACCCGTATTTTTTTCTTCAAAAAAACTAATCGGCGCCATCTGTGAATAACGTAAATTCTTTTTTTGATAGGTGTTGTAAATACCTTGAGACAAAAACTCTTTATCATCAAAGCCAGTAAAGACGGACTCGCCCTTCTTCCCCACCACGATCGCCGTTCCCGTATCCTGACAAGACGGAAACTCCCCTTGAGCTGCAATCACGGCATTTCGTAAAAGATCCACCGCTACAAAGCGGTCGTTAGCTGAAGCCTCCGGGTCTAACAAGATTTTTTCTAGATTTTGAAGGTGTGCTGTACGCAGCAAGTGCGATACGTCTTTGAGAGCTTCCTCTGCGATGAGTTCCAAGGCCTCTGGGGCGACGACCAGAACTTCGCGGTCGCCGATTTTTTCGATCTTCACATGATCCGAGGTGAGTTTGCGATATATAGTGGTGTCTTTTTGTTTTTCGTAGAGCGGATGATATTTAAACATAAATAAAAATTAACAGGATTTCCAATGATCGCAAGTCCAAACCAGGTCCGACACGCGCGCTTCCCCGGTAGGTTTGCTTTTTGGTGGGATATTATGGTGGGATGTTGAAGGCCGTGAGTACGGCGATGTTGCTTTCGCGACCCTGATCTCGCGCTTGGGAGAAGGGTCATGGAACCTACCGAGGTAGAAGAGGGAGTGTGCTTTCGTCAGCTTTGAACCCCGGCTTCTGAACTCAAGATATCCACCCAGACCCATAAGCACAAAACGATAATAATTACCTCTTCCATAAGTTATTCTTATGGATCCAAGATCGTTTAAATGCGGACTCTCCTCTGAAATGAGTATTTTTTCGGCTTTTCGCAACAATGTGATGCGTAAAATTTATAACAAGAGTCCCCTTGATCCACTCTAGGCAGCGACTGAAGCGGTCTTAACAAAATCCTGATGAAATTTAGCCTCACCAGTGCAGTCCTTTACATTGCAAATCTGTACTTTATCCTTTAGCTTACGCCGAACTAGCGGAGGCTCCATGGCTTTGATTCTTGTCGGCATTTGTTTAGGCGCTGTGATCTTATTGTATTTTAAGAACAATCCTCTTAACCATTCTCGAAAATTCATGTTTCGCCGATTTACGAATTGGTTCCCCCTCGGCATGACTTACGCCTTCCTATATATGGCTCGATACAACCTCAACGTCGCTAAGAATGCCCTGGGCGACATGATGACCAAAGAACAATTTGGAATCATCTTTGCGGCGGGAACAATCACCTACGGCCTTTCCTTTCTTTTGAATGGCCCTTTAGTTGATAAAATCGGCGGAAAAAAGGGCATCATCATCGCGGCTCTTGGCTCTGCGCTGATGAATGTAATTATGGGCGGAGTGACTTACTTATATTTAATGGGTCGCCTAAAGACGAACATGGTTGTCTTAATGTCCGTCCTTTTCGCCTTGAACATGTTCTTCCAAAGTTATGGCGCTGTTTCTATTATCAAAGTGAAGGCTTATTGGTTCCACGTTCGAGAGCGCGGCATTTTTGGAGCTATCTTTGGAACTTTAATTTCCTTCGGCGTTTACTTTGCCTTCGACTGGGGACAAGCAATCGTGGAAGCTTCCAAGCTTCATATTGAAGGCACTCAGACTTTCTTCCAACGAACTATCCAACACCTCTTTGCGATCGATACGGGAACGACAGATGCAACTTGGTTGGTCTTCTTTATCCCTTCATTCCTTTTAGTTTGTTGGGCCCTGATTGACATGTTCTTTATCGCCAACTCACCGAAGGATGCCAATTTCGATGATTTTGACACGGCCGATGCTTCTTCGGAGGAGATCAGCGACGAGAAGCTAGAGATCTCTATTGGCTTCATGCTTAAAAAGATTTTCACAAATCCCGTCATGATCACCATCGCTATGGTTGACTTCACCTCCGGCGTTTTGCGCAACGGTATTATGCAGTGGTATTTGGTTTTCGCAAAAGAGACGGAAACAACCAATGAGGCCTTCTTTAGTGGTTCAAAATTCTTCATTCAGAATTGGGGCTTGTTGCTCTGCTTGACTGGGATCTTTGGCGGCTTTATGGCGGGAATGCTTTCAGATAAGTTCTTCCAGTCTCGACGAGGCCCACCTGCTGCGATCAATAATGCCATTATGATTATTCTTTTAATTATCATGGTGTTCACCTTGATAAATAGCCCGACTGTGTTTGGTTTTGCAGCTCTCATGATCACGATGGCGGTTATCGGAGTTCACTCTTTGATGTCTGGAACAGCCGCCGCTGACTTTGGCGGTAAAAAAATGACAGCTACAGCCTCAGGAATCGTCGATGGCTGCGTCTATCTTGGAAGCGGTATTCAATCACTGGCTATTGGATATCTCTCCCACAAGAACTGGGTTTACTGGCCCCTATTCTTGATCCCCTTTGCTTGCTTAGGACTTTTTCTGTCCTTGCGCATGTGGAAAGAGCTTCCCAAAGCAACCAAGGCCTATATCCTAAAAATGGAACAGGCAGAGGCAAAAGCTCAGGGCACGACCCTAGACCCTGCATAGGCTTAAAAACTCTTGCACAAATAATCTAGCTTTTCTTTAAATGGCCGCCTTTGGGTGGCCATTTTTTTTATTAAATTTTGCCAAGAAATTCTATCTTAGTAGCGCTTTCTTAGACACAGAGCTTTGCGTTTTTTGTTTCCTCACAAGGAAAAGTCCGTCGCCTTGCTCTTCTTAGGAACCTAGTGCGGAATTAAGGTTGCGGGAGGTACTATGAAAATCATCTGGGCCATAGATGCATTTGAAGACAACAAAGAGCTCAATCAAAAGATGGCGCTCTGTTTAAAACAACTCCGTCAAGCAACACAGGCAGAAATACAACCTCTGTATCTCTTGCGTGAAAATGAAATCGTGCTGCCCACCTATGAAGTTCCCACCTGGGTTACGGACCACTCACGCACGGCTGAGGCGCTTTTTATGGAGGTGCTGCGAGATTATAATCTCGACTTCCTGCTGGAACCAAAAGTCATCCCCCATGCCTCGCAATCACACGCAGGAGCAGCGGAAACTTTAGGCGAATATGCCCATAGAGAAAATGCCAACTTGATAGTTGTCGGCAGTCACAGCCGCAGAGGTCTCCAACGGTTTATCTTAGGAAGTTTTGCAGAAAGCCTCCTACTTCAGTCCAAGGTTCCCGTACTTATCGTGGGAGCACATACGATAAAACTCAACGGAATGAAGCACATTCTTTTCCCTACAGAGTTTGGCGAGCATTCAAAGGACAACTTCCGCCATGTTTTAGATTTGGCCAAACGACTGAATTCTGAAATCACACTCTTTCATGTGATCACTCGTCCGGTGGAAAGTCTGTTTGACTTGGAAACTCGCCCCCAGGTCTATAACTACAAAGGACGCATGTTGACCTTGGATCAAATCGTCGAGGATCAGATCGAGCACCAAAAACAAAAGGCCCAACATTGGGTGGACTGGGCCAAACAAGAAGGCATCACCGCACACGTTCACATAGATAATAGTTTTCGCGCAATTGATGAAATCATCCTCGAATGTATTGAACGCCTTGATATAGATTTAGTCGCCATGGAGGCACAAAGCGGCCCGATGAGCGCGACCCTCTTAGGAAGCTATACTAGAAATGTTGTGAGAAGTTCTCACTGCCCGGTCTATGTGATCCCACGACACTTTTATGACCTGCCTAACGAAGCCACTCCGGAGAGACCTTCAGCTGCACCTTAAGAGGTGATAAAAAGATCAGAGAAATACGAGAATTGAATGCGAGGACCAGCAGTATAGAACCACTTGCGGCGCGTCTGACGCGCATCGCTTTTCTAAAATTCGAACGTCTCACTCACCCAAAATAAGTGTATTTATATATTATATATGACAACAACCTCAGATATCCTTAAGAATATCACGACTGTTAACTCATATTTTATCAATAAATTTCCAGTTAGTAATACTAGCAACCAGTTTAAGTTGATTAAATAACTAGTTTTTGATTGCATTTAAGTAATGAAGCGCCACAGCATGATGAATAATACTCAAAAAGGCCTACATTTCATATTTTTAATCAAGATCCAGTTAAGATGTAGCGCCTAAATGACCTTAGGTACTCTATTTTAATACTTTGATGAGTGGTATTGAATATTGAAACCTGAATTGAGAACATGAACGTGAGCAAATTTTGCAAGCCTCACACTAATTTACTAATCCTCGAAGGGAGGAACTTATGAGCGCAGTTCCAGCTCACACAAACCAAGACAAGAAGTACATGCTAAAAATTCCTGTTCAAAAGCGTTCCAAGGAAACGGTCGCTAGCATTGTCGAATCCTGCTCACGTCTGCTAGTACAGGAGCCTTATCATAATATTACGACAGATAAAATTGCCGCCATGGCTGGAGTCAGCATCGGCTCCCTCTATCAGTTTTTCGCCAACAAGGAAGCCATCGTCGCCGCGGTGATCGACGACCTGCTTCAGCAAGATTTGGCTTACATAGAAGAGCATCTGAGTAAGCTCCAGGGCACAGATGTCGAGGCGAAGGTCAAAGCCTTCATCGAAATCGGCTTTACTCGCTTCCATGACAACAGACCCCTCAGGACGGCACTACAAGGCGTCCAGGGAATGCTGGATTACTGGGAGACGCGTCGGGTGTTTTTTGAGCACTATCAAAAAGCCGTCCTCGCACACCTACCAGAGATTCCAGGTCGGGATCGAGAAATGATTGCGCTCTTTATCGTCAGTAGCTTCAATAATATTTTGAACTTAAGTCTTTTAGGGCATCAATCACCCGAAAGAGAACAGGCCATAAAAAACGAAGTCTACACCATGATCATTCGTTATATTAAGACATAGATCTTTGCTCTCGAAAAAGAGACAGACCGTCCCCCCCCTTTTATAACACAGAGGGGGATTTTTTTAGACCTTCAGAGACCTGTTCTTAACTGACAAGGTCAGCTCATAGGTCATCACTGGCTCACTCTCTGATCTTTCCGGTACAACAGCAAAGCCTTTAAACTTATGCTCTAAACGACCGGGGCTTGAGACCGCCTCTTGTATCAGGGCTTTTACTGCCGCGACGTCTTCAAAAATAAAGTGAACGTGCCCATCGGCGCGCTTGAGATAGTGCGCATGAAAATCTTTAAAAACAAAATCTATTTTCTGCTTACTCTCTGTGATCGCAATAACTGCTGCTGCCGCAATTGAAAGCTCCGCCCCAATTCCCATGGCACCGAAATACATCGAGTTCAGGTGATTTTTATTACGCCGACGCAGCGGTACTTTCAGCACAAATCTTTTACTGGTCACTTCCACAACCCGCGGCCGAATAAAGAACACCAAAGGAATTTTAAAGAACCCGTACAGTTGAATAAAAGCCGTGAGTTTGAAATTTTTCATATTCATACCCCTAATCTTAGAGCTCTCCATCTGAGATGCACTAGCAAATTTATAGCGATCCGAGTCTCTTGCTGCATTGCATCGCTACATGCATAGAGGGGCCGAAGCTTTTCTCGTCCCTTCTTCTTGACCCTTCACTTTTAGGCCTTATAAAGAAGAGGACACAATATTGAGGATCTCGCATGGAGAACGCCCCTACAAAAATCAAACTCATGGATCGGATCACTCCGAAATTCCTGGTTGAGGTTAAAAATGTTTTTCGCGCTTCTGGCGTGAAGGGAGTGGTTCACCATTTTGGCTGGAAAATATTTGCCGTGTTCTTTGTCTACTATTTGGTGCGAGACGTTTGCCTCTATATCCTTCTCCCCTGGTACATCGCCAATAAGTTAGTCTAATCCCAAACTTAAAGATCAATGCCGAGGCAGAAACTTACAACAAGAGCGCCCAACACGCCAAAGGCCATAAGTCCTAGCTTATATTCTTTTTGAAGGATAAATAACACACCTGTCATCGCCACACGTAAAACTGGCAAGCACACTAATATCATTAAACCAATAAAAGCCATCATCAACGAGCGATCCCGCATCAACAGGGCCCATTGCATTCTTTCCAGCAAAGGCACCGGGTGGTACGTGGTAAAAGTCGAAAGCAGCTCTCCATCTTGTCGTAACTGACCGATCCAGCCAAAAAGCAGGCAGGCACCTGAAATCAACACCCCGACTCGCAAGAGGCTGCTGATGCGCAACTCCAGTTGGTGTAGCTTTTTATCGTCTATTTTCGAGTTCACGACAGCCCCTTTAGAATCATTTGCACAGAGACAATCGCTAATACCACAACAAAAATTTGGCGAATCCGACGCGCTGGCATCTTCACCATTACCCGAGCGCCAACAAAGGAGCCTATTATAATACCGATCGCCACAGGAGCTGCAATTTCAGGGTGCACATCTCCTCTTAAAAGATAGGCCCCCGCGCTGGCTGAAGCTGTTACACCGATCATAAAGTTAGAGGTCGCGGAAGAAACCTTCATAGGAAGTTTCATTGCACCATCCATCGCCAACACTTTAAATATTCCGCTGCCGATACCGAGAAGTGCAGACAACACCCCTGCTCCAAACATCGCAATAAGTCCTAATGGAACCATTTCTACCTTGTAGGATACTGTTTGCCCTTTATCATCTGGATAGGCGCCATCCAAATGTAAGCTTTCCGCCCAAGGATGATTTATGGTAGACACGTGGTCACCGCGTTTTCGAAGCATCATGACGGCAGAAAAAAATAAAAATATTCCAAAAAGTAAAAACAGAGCCTGTGCCTTCAAGTAACTGGCTAGTAAAAACCCTCCAATGGCGCCGCTCACTGTCCCGACTTCTAAGAACACGGCCAACCTCAAATTTGTCAGAGAATCTTTTAAATAACTAGCGGCAGCCCCCGAGGAGGTAGCCACGATTGAAATCAGACTTGCGGCAATCGCATAACGAATATCCACATGATAAACAAGAGTAAGAACCGGGACGATGATAATACCACCGCCTAGACCCAAGAGAGCTCCGAGAAATCCAGCGGCAATGGCAGTAATTAAAAGAAGAACCTCTGGCATCACTTTACTTTAAGGCTGTGCACATTCATATAACCGCACGAGACGAGCACCGTAAAAAGTATCTTTCTTAGCAAAATCCCATGGTGGGTAAGGCAGAAAAACAGCCTCTGCACATTGACCTTTTTGTGCGACCGCCCACTGACGGTCCTCCGAAGACGCGGTGTAAATTTCACCCGTTTTAAGATCTTTGATTCCGACTGCAAAAGAAAATACTTGAGATGTGAGGTTTTTATCTCCACGAGTCATCAAAGCCACCGGAAGCTCGACTCGTTCAACAGCAGTGATTTCACCCACGACTTTTTTTGAAAAGATCACGCTGTAATTCATCAGCACAACCCAGCCAAGAGCACCAATAATAATTAGGACGATGAAGGATTTAATAAATTTCCAAATTGTTGTCATAGCTAGAGATTATCAGTAAGTTAAAGGACGTCGTCAACAAAAAGGACTTCAGCTGTGTTTTCCAAAAGCGAAAAAATTCTCCTCGCAATTCTAGCCTCCATTCAGTTCAGTTCCATCGTGGACTTTATGATCATGATGCCTCTGGGGCCGCAGTTAATGCGACTTTTTGAAATCTCGCCTCATCAGTTCGGACTCCTTGTGTCATCTTACACCTTTGCGGCAGCTCTCAGCGGTTTTTCGGCGTCCTTTTTTGTCGATAAATTCGATCGTAAAAAATGTCTTTTATTTTTCTTTGTTGGCTTTGCTTTAGGCACCTTGGCTTGTGCACTTTCACCGACTTACGAAGTGCTTTTGATAGCACGCGCGATAACTGGTATCTTTGGAGGAGTCCTAAGCTCTCTGGTCATGGCCATTGTCAGCGACAGCATTCCCTATGATCGTCGCGGCAGCGCCATGGGAGTCATCATGACTTCCTTCTCGATGGCTTCGATTTTTGGCGTCCCCTTTAGCTTGTACTTGGCAAATGCTTTTAGCTGGCATGCACCTTTTTTATTCCTGGCCGGCGCTGCCGTCGTCATTTGCTTCGTTATTATATTCTTTATCCAACCAATGGTGAAGCACCTAGCTGGCACTCAAGCTAAAGAACCTATGTACCGCGTGATCACTCGTATTACGAGCAATCCCAATCAGCGCCGCGCTTTGTATTTCATGGCCTCCGTGATGTTTGGGCACTTTGCGATCATTCCCTTTTTGTCACCTTCTTTGGTCTCCAATGCGGGACTGACTGAAAAACAATTGCCTTTAATGTATATGATTGGCGGACTTTGCACGATTTTCACATCACCTTATATAGGCAAATTGGCTGATCGTTTCGGAAAGCAACAAATATTTTTCTGGGGCGCGATCGTCACCATTATACCTTACTTTTTAATCACTCATATGAGCGAAACACCTGTTTGGCTCATCCTCACGATCTGCGCTTTCTTCTTCGTTTCCTCTGGGGGTCGCATGATTCCAGCTTCCGCACTCGTTTCTGGAACCGCCTTGCCACAGAATCGCGGTAGTTTTATGAGCATTGCCAGCTGTGTGCAGCAGTTGGCTGCAGCAGCATCTAGTTATATCGCGGGGTTGATTATCGTTGAAAGTGCCGATGGCAAATTATTGAACTATGAATGGGTCGGCTATATCGCGATTGCCTTTAGCTTTGTTGCGATTTATTTGTCGCGCAAAATTGTGGCTATTGAAACGGCCACTCCTTTAGAGCCCGCTCATCTTTCTGAACCTTAGCAACGACAACGAACTAGAGCTTTACCTTTTGACGCCCCTGCTTTACCTCGCCGCGCCGAGTTTTAGTGTCGACCCTTTTCCGCTGCGAGGATCGAGTTGGTTTGGTCGCCACACGACGCTTTGGAACAAAAAGTGCTTTTTTTAATATCTCATGCAGCTTTCGAATGCACTCCGAGCGGTTTTGATCTTGATCTCGTTGTGTTTCACTGCGAATTAACAAATCCCCGTCATTCGTAAGTTGAGAGCTCAGCTTTTGAACAAGTCTTTCTTTTGTCGCATCACTAAAGACTTGGGATGAAAACAAATTCCAGCGCAAAATCGCCGCCGAGTTCGTGCGATTGACGTTTTGCCCCCCAGGACCCCGCGATCGCGCATAAGAAAATTCCATTTCATGAAAAGGAATTTCAAATGGAATCATAAGTCCGTCCCCTTAAAATCCGCACGATCCTCCCCGATCAATTCACCATTTAAAAAAACTTGATACAGCAGTGGCGACGCCGCGGCTACCATGGCACTCACTCCACAGTATTTGGTCATAGACAAGCGAACGGCCTTGAGTACTTGTTCTGGCTTGATCCCCTCACCCTTGATTTGGTATTCCATCTGTACTTGTTTGAAAATTGCTGGATATCCTTCAGTTGTTTCTGTTGTTGCCCGAACATCACAGGTCGTAAGCTTCAACCGCATTTTTTGTAGAATCGAGGTCACATCCATCCCAGAACAGGCACAGATGCTTGCTAATAAAACTTCTTTTGGTGAGGGCCCCTGATCTTTGCCGCCATTTTCAACCTTAGTATCCATGACAAACTGATGTTGCCGCGTCTGCGCTTCAAAACCCAATCCGCCCAACCATTTTATCTGACACTCGTATATAGCCATGTTTAATCTCCAGATTGCCGATATTGTCGCTTATTTCTAAGACTGCGCAAGAGGAGACCCCCGAGGGCGAGACAAATCTTGCGTCTTTTTGCCCCTTGTTGGCAGAATTCCCACCTGATTTCCATACTATCGCTCTTAATGCGCGAAGTAAACTTCGGGATAAATTGCGTTAGCCCCTTAGCCAGAGTAAAGTGAGAGGATTAGGAGTCATTATGTTACCCGTTATTGCTACAGCCCTTATTTCTATTTTCGCCGGTGGTGGCCTTGGCTGGGCGCTCTATAAAACGAGAACTGCGCGAACGTTGCGCCTTGCACGAGAAGAAGCCCTCGAGCTTGTCGGCGAGGCAAAAGAAGCTATCGAACTGCGCGCCTTGGAGGAACAAGAACGCATTCAAGAAATTGAAATGGAACTTTGGACCAAAGTGGAAACTGATATGCTCAAGACCGAGGAGCGCATCGAGGAGCTGGGCGACCTAGCTGCTGAAAAAAAATCCAAAGCCGATCAACTCGTTAACGAAGTTAAGATGAAATTAACGGCGCACGAGACCGAAGTAAAGGATCAAGAGCAAAACTTGAGAAGCCAAGAAGAGTCTTTGAATAAAATCAAGGACGCACAAAAAGCCTTGAACCAAGAGTTCGTAGAAAAACTCACCGAACGCTTGCAGACTTCTGCCACCGACTTCAAAGACACTTTAAAATCTCAACTGGAAGAAGAAGCACGTCGCAGAGCCGCTAAGTTCATTCAGGAGAACGAAGAAGACGCCAAAGAACATGCCGAAGGTAAAGCAAAAAAAATTCTGAGCCTGATCATCGATCGATTTGCTCGCCCTTATTGCCCTGAGCGCGGCATTGGCTCTGTTAATTTTCCCGACACTCACATTCGCAAACTTTTCTGTGATCCCAAGGGCTTAAATATCAAGGCTGTTCAAGACAGCTGCGGTTGCGACATTATAGTTGAAGAAGGCATGGACATGGTCGGCGTTGCCGGATTTGATCCGGTTCGTCGCGAACTGACACGTCGTACTTTAGAGCGTATTTTTAAAGAGAAGAAAAATATCAATCCGGATTTCATCAAGCGAATTGCTGAGAACCAAAAAAAAGAACTCTTTAAAAACATCAAACACGATGGCGACTCTATGGCGAAAGAATTGCGCCTAGAAGGCCTGCATCCTGAAGTTCGCCAAATGATGGGTTCTTTGCGCTATCGCTACTCCTTTACTCAAAATCAGTACTTTCACTGTGGCGAAGTCGGCTGGCTGGCTGGCTTGATGGCCAGCGAACTGCGCATTGACATTAAAAGAGCTCGTCGCGTGGGCATGCTTCACGACATTGGTAAATCGATGGATCACGTACAAGAAGGCGGTCACGCCATGATTGGCGCTGACTTTATCGCTGCTCGCAATGAAATCGCCGAAGTCGTGCATGCGGTTCGTGCCCATCACTTCGATGAACAACCAACGACAGACCACGCTTTCTTAGTTATTGCTGCTGACGCGGTCTCCGGAGCCCGCCCTGGTGCTCGCCGATCGACCATTGAGTCCTACAACCAAAAGGTGTCCGAGCTTCAAGATATCGCCCGCAGCTTCCCTGGAGTGACGGATTGTTTTGTATTGAGTGGCGGTCGTGAGTGCCGTATTTTGGTGAATGGCAGAAAAGTAGATGACACCCAGGCCCTCGATCTTTCCAAAAAAATTGCCGCTCGCATCGAAGAAGAGTGTAATTACCCCGGACAAATCAAAGTGGTCGTGGTTCGCGAAACAGTTATCGTTGAACAAACTCGGAAAGAACTCGCATAATAGCGAGTTCTTTTTTGCCTTCGCACAAATCAATTATTAAAACCCCATCATACTTGGTCTTTTAGAAGATTCTCACATTGATTTCGGTTCCAATAGGAAGTGAAACATCGTTGGAATATTGATGGGAGACTCTATGGTGCTCGAAACCACACTTGAAAAACAACACTCACCTAGAGTGCTGGTTATAGATGACAGCTTGGATTCTGTGAAGTTGATGTCACATATCCTTGATCACTATAAATGCGATGTCACGATGGCTTTTGACGGTCAAGACTCAATTCCTTTGCTTGTGAATAAGCATTTTGATCTGATCGTCTTAGACTGGCAGATGCCGCAAATGGGAGGACGCGAAACCCTCTTATTAATGGATCGCCTCTTATCAGAACGCAAAGCCCACAAACTGCGTCGCCCCATTCCCGTTGTGATTTACACAGGGCATAGCGAAGAGGAGCTCGATCTGCCTCTCGTTCGTAACTTCACCTATATGGGATTTATCAACAAGCGCCAGGCTTTTAGCTCGATGATGCGATCCTTTAATTTTATCTTAAGATCTATTTAATGTTTATTGTGGGGCTTCCGGCAGGACACCATGCTCCACTTTTTTGGACATAAAAAAACCACAACTTTTCTGCTGTGGCTTTTAAAAAATAATTTTTAAATCAGAGTATTAGCGACCTTTTGCGCACTCGCCCGCTTGCTGACAAGCGATCATTTTAGAACGAAAGGCGTGAAATTCTTTAAGAGTGTATTCCAACTCTTGATCAAATCCGTTTTCGGTAGTCCCTTTTTGTGCAATCGTCGTGAACACCTGAATTTGCGAAAATTGATCTTTGCTGTATCGCTTTCCATCAACACCCGTAGAAACAAACTGCAAAGCTTTACCTGAACGAACATTCGACAAGAAACGCTGACGTTGTTGTTGCGCCTTTTTAAGCCCGCCGCGAGGATCTTTCCAACATTTAACTTCAGCGACCTTGATCGCACGATCGATATTTTTATCAAATACGATCACGTCCAATTCACCAATCGTACGTTGAGAGTCAGCGTACGCTATACCCGTTACAACTTCATACTGCGGAGCCGGATACTCATCGGCCACACGCAAACGAGCAACTTCTTCACAAATCGCGCCCGCATCCTCATAGCTGCGTGGCGTGCTACGAAGAGCTTCAAAATCCTCCTCCATACCTGCAAATGAAATGGAACCAAGAGAAAGCACGAACAAGAGTGTTAGGCTGAACATAGATTTATACATAGATCCCCCATAGACAGGCATTTACGGCGCCTGGTAGAAACACGTCCCCGTATCGGACGCTTATACGAAAGTATTTTCGATGCGCCCGTTATCGCAATAAGTCAGGGTCTGTTGCAATGAAAAATCCTGTCCTCAGCCTAATGCTGCGGCGCAAACAGGAGCGCTAACTCAATTCAAACAATGTCTTCAGAAATCTAGGCCTTAAACCCATCCGCCAGTGCGATATCCCGATTCAAACCGCGGAAGGGGCCGATATACACGACCTCTTCTAGCCACTTCGTTTCGTTTGCAGACTCGTCTTTAAATATCACCTTCGCCCAAAAGCGATTGATATTGTCCCAACTATAACCGCGTCCTTTTAAAAAGTCTTTCGACTCAAACGGAGCACCAATGGCCACCATCTGAGTCATCGGGCGACGTGCATTATTCAAAAGCTCTTGAAGGTAAGGTTGATTGGAATTGGCTGCTGGCAAACTTAAAAGATACAGCAAGGCGTCCGCATCATTGAGGGCCCGGTGAGAATCCGTAAAGAAACCGTGGTAGATATTCAGAAGTTCTAACTTAGGACTCATATAGCCCTGCTTGACCCAGTCAATTTGCTTTACAGAACAGGCCCAAATTTTTTCAGTGGACACTTTTGATTTTCGATCAATAAAGGGACGATCAAAACGCGCATTGTGAGCAATAACGATGGAGGCTTCCGAAAGCAGTTCGTCCACCTTGGACCAATTGATACTTTTCCCGACAAGCATTTCATCCGTAATTCCGGTCAAATTGATAATCTCTGGCGAGAGCGGCTGACCGGGATCTTGAAACTCAGAATAGGACTGACCGATGGATAAAATGTCTCCGTTGCTTTTATTAAAAGTAAAGAGACGCATGCCGACTTCGATCACCGTGTCGGCCTCTTGATTTAATCCCGTGGTCTCAACATCGATGGCCACCCCGAAACGAATCACATCGGAGTTCGCCTGCAGCCACTCGGTGGTGACATAGGCAGGAATTTGCACAGGGCACCCTTCAAGCTTGTGAAGAGTAACGGTATTGCCATCAGTTGATTTGCCGATCCAACGACCTGCCATGGAAAGCTCCTTTGAGAATAGACTTAGAGAACTCTTTTTATAAGAAAAAGTCAGAGAGAGACAGAGAAAAGCACTGCAGAACGCAAAGCCCCTGAATAATAAGTTAAACACCTCACTGGGGAATCAGGCCTCCTACCTGTGTTTCCCGAAAATTCGGCCATCCATGGCCTCACCCCTGGCGGGGCTAAAGTTTTCGGAAAAGCAGGGTACGGCTGAGCTTCTGCGTAGAAGCACAACCCTACCTTAGAGTCGCGAGAGTACTCTCTCGCGACTGCCGTTTGAGCCCAAAAACCAAATCATGGGAAAAGTTAAAACGAAAACGGAGCACCCAAAACAAAAAAAACCCACACCTCGTAAAAGATGTGGGTTTTAGTGTATTCATAAAAAGCCGGAGCTAATTCAAAAAACCTAGCTGCGGTATTCCTCTTCAGTAAAGTCATCCACAAGAATCGCGTCATAGCGAACAGCGTCTGATTCTTTCACAAGTTTCAACTCGTCCGCCGTGATAACGCCTTTTGCCAAGGCATCTTCTAGCAACAAATGAACTTTCTTTTTAGGCAGAACACCTTCGCGAATCGCCTTCTTGATTTTCTTCTCTGCCGCTTCGGCTCTGATCGTAAAGCTGAAAGCGTGCTCTAAACGGCCGACGGCTTCATTTTTATCAGTTGGGATATAAATACCCTCTGACAAACGATCGCGCACGCCACCCTCTTTAAGCATCGCTGAAGCAATCGCATGTGACCAACCATCGGAAGCTTGAGAACCAATAGAGTTGATACGTGACCAAGCACCGATCCAACCTTTAAAGAACCAACGGAAGCCCGGAATCTTCAAGTTATCAAAGATACCATCGAAACCTTTTTGGATTTCAGCCATACAACGCTTGAGGTTGTAATGAACAAAAGCCAAGTCTTCTTCTTTGCGACCTTCTGCTTCGAAACGGCGAAGGATTGCCGTCGCCATGTACATGTTAGCAAGGATATCAGCAAAGCGACCTGTGATTTTTTGTTTGGCCTTTAGCTGACCACCCAAAACGCCCATCGCCACATCAGACAACAAAGCAAAAGTTGCAGACGTCCAAGACAAGCGACGCACATAAACTTTCATTTGCGGATGCACGTTCGGAGTCGAGGCTAAGAAACCACGAGAACAAGACAACAAGACCGCGCGACACGTGTTTCTCACAACGTGACCGATGTGGCCCCAGAATGCCTTGTCGAATCCTTTTAGATCACCCGCCTCTGCGGTTTTTACTTCTGCATAAGCAAATGGATGGGCTCTTAAAGCACCTTGTCCAAAAATCATCAAAGTACGAGTCAGGATGTTTGCACCCTCAACTGTGATTCCAATTGGTGTCGCGATATAGATTTCAGCCAAAACGTTGCGAGGCCCCATAGAGATACCCGCGCCGCCCATGATGTCCATAGCGTCGTTAATAACCCCACGGCCCATCTCTGTAGCATAGTATTTTTGCATCGCTGTGATCACGCCCGGCTTAATGCCTTTGTCGATCGCACCGAGGCAATAAATACGCATAGCTTCAAGTTGGTAAGCAGCCGCACCGATTCGCGCCAAAGGTTCTTCAACACCTTCAAAGCGACCAATGGACATACCGAACTGACGACGAATCAATGAGTGAGCTGAAACTACGCGTGCTGCGAGTTTAGTTCCACCTGTAGCTTGAGCTGGCAAACTAATACCGCGACCGGCTGCCAAACACTCCATCAACATCAACCAACCTTTACCCGCGTTGGCAACACCACCAATGATGGCGTCTTCAGCATTGACTATAACATCGTGTCCTTGAGTCGGACAGTTGTAGAAAGGAATTCCCAATGGATCATGACGACGACCTAAAATAACACCTGGCGTTTTGGACGGAACCAAAGCACAAGTGATACCGAGGTCTTCACCTTTGCCCAAAAGATTTTCTGGATCATAAAGACGGAAGGCCAAACCGATTGTTGTCGAAATCGCAGCTAATGTGATCCAACGCTTGTTCCAATTCAATTTGATTTTGATTGTTCCGTCAGTGTCTTTAAACAAGATTCCCGCAGAAACAATCGAACCCGCATCAGAACCCGCCGTTGGCTCTGTTAAACCGAAACAAGGAACTTCTTCGCCTGTCGCCAAACGTGGAAGATAATGTTTCTTTTGAGCTTCTGTACCGTAGTGTGCTAGGAGCTCTGCAGGCCCCAAAGAGTTCGGCACCATAACTGTGATCGCAGAAGACAATGAGCGTGAAGAGATTTTCATGATCACTTCAGAGTGAGCAAGAGCTGAAAAACCCAGACCGCCGTACTCTTTTGGAATAATCATTCCTAAGAACTTTTCTTTTCTGATGATATCCCAAGCTTCTTTAGGGATTTCTTTTTCTTTGTGGATTTTCCAGTGATCCAAAACCTTACAAAGGTCATTCACGGGACCGTCCATGAAGGCTTTTTCTTCCGCTGTTAACGAAGGATAAGACTCGTTGAGCAAGTTGCCAAAGTTAGGTTTTCCAGAGAATAGATCTTTTTCAATCCACACGGCACCTGCATCCAAAGCCGCTTTCTCTGTATCTGAGATTTTCGGCAAGAACTGCATCTTTTTCATGAAAGCCAACAAGCCTGAAGTAATCAAAGCTGTTCGCAGCGGCGTGATCAAGAAGATAGTTGCAACAACAGCATAAGCTGTTAGCAACCACATCGGCGCGCCAAAGCCAAATAAGATCGCGGCAATGGCGACAGCCCACACGATCAACGGACTTGTAAAAAAGCCCACGAATAATAAGAGTACAACTGAGCCTAATATCCATAAGCCAGTGCAACTCTCTAAAAATATCCCATAATATGAGTTGATAAAGTCCACGGTGATTCTCCTTAAGTTTTAACTGCAGAATAATTAGACTCCGGAATATATCGATGTGCAAGGCGAGTTTACGAGGGAGTCTTGATAAGTTAAGGAATATCCGATGTTTATCAAGGTGAGAATGAATTGTGTTTAGGGCAAAAAACCCGAAAAATAGAGTTAAAATTCTAACCAAGTGGAACTCTGCTCGCTCACAATCAAATAGCAGATACTTCCCAAAGCAGAACAAACTCCTCATGCTTTGGATTACGAATAAAGGACTAAGGTTGTGCTGAAATCTGACCTTCGGCAAAAAAGCCTGAGTGGATTGCGCTCCCTGAAAGCACCTTAAACACAAAAACCCTCCGAAGAGGGTTTTTTATGTGAATGGAGGCCGAAAGCTCCACCCAATTTTACTCAAAAAAGAAACTAGTGAGTTTCTTCAGCTGGAGCTGCTTCAGGAGCTGCTTCAGCTGGCTGACCTTCAGCTGGAGCTGCTTCAGGAGCTGCTTCCATTGTAGTTTCAGTTGCTTGCTCAGGTTGGTTTTTAGAGCAAGTGAAACCTGTTGTAAAAGAAAGAGCTAGGATCGCTGCGATTACGATTGCTTTCATTGTTGTGATTCCCTTCATTGTTATTTTCCTACAGTTCCAACTTTCCATCCGGCCTACGATCACTCGTAAAACCCGCGTACAATCAGTTCCATAAATTTGTTTTAAACACGACTAAGGGCTAAGTTACACAAGTGTTAGGCTTTTTTGCAAACGAATTTTTTAATTTTATTTTTGACAACGACTGCACCAAAAAGTATTTCGCCCACCTAAAACTGCAGAACGAATTTTATGCCCACAGTTCGGGCAGGCCTCGGAATCCTTGCCGTAAACTTTAAAGGTCGTTTGGAAGTAACCACTTTCTCCGGAGGTGTCGGCAAAATCACTTATCGACGATCCACCCTTTTCAATTGATTCAGAAAGGATGCGGCGAATTTCTTTTAGCAAGCTCGTGACTCGGGATTTCGAAGTTTGTTCGGCCGCCAACTGCGGCTTAATTCCCGCCGAAAAGAGCGCTTCGCTAGCATAGATATTGCCAACTCCGACCAAAATCCTTTGATCCATAATTGCGACCTTGATAGCAGTTTTTTTACCGCGCAACTGCTGCCACAGAGACTCCCCGGATAGCTCCGAAGAAAAAGGCTCAGGTCCTAAGTTTGCCAATTTTGGATGCGCCGCAAGATCAGAAACAAAATCAAAACACCCAAAACGGCGAGGGTCCCGGTAAGCCAATCTTAACTTACCTGAAAAGTGCAAATAGATATGGTCATGTGCTTGTTCATCCCCTGGCAAAGCGACTCGCCAAGTCCCGGTCATACCCAGATGTGATAGCATGGCTCCTTTTGGGGTCCATATTAAAAGATACTTCGCCCTACGCTCCACCCGCAAAACTCTTTCGCCAATAAGTTTGCTTAAAGCTTTGGCAGGAATGGGGTCACGCAAGTCCTTGCGCTTCAGTTCAATTTTCTCAAGAACGGGCTGGTGTTCAAAAATTTTTTCGAGTCCTTGGCGGACAATTTCAACCTCAGGAAGCTCCGGCATAAATTCAATTCCCTTTCCTCGGGCGAGCTTGCATTTTTAAAAGCGCAGTGTGAGGATGCTACTCATGTCACAAAAACAAGCTTCTGCACAAGAAAATCCCTGGCTCAATCTGATCTTTAATATCCTACTGCCCGTCTTGATTCTTAATAAGCTTAGCAAACATATCGGGCCTTTTTATGCTTTGCTTTTAGCTTTGGCCTTTCCGCTGGGCTATGGCGCCTATGACCTTATAAAAAGAAAAAAGATGAATGCCCTTTCAATATTAGGACTCTTGAACGTCCTGCTGACAGGTGGTTTGGCCCTTTTAGGACTCAATGGCTTTTGGTTTGCCGTAAAAGAAGCCGCCTTCCCCGCCCTCGTTGGGTCTTTCGTCCTAGGCTCCGCCTTCACAAAAAAGCCCTTTATAGAGTCCCTCTTTTTAAATCCGGCCGTAATGAAAGTCGACCTTTTGGAAGAACGGCTCGTACAAAACCAAAAGCAAAACGAGTTCCACCAACACATGAGAAAATCCACCATGTGGCTAGCGGTGTCTTTCGCCTTCAGCGCCCTGCTTAACTATATACTGGCACGCAGAATTTTTACTGACATAGACACCACCCTCACCGCCGATGCCCAAAGCCTTCTGCTGAACGACCAAATCGCCCAAATGACCACTTGGTCCATCGCCGTCATCATGGTCCCTAGCATGATTTTCCTCTTGGGAATCTTCTGGTACCTCATGCGCGGAGTAAAAGCCAATACGGGCCTGACAATAGAAGAGCTCATGAAGGATTCTTAGTCGATCCACTTCCGATTTTGCATTTCGAAGGTGGACTATTTTATTCTTAAGCTCTATGGACAGATTTACCCTCTATCAACTTTGAGTGGTCACTCGGGACCATTCGCATAGGGATCAAAATCATCTTCGATTTGGTTGGTCCAATGCTCGGGCGTACAATATCCCGGAGAATAAACGACTTCAATTTTTATGCGGTCCGGATCTTCAAAAAATACAGCATAGTAGTCTTCCTCACCGCTAGGCTGCCCTTCATATAAACAATTTATTTTTTCAGGAAGGAGTACGTTTCTATATAGGTCATCCACGGCCTTCTTGGAGGGAGCATAAAACGCCAGATGATTGAGGCCCACTCTTTTGCGGTGGTACCCATGTTGGAGATATTTTTCCTCGGTGGGGCAAAAGACAAGTTTCATTGCGCCATCAGAAAATGTTGTATGACTTTTTTGGCACACCAATCTGCTCCAGCCCATAGGCTTTAGAACTTTATCATAAAATCGAATGGTCTTGGCATAATCTGAAACGTAAATTTCTGCATGAGATAGGTTGGTGCATTTGGACCACGCGCCTAAGCTCTTGACCATCATAAGACAAGGATTGTGCTCCCCCCAAAGCGTCTTAAATTCCTCGACGGGGGTAAAGCCACACTTCAAATAAAACCTTCGAGTCCTATCGTAATTAACATCAGGATGAGACCCACTGAGTGTCTTAACAGTCAAAAACTTAAACCCTTGCGAGATAAGACTGCCTTCCGCAGCACGAATCAAATCACTACCGATCTTTCTTCCGTGGAATTCGGGTAGCAACCCCATAACATGAATTTCCGCAGTCTGGCCATTATGTTTCTTAATACTAATGAAACCCACAGCATTTGAATCAACTGCTGCCCAAGTCTCCATTTCCCCAACGTCTTTGATATACTCTAATATCGAAGACTCAATTCCGAACCACTGCGACAAAGAACGAAGTATGGACTCACAGACGCGGCCTTTTTCTCTGGTATCCTCAATCTTATTTATCTGCATTGAAAGTCATTTCCTGCACGAAGGCTCTTAGTTCGAAGAGTAGCTTTAAGTACCATCAGCTAGACCAGCTGTAGACTCTAATTGCATTTACAACTATCTCCGTTACTAAATTCTATCTGGGGACTAAAGACGATTCAAGGACTCTATCGAATGGCCGAGTCAATATCTCTACTATCCCCTTTGCAACACCTCAGGCGACTCAACTTTTAGGAACAAAAAAAAAGAAAAAGACCCGAGACCTCTTCAGAGCAATCGCTGCAGCCATTACCGCCTTTACATACCGATAGTAACCATCTAGAATTTTAAACTATGACGAGCCTGCCGCCTAAAAATTCTTTTTCCAGAATTCAATTTCCTGGAAAAATTCATTTAATTACTAATGATCATGAGCTGGCCGTCATAGCCCCTGCCCTGAGGGCTGCCACGGCCCTCGGGTTTGACACAGAGACCAGAGCCAGCTTTAGAGTCGGCGAAGTCTATCAAGTCGCGCTCCTGCAATTGGCCACCGAAACAGATGCCTATCTGATTCGGCTTCATGGCATTACCCAGTTTGAATCCATTAAAGAAGTATTCGAAGACCCGCAGATTCTTAAAGTCGGTGCCGCGATACGCGATGACTTAAAGGCTCTGCGGAAGCTGTTCCCGTTTACGCCCGAGAAATTTATTGAACTTCAAAGCATTGCAAAAACAGCGAACCTTAAAAACATGGGACTTCGTGGAATGACCGAAGAAGTTCTGGAGGCCAGCCTGTCCAAGAGGGCGAAAACTTCCAATTGGGAATTAAAGAATTTGTCCTTCGAGCAAATAATTTATGCTGCGACCGACGCTTGGATCGGCCTTAAACTTTACCAAGCGATCCATAGTAAAATTTCAGATTGAAAACAAAAACTTGCTGATTTTTTTGAAGCCCGAGAATCAAAATAGATCTAAATCCCCCCCAGGCTATCGAGTTGTCAGCTTGACTAAAGTTGAGTTCGCATTATCTCAACTAAAGATTGTACGCCTCGGTTTCGCATCAGTGTAATCTGGAAAAGATGATATTTATTTTGTTTATTCTTCAAATTGCATGGGCGGGAGAGCCCGACAACATGATGGCCAGGGTGGATTCGGCGAACGCGCCCCTCGCTAATGATGCTATCAATTTAGCTGTAAATGACTCCCTTCAAAAAAATATTGCCGCCTACAACCGCCACGCCATGGGCGTATGCAATCCCCGAATGCTCGATAATTTTCTTCGTGATAGTTTCGATAAAAATTGGGCCGACGTTACTGATGAGGTTGAAAAAAAAGCTGCAATTGCGGGCTACAAACACTCCTGGAACTCGCCCTACAAGAGTCCCATTGGGAATACTTGCAAGGCTAATGTTCCCCTTGTGGTGCCTTACAACCTCGCCTCCTACTCAACTTCCATGCGTATCAAAGCAAAGGGGAAAATCTTTTACATTGGTGCTGATAAGCTCGATCACTTTTTTCCTCACGGGTTTACCTATTGGCTGATGATGAACCGAGACCAAAATCTGCCATCAGAAAAACTCCACCAAGTTCTGGATATTGGCACGGAACAAGAAAATGGCGTATGGGGACTTGCCTGCTGGTCCGTGAAATCTTACGCCGACCTGGCAGCGAACTATAAGGGTATAGAGTTTTGGAAAAATCTTTTGGAGGGCGACGACCCCTTTATTACCTGCAAAAAGGGTCGCTATGAATTGCGCCGTAAATTCGACGTCGCTCACTTTTTTGATGAGTCGATGGATGAGTCCATCAACTGCAACAGCTACCCGTCCGAAAAAGTTCTGAAACCCTTGCAGAAAGTTTGGAACCAAAAAGGGATCTCATGCCCTGCCGTGCCGGAGTCGTGTACAACTCTTGCGAAATCTTACCCACCCGAAATTGCCAAACGGATTCTCCATCCTCGCTGTCTAGGCT
>JBBKWD010000241.1:0-17702 GCA_037968775.1 Bdellovibrio sp.
TACCAAAAGGAAGTCCGTACGCCGCGGGGCGAAAAAGAGTCTTTAAGGGCCTCTTTTAGTCTTATTTCTGATAAAATCGCCTTTATGCCTTTTTCACGTCTTACGTTCAAAAAAATCTCGTTTAGTCGCAATCTTCAAGAGCTCGAACCTCTGAATCAGTTTCAGTATTCTACAAAGGGTACTAGCTTTTTACGTGGTGAAGGAGCCCTCACTGGGTACAACTTTTCTAACCGTAATAACGGCGGCATCGAGATCAATCTCAGCTTTCATGACGAAGGCTTCCCAGAAGAAGTTAAAGTAAAGATTTATGAGACTCAGATCGGCGGAGTCTTGCATGCGGAGTGTTCTGTGTGCGGGTCTTTTGCGGATCGCGATAAAAAGTGCAAGCATCAGTGGGCCACCTTGGCCTTGCTTTGGTATGCGCTGGCTCAAGATAAGGCCTATACTCGTCACTTCGAATCTAAAATCAAAGAGTTTTGCGAAGCCTTTCAAGTGATACTTGAAAACAACAAGCAGGCCCGCGCGCCAGCCAGTGATCCGCAGGCGCTTGAAGATGTGACTTTAGCATCGATGAGTTTCTGTCTGGATGAGCGCTCTTTAGGAGAGCGAAAGACTCTGGCCAGTTATTTGCCGGCCTTTGAAGAAACTTATTTACCCCATGAGTTGGAAGGCAAAGAAGACCTGCGAGATGCAAGTCTTTGGAAGTTGCCGCAGATTTTTCAACGCGGGCCCAGTTTACGAAACTCCTATCACTGGTCGGATGTGAAGACTCAAGAGCGAGTCGCCGGGGTCCTGCGCTATAATTTTAGCAACGGCTCGCAAGTGACCAGTCGGGAAATACTGCGACATCCTTTGCGCTTCAAGGTGCCTAAAGAATTTTTGCCTCGTCCGGTTACTAAGTTAGAATTTGAAGAGCGTTGGACTTTGTTACCAGACGGGAACGAGCGTTTTGTCACACGCGATCTGGAAGAGCTGGATGAAGTGATTCAAGATCTTTTGCACCGAGTGCTGACGGCCCATAGTAGTGGTGAGCTGAAGCTTTATCTACAAGATGAAACTAATCCCGGGCGGGCCTTAAAGCTTAAGAAAGTTTCTTTTGAAGGCAATTCGGACCTTGAGTGGCATGTGCGTTTTTCTAAAAATGATTCCGTGGTGGAGGCAAGCTTTGATCTGCGCTCGAACCGAGCTGTTGAAAAGTATTTGTTTTTTGAAAGCTTTGCTCTGGATATAGAGCACGCCACGGTTCGGGCTTTTGCTTGGAAGAAAGAAAATGATCTTTTGGTCGCTAGACTGAACAAGATCAAACATCAAGACGGCAAACAAGATACGGACCAGGGGTTGCCGCATTTCACTCTGCGCACGATTGTCGAGATCACTAAGGGGCTAGACTATTTAAGGTCTCGTCCTTTGCCCGTGATTGTAAAAGGCGGCACTCATCGGTTGGGGAAAGACCGCAGCTCTTTAGAGATTCATTTAACGGATCAAGGGCGCTTTTTGCCGGTTCATATTTTCAACACCAGTGCCGACGAACAAGTCATTCAAAAGGGTTTTGGTTTTGCCGCTAAAATGATCTTACGCGGACTTTCGCAAGGCTTGCCTTACTTATTGGGACGCGAGCCGAAGGATTTAGCCGCGCGTATCGGTAAAAAAAGAGACTGGGATTTAAAGCTATTAAAGCATCTTGGCGTTTTGCAGTACCTGACTCTTGAAGCCCTGTCTTTGCATTTTGAAAAAAGGCTCAGTGACGGGACCGTGTGCGAACAAGAAGACATCTTTGACACGCTCACGACCAAAGTTCATGCGCTGCTCATCAGTGGCGATAACAATATTCTCAGTCGTGATTTACCTTTACTTGAAATGTGTTCAACGGGAACTCTGGACGCCTTTGAAGATTACCTTGAGCAGTTTTTTAAATTGATGGACGAAGGCGAAGCCTATTTCGGAGAACAAGGCGAGTACCTTTTTGAAGGTGTCGTTGAAAGAGACTTTCTTGTCGTGTTTGAGATTCTGAAACAAATGGCGATCTCAAGCCAAGGTGCTTGCTTTAAAAAGGCCCGTACAAGTTTGTTGTCAAAAATGTGGAGCGGAAATTTAGACGAAGACCAAGGCCTTATTGGCGGCAGTTACTTCTTCCCATCGGGCAGCAAAGATCCCATCTCAGTCAGTCAAACTTTGGCGATTTTGCAGCCGCTGATGGACAGTGGCGTGAAACTCTTTTTAAACGGTCAAAGTTTGGTCGAACTAAGTGAAGATGAGTTCAAAGTTGATTTCCAGTTGGTGAGCAACATTGAAGACGGCATGCTGAATTGGTTTGATCTCAATCCTCGATTTTTCTTACAAGGCGAAGAAATCAATCCAGAGGGCATGAAGAACTTTGGCTCAGGTGGCGTGGTTGAATACAATGGTCGCTTTTTCTTGGTACCAAAATCACAAATCCCGTCTTTACGTCGCTTGGAAGGTTTTTGGCAGCGCTTACAAAAAGGCAAGGTCGAAAAATCCAAAAAAGGTTGGAGCGATAAGGTTTATCAAGTTTCTAAGAATCAAGCTTTGGAGCTTTTGGCCTTGCGGGCTTCGGGATATAATTTCCGCGGTGATGAAGAGTGGAATAAACTCTGCTCCTTTTACGACTCTCTGGGGCGTCGCGAGGGTTTAGTTAAAATCCCAGCTTCTGTAAAAGGGGAGCTTAAAGTTTACCAACACGAAGGTGTTCAGTGGCTTTATGATCTGTATAATTTAAAGATGGGCGCTTTATTGGCCGATGACATGGGTCTTGGAAAGACCTTGCAGACGCTGAGCTTTTTAGACTTGCTGCGCACGCAAGATCAACTCGGGCAGGCGCTGATCGTGGTGCCTTCTTCCTTGGTGTACAATTGGGAAAGTGAAATTCAAAAGTTCACGCCTGATTTGCCGCTGCAGATTTTTACAAGCAAAGATATTGAAAAAGTCGGCGTGATGTTAGAGTCCAAGCAGCCGCATGTGATTTTGACGACCTATGGACTGTTGATGGAAAACGAACAGTTTTTAAGTCAGTACAAATGGAATATTTTGATTTTTGACGAAGCTCAAAATCTTAAGAACATCACTACCAAACGTACCAGTTCCGCGCGGATGCTCGCTGCTAGATTTAAAATTTGTTTAACGGGTACGCCGATGGAGAATCACTATGGGGAGTTTTTCTCTCTCTTAGATTTGGTTGTTCCCGGCAGCCTTGGAAAGTATGAAGACTTCCGCCGTCAATTCGTGAACACGGATATTGTGTTGCAAGAAGATGTCGATGACTTAAAGCTTAAGATTAAGCCTTTGATCCTGCGGCGAAGTAAAAAAGAAATTTTAGATCAGTTGCCTGAAAAACAAGAGACGAAAGTCAGCATTGCTTTTGAAGAGCGCCAGAAAAAAATCTATCGCGATATTGCTTTAGCTTATAACGAAAAAATTCAAGACACTTTAAAAGAAGTCGGCGAATCCAAGGTTCAATTGCAGATGTTAACGGCTCTGTTGCGTCTTCGTCAGGCGTGTTCAGATCCTGGAGCATTGCCTCAGGTCAAATACGATCGCACACCACCGAAGCTTGAGGCTTTGATGGAGTCACTTGAAGAAATTATTGAGTCCGGTGAAAGTGCATTGGTCTTTACACAGTTCCTGCAGACCCTCGAGCACACTCAAAGAATTTTAAAAGCGGCCGGAATTCCTGTCTTTGTCCTGCACGGAGCGATTCCGACCAAGCAGCGACAAAAACTTTTAAAAGAATTCGACGATTGCCCGGGTGGGGCGGTGTTGGTGATGACTTTAAAAACCGGTGGTGTGGGTTTGAACTTAACTAAAGCCAGTTATGTGTTCCATTTGGAGCCGTGGTGGAATCCGTCGGTTGAAAATCAAGCCACGGATCGGGCACATCGTTTGGGGCAGAAAAAGGCCGTGCAAGTGTTCCGTTATATTATGCATGAGTCTTTGGAGGAAAAAATGGAAATCCTGAAGGGGCGCAAGAACCAAAAATTCCAAGCTCTGTTCTCGGAATCCGAAAGAGCCACAGAGGCGGACACTGAAACTAGCGCGGGAACCGGTGGCTTGTCGAAGGACGACTTCGATTTCTTGTTGGGGTTAAAAGACTAGTTCCTGGGGTACGGACTTCCTTTTGGTAGCGAGGCTGCGTCAAGCGACGTGCTTTCGCTGGTAAAAGCATAGAAGTACCTGCGCGGCGACCCGTTGACGCAGTGGCGCTACCAAAAGGAAGTCCGTACCCTTCTCACCCTTCTCATCACGGTTTTAAGTTTTTAGTTACAATCGCCACGATGTGTTTTGCAGATTCTAGGGCGTAGGTGGCATCTTTTTCCTGATAAAACTCAGAGGGAGTGAGGTCTTCACTGCCGTAGTACGCAAGCTCTCTGTCTCGGCGGAGGCTGCGAGAAATATCACAGATATTTTCCAAATCATCTTGAATGGGCACGGGCAGTTTCTTTTTTTCTTCTGTTAAAATAGCTGAGACATCGTGTATGCGGGGGATATCAATATGACAGTCACGAGCAAAGACTTCAGTGCAAGTTCGACAATCTCTTGGGACTCCATGACAGTATCGGCCCAGGCTTTTTTTGAATAGAGATATTCGACAGAACCAATTCGGACCTGAGCTCGTTCGATATAGTCTTTGATTAAGCTTTTATTTTGCATCAACGTCCTGCCTTATCCAATATGCGTGGCCATGGCTAATTTTTCTAAGATAGCGGCCCTGTGCGATTTGTGAGCGAATATTTATAAATGTTTTTTTCAAGATATGATCTTTGTCGTAAAGAATTTCCCCATCCAATGAGGTTTCTAGCCAGATGCTACCGACAGCACTATCGCCCGGAGGCAAGTGGACAAACTGTGGAGAAAATTGATCCGAGGGACTGAGCTTTTTCTCCCACGACGTATAGAGTTCACGAGTAATCGAAACAGAAGGGGGCATGACAATCAATAAATCGACATCGCTTGTGGCCGTGGCCTCGCCTCTTGCAACGGATCTAAAAAGCACCACCCCGATGGGATGAAAGCAGCTGACGATCTTTTGAACCAAGAGGCTAAAATCTGAGTTCAGGGGTTGCGATATTTTTTTTAAACAATAGGAGTTGAGCGACTCACCCGTTTTTTTGGCTTCGTCTTTGAGGGCTCTATGAAGTTGAGGGTCCAAGCGAAGGACGAACTTTCCCGACAGCATAGTACTATAATAAGGCCCTGTAGTACTATTAGCGAGGCCATATAAAATATAATTTGAATTTATACGTATCTATATGTAAATACTATGGATAATAGATTCCCATGGTGTGTAAGTCCGGAGCTAGCGAGAATTCAGAGACCAAAAAAACTAAATAATGAAAGAGTAAAAGTCATGGCAAAGAAAAAGCAAAAACTAAAGTCTGTCCCCAAAACCCCTAAGGTTTATGAATTCAAAGTGTCATTGGATGAAACAGCACCCCTGGTGTGGCGAACTTTTTTGGCGCACGAAGTTATAGATTTAACAGAGCTCCATGTGTTGATTCAGATGACGATGGGGTGGGACGACACTCATCTTTATGAGTTTCAAATAGATGGTGAGTCCTATACCGACTCGGACTCAGCAGATGAAATGAATATGAAAGAAGCCGAAGGCGTCTTGCTCTGCGATGTTCTTGGAGACGCAAAGAGCTTTAAATATATTTACGACTTTGGAGACGATTGGAGCCATGAAGTTGAAATTGTAAAAATACTCGAGAACGATCCGCGAATGATTTATCCGGTCTGTATTGGCGGAGAAAATGCCTGTCCACCGGAGGACTGTGGCGGTCCCCATGGTTTTGCAGAGTTTAAGAAAGCTATTTCGGGCAAAGAGGGGCCTGAGAAAAATGAGATGCTTGCCTGGGTAGGGGGCTTTTACAATCCGACGTCATTCGATCCAAATATGATAAATCGACTTTTACTCTGGCCTGACTTGTAGCGAGTGGGAGGTACGGACTTCCTTTTGGTAGCGAGGTTGCGTCAAATGACGTGGATTCGCTGGTAAACGCATAGAAGTACCTGCGCGGCGACCCGTTGACGCAGCGGCGCTACCAAAAGGAAGTCCGTACCCCTCGGGAACGTACCCCCGGAGGCCTACTTTTTTACTACTTGAAGTCTTGTGTGGATGTTTCTTGCTGGGAAAATGAAAGCGTAGTGCTTTTCGTAACTTTCCTGGCCGAATAGTTTTGAAAGTAATCTTGGAATGATGCTGCGGAATGAGCTATTGAACTCAATGCGGCTTTCGAGAATTTTGAATTCTCCGGTCACATAGCTTAAGTACTGCCCTTTTTCTAGGCATCTTGCCCAGCCGCTTGAAAAGTGCCAGACATGTGTGGGGTCATTCCATGAATCCACCCAAGAATAGTGCGGAGTCTCAATCAAAACCTCAGATCCGTCTTTGGCAATGCGATGGATTTCTTTAAGAAAGACTTGAGTGTCTTTGACGTGCTCAATGACATGGCTTGCTCGGACATAGTCAAATTGGGAATCAGAAAGTGGCCAATCACCTTTGCTGAGGTCGAAGACTTTGTCCACGCCATCAAAAGGGAATTGATCAACTCCGTAAAAACCTTCAGCTTTGTTATTTCCACAACCAATATCAATTTTTTGCATCGCGCCCATATTAGACAGGTTCAGGGACGAGAGTAAATTTATTTTCGCAAATTTTCTCAACACAGTGAGAAAATTAAAAAATTAGTACCTTTGTTCGAAGCAGGGACGGGCGCGGTACTCCAGAGCACTCCAGAGCACTCCAGAGCAAACCAGTGGAGCCCACAGTAATCTCACAGTAAACCTACCAAAACCCACATTCACCACTCCGATTTTGTCTTGCGTCATCAATTCTTTCTGCCTAGTATACGGCCCTATGAAAGTTCTCTTTGATATCAGCACCTTGAATCCGCAAAAGGTCACAGGAGTCGGCGTTTACATGCTTCAGCTTTTGAGGCATCTTGAACAAAGTCCAACTCTTGAGCTGCAGCCTGTTCTCAAAGTCTCGAGATTAAAAAAACGAACTTCTCTAGAAACTTTAATTTCCAAAAGAGTCAAAATAGTCCCGCCCTGGAGTCCCTTCGCCGACGCAGATCAAATTTACCACGGCCCGGATTTTAAACTAGATATGCGAGGAGCCTTCCCGCGAATCGTGACCATTCATGATCTTGTGGTCTTTGAAGGACTTTACAGCGACCCTCGTTTTGATCAACAGGGTATCGAGGATTTGACGTCTATCCTGAATTCAAAACTTTCAGCCGTCATTGCAAACTCTGAGTTCACAAAATCCCAGATTATAAAATATTTCCCGCAGTTAAAAAATAAAGTCCACGTGACACTCTTAGGTTGTGATCAGGCTCGACCGACACAAGAACTCCCCGCCAACACAGTTCCTGAAAAATATATTTTATTTTTAGGAACCTTAGAGAAGCGAAAAAATGTTTTGGGTCTGCTAGAGGCCTTCGAGATCTTAAGATCACAAGGTCGGCAAGAGCATCTTGTACTGGCAGGAGGCTGGGGTTTCGGAGCTGAAGCGATAAGACAAAAAATCCAAAATTCAGCCTTCAATTCATCGATTCACTGTCTGAACTACATTCCAGAAGCCATGATAAACGGCCTCTATAAAAATGCGAAAGCCATGGTATTCCCTTCATTTTACGAGGGATTCGGAATTCCCATTCTAGAGGCGATGCGGGCCCATTGCCCAGTGGTCACATCTGCACAAGGTGCAATGGCCGAAGTGGCAGGCGGGGCGGCCGTGCTGTGCAATCCGCATGATTCACAGAGTATCGCCGATGCCACTCTTCAAATTCTTTGCGACAACGATTTTTCAAATGAGCAAATCCAAAAAGGCGCACAAAGAGCTGCGCAGTTTACTTGGTCCAATTGTGCCAGCAGCACCCTGGATGTTTATGAAAAAGTTAGGAAGGCACCATGATTTACGATTGCTTTGCATTTTTTAATGAATTGGATCTTTTAGAGATTCGCTTAAACACTCTCAATGACGTAGTCGATAAATTTGTTTTGGTTGAAGCCACACGGACTTTTCAGAAAAAAGAAAAGCCGTTGTTTTTTCAGGAAAATAAAGAACGATTTGCGCCGTTTTTGCACAAAATTGAACACGTAGTCGTCGACGAGTACCCAGGATTTTTCGCTAAATGGCGAGTGCCGAGAGCTTGGGACTATGATGACCACCAGAAAGAACAGATTCTGCGCGGGCTTAAAGATGCCAAGCCAGATGATGTGATCATTGTGTCAGATGTGGATGAAATTCCGCGTCCTGAGCTTGTAAAACAATATGCAAACGCGCCTGGGATCAAAGTGTTCCAGCAGAAATTGTATTACTATTACTTGAACTGTTTTATTCGTCAGTACCCGGAGCCGATTCCACTGGTAGACGGGTATATGCCTTGGTATGGCACGGTGATGATGTTCAAGAAAGATCTTAAGACAATCCAGAAAGCTCGTCTGAATCGTGAAACCCGCCAAAACACCGACAGAGTTCAGATCATCGAAAAAGGCGGCTGGCATTTCAGTTACCTAGGTGGGGCCAAAAAAGTGATCGAAAAAATCGAAGCTTACGCTCACGCGGAGCACAATGTTGAAGAATTTAAAGATTTGAAGCGCGTAACAGAGCTCATTCGCAGTGGCGCAAGCCTCTATGGTCAAAAACTGGATTCTGAATTTGTGAATCTTGATGACACGTTTCCACAATTTGTCCTCGATAATAAAGAGCGGTTCGCTGAGTTGATTCTAGAGTAATTTCTTTGCGTTTTTTCTCAAAGGACAGGTCTCGGAAAACGTATTTTGTGGCTACTGAAAGAATGAGGCAAGGACCGAGCTGCCGACCGAGTCAAGGATGAGGCCTAAGCAAGCGACCCGATCAAGCCCCTCAGCAAACGGCCTAAAAAGCGCTAATGACAAGCGATGTCCAGAGCCCGATATTTCAGGTTTTCGGATTGCATTTTAACACCTCGCGGACTATTTTCCTGATTGAATACCGAGTGCCGTGGGGCCGAGAGCCCTTCAGCCGCCGAGGTAAAAAAAAGCTCTTTTAAAGGCATTTTTAGAACCACTTTCAAAAAGATTGAGAGCAAAGATCCTCCACCATGCTGTTCAACTCCTACGCTTTCTTATTCCTATTTTTGCCTTTCACATTGTTGGGCTATTATTGGATAACAAAAAAAAATCTGCAGCTATGGTTCTTGTTTTTAGCGAGTGTTGTTTTTTATTGTTATTGGAGTAAGGTTTACGTTTTTCTTTTACTCTTCACGGTGGTCATAGATTTCTATTTAGCAAAAGCTATTTTTCTGACGAGCATTCAGAGCAGAAGAAAATTCTTCCTGCTAACCTCGATGATCACCAATTTAGCGATCTTAGGATTTTTCAAGTACTATAATTTTTTTGCAGATTCTCTAAACGGTGCTTTGCAAGCGACAGGCGTTTCCGCGCAAGCGCCTTTATTTCAACTGATTCTGCCCATCGGAATTTCGTTCTATACCTTTCAATCCATGTCCTATGTCATCGATGTGTATCGCAGGACATCCAATGCCCATGCAAATTTATTGGAATTTGCAGGCTATGTAACTTTGTTTCCTCATCAGATATCGGGCCCCCTTGTTCGGCATAATTTCATCGTGCCTCAGCTTGAAAGTGCTAAGACCTATGTCTTTAATGCCGATAATTTTTGGAAGGGCTGTTACTTCTTTATTTTCGGTCTGACCAAGAAAATGATGATTGCCGATCGCCTGGCGATTGTTGTTGATCCCTTGGTTTTAAATATGGCCGGTGCCTCGACAGCAGAAGCTTGGATTGCGATGCTTGGTTACACCATGCAGCTGTATTTCGATTTCAGCGGATATTCCGATATGGCTGTCGGTCTGGGATTGATGATGAATATCCAGTTTCCGCAAAACTTCAATTCTCCGTATAAGTCTAAGTCCATCACGGAGTTTTGGCAGCGCTGGCATATCACTTTGTCGTCGTGGCTTAAGGACTATCTTTATATTTCTATGGGCGGGAACCGAAAAGGAATTCTCAAAACCTACCGCAATCTCTTTTTGACGATGGCCATCGGCGGTTTGTGGCATGGCGCCAATTGGACTTACCTCATTTGGGGTGCTTTTCATGGATGTATTTTGGCGGCAGAAAGATTTTTTGCGGACCGCGGTTGGAAAGTCATTTCCAACAAATATTTACGGTGGTCTTTTACTTTCCTTTTAGTCTGTATCGGGTGGGTTTTCTTCCGAGCCAACTCCGTGACAGAGGCCCTGTTTTGGTTGAAGAAGGTCTTCATGCTCAATGGAGAGGTCAGTTGGGATGTGACCTTGATTCCGTTAAAGCACAAGGATCGATTTTTCCCAGCCTTGGTGATTGGACTTCTTGTGTCCTTGTTCTCTAAAAATACTTGGGAGAGATCCTTTATGCCCAACATGTGGCGCGCGTCGCTATTGGCTTTAATGTTTGTGGGCTGTTTAATGTTTATGGGCGAAGAATCTCCGTTTCTTTATTTTCAATTTTAATTTTCGATTTTAGGTGGCGTGCTTGGGTAGATCCTTAAAAAATATTTATTACTTTGCCGGCTTGGTGGTGTCCCTTTTGGTGGGGGTCGCGGCATTTAATATTTATTTGGATCCGATGTGCTATTACCGCTGCGAAACAATTGATACCCATCGTGCCACACAAAATGTTTACTACCAGTCGGCTCAAATTGTAGCTGCCAATCCCGATGCGGAGGTCTTGATAGTAGGATCCTCCCGGGGACAAACGATTCCACCACAGTGGGTAGAGGACGCGAGCGGTCTTAAGACCGTGAATATTTCTGTCGGTGGTGCTGACGTGCTGTTAAAGACGGCGTTGATACGAATAGCTCTCGAGCAAAAACTGCCACTAAAAAAAGTCATTTGGGTCACGGATTATTTCGAAGTGGCGGGTGAAATAACGGATACGAAAGTTCGACAGACTCCCGTTTTAAGTCGCCACATACGCACAGAACTCGGTGACTCGATCGCTCTTCACGATCGACTTGAGGGGCTTCAGCGTTTAATAGATCACAACACTTTTGAGGCCTCATTGAGGCACATGAAGCCAGCCGCCGGAGACGCCTATTTATTCAAGGGGAGTGGCAGCGAGTTCGATTATAAGATCTGTCAGAAGCCTGACTTCAAAGGGTACACTTCGCCGGAGATGATGGCGAAAGAAGTGGAAATCAGCTATTCCTCTTTCGGACCCACGCTTCGTGTGGATTTGAATCCAAAGTTTATGAAAATCTTTACAGATCAAGTTCAGTTCTTAAGTCAAAAGGGAATTGATGTCGTTGTTTTGATTCCTCCCTTCCATCCGGATCTCATAGGTCGGTTTAATAAGAGCTTCCCCGGAGCCGCAAAAATTCACAGCCAGTGGATACAAAGGGTTCAAGAGTTTGAGTCTGACAACGTTCATGTATTGTCTTTTTGGGAAGGGATTCCTGGGGATGACTCTGGCCCGTCCTTTTGGAATGATGGGGCTCATCCAACTTGCAGGTCGATGATAATGATGTTGGAAAAGGAAATGGGAGCGCTTGGCTCCACTAAGCGCTAGAAAATTTATTCGACAGTCGCGGTTTCAATTGGAGCGGGACTTATTTTTTTGCCTTATATGAGTCAACCTTTTCGGCGTGGGGCGTAGGGCGAGGACAAGACGCAGGGGAAGGATATGGACGCATGGAGATGAAATCCGTCGGCTTCTCTGCTTAGATACATCGGTTTCGCAATAAGTCGGACTGGCTTTGGCCTCCCACTCTAGAATTCATTTTCTGGGTGCATCCTTGATCGTGGAGACGGAGTGAAATAGCTTACGATTTTTTAAGATTTCTAATAGTTAAATGTACTTTCATATTTTTGTTGGCTCTTGCGTCGTAAAAATCTTCTCGATTGGACCTGACCTTCGGGGGGTGGTAGTCTTTTAGGAAAACAGCTAACCTGTTGAGAAGTCTATACTTATATGAAACCTATAGTGTTATTATTAAGTAGCCAAATTGATAATCGTTTTGGATATTTCGTTTTTTCTGAAACTGATTGTCTACGTTGTCGATTACAGGAGTAGTTATAGTGAATTACCTCCTCTTGATTTCTTTTTTTGCGACTCTTTGTTCTCAATCGGCCATGGATTTTTTTATTTTCATAACCAGTATTGCACTCATCGCGCAAGTTTTTAGAAAAAAGGGCCCAGAAGGGTGGCGTCTATTTTATAAAATGGGGCTTGAGTACTTTTGGGTTCTTTGGGTTTTGGTGGTTGCAGTTGGTTTTCTGCTCAATTCTAATACGGGCAATGCTTTTCTAAAAAAGTTATTCGAACTCCACTGGATTTTGACTTTCTATCTCATTGTAAGCGCTTATCATTATGTACAGCCCAGCCTTAAAAAAATGCTAAAGGCGCTGACTGGTGTTTCTCTATTTATTTCGGCGATAGCCCTGATAATCTTTTTTATCAAAGGTGAGGAGCGACTCGGTGGTATTTTAGGTAACCCGATGACGACGGCTCACTCTTATAGCATCGTGTTTTTGGTTTTAGCCGGGGTTTTCCTTTCGACCTGGCGTACAATGTGGAGCCAAAGCAGGAGTGAGTTTTACCTTTTGCTATTTTCGCTCTCGCTCCTCGGGGCGACTTTGACTTTAACAATGACTCGAGGTGTCTGGATTGCGATTGTTGTTGGAATTTTAGTCATATCGGTTGTTCTGAGCCGTTGGGTTGCACTTGCGTCCTCTGTGATAATTGGAGGGGTGGTCTTTGGAATGACTCTCTTATGGCCAAAGTTTCACGACAGAATTTTGTATGCCTTTGACTACCAAAATAATTATGACAACCTTCGAATTGTTTTGTGGAAGACCAATTGGATGATTTTCTCTGATCACCCTTGGTTTGGTGCTGGATATGGTGAAAACACCACACTGCTAAAAAAGTATTATGCACTTCAAGGCTTGCCTGAAGATCAATTCGTCGGGCATGCCCATAACCAATTTTTACACATGTTGGCGGGCACTGGGATTGTTGGGCTTCTGTGTTATTGTTTTATGTATTTTTTCTTTGTTGTCATGGCATGGCAGCTCTATCGCTCTAGTTCGAACACTTTAGAAAAGGCAGTTGGTTTGGGAATCTTTGGTGCGCTAGTTGGGTTTGTGTTTGGCGGCCTAACAGAGTCCAACTTCGAACATGCCAAGGTTCGCATGGTATTGATATTTACTTGGGGACTATTGGTTTATCTAAAAGGACAAAATAGTTCGAAGAATTCCGGGCTGGTTTAGCGAAAAGCGGTCCCTGAAATTTTTTAATTTTTCAGTGGTGGTCATTTAATGAATATTCTTGTGACAGGGGCGTTTTTCTATTGTCCCTTGAGTCTTGGTTCAATCGGCGATTAGGTGGAAAAAAACTCTTTTAAATTGTAGTTCCTACGACGCATCATAACTATTCTAGAAAAACCGCCGGGAATTTATTTTACATATAGAAATACCAGGGTTTAGTATGCTTTCTTTAGGCCGTAGTCATTTGCCTTCGCGTGCCAAAACAATAAGAGGTGTTCAAGATGAATTTAGGGAGTAAAGAGTTGATTCATTCTGTTTATGCTCCCCCGCTTAAAAAAGGCAATACTAGGCTTCAGGATATCTATCAAAATTCATTTCAGCTTGTTGAGTTTTCGTTGGCGCGACACGCACTTTTCGCGGGGCTCAAAAGTCTGGGGCTAAAGAAAGGCGATCGTATTTTGGTGCCTGGATTTATTTGCCGGGATGTTTTGGCGCCTTTCAACCAATTAGGTCTTGAGATTATTTTTTACGAGGTCAACGAGCGGCTGGAGATGGTTCTGTCGGCAGCGGATTTACCCAAAGTACAAGCTATTTTTGCTGTTCATTATTTTGGTTTAGAAACAAATCTGACTCCATTTCGAGAATATTGTTTAAAAAATCAGGCGTTTCTTATATCTGATAATGCCCATGGATTATTTAGTTCCTCGTCCTCCGGGCAGTTGCTGGGGACAGATGGCGATATTGGTATAATTAGCGTGCGTAAGACCTTGCCGATTGCGAATGGTGCTGTGCTTATTTGTGCAAAGGGACTGTCTGCGCCCACTCAGCCAGAGTGCATTCAGTCAAAATCCCTTAGGCTTGAGGTTAAGAATGCGCTTCGTCCTCTGGTTGCTCGCTGGGGTGTTTCGCTTTTACTTGCAATCACGAAACTAAAACGTCGAGTTCGTTTCCTTATAAAGGGCCATGCATTTCCGACTTCTAGTTCTGAAGATGAGTGGATAATTCCTATGGCGGCAAATCCTTGCGATATGAATAGTTATATCGCGAAGATGGATGTTGAAGGCGAAAAGAAGAGAAGACGCGAGTTGTTTAATTTTCTTTCTGAGTTTCTTTCTTCTCAAGAGATTCAACCGTTGCGCAAAAGCTTATCTGAATTCGAAGTTCCCTATGCCTATCCATTTTTTTGCTCTGAAAAAGATATTGGCGTGGTAAAAGAACGTTTAGAAAAATTAGGCCTTGAGATTGTGAATTGGCCAGCCTTACCCACGAAAGTTTTAGAGGCTGGAGAGCCCGAGTTCTATAAGAGACTCTTTTTAGTTAGGTTTTTATGGTGAACTATTTATGGTAAAATGGAGCAAGTTCACAGGCGGCGCACTTGCATGGGATCAGGCCTTAGCAGAGCTTTCATTTTTTTCTCTTTATCAAAGTTATGAATGGGGAGAGGTCAAAGAACAAGATGGCTGGCAAGTGGAGCGATTGTGGGGGGCATCGGATAAACCGAGTCATTACACGATGGCGCAGATCTTGGTGAAGAGGCTGCCCCTTGGCGGAGTTTTTCTCTGGTGTCCCGGTGGCATTATGGGCACGGAGGCGACCTTTGATTTTTCGCAACTGCGCAAGCTTCTAGGGTATACATTTTTTTACTGTCGTTGTTCATTTCATGATCCAGCCAAACAAGTCGACGATCTTAAGCAGAGAGGGTGGGAATCACCTTCTTTTTGTTTGAATAGCAATCTCTCAATGAATCTTTCCTTGGCACCTACGGAGGAAGAACTGTTATCACAGATGAGTTCTAACTGGCGGCATAACTTAAAAAGATTTGTTAAAAAGGAAGTCTCGGTAGAAAAGTGGCTTAATCCAGAGCCGCAGGTGCTTTTTGATTACTATCAAAAGTTTGAATCAATGAAGGGGCTTCGCCAGCAACACTCTTTGGCTTCCATCAAAGGAGTGATTGAAAAGTTCGGAGAGAAGCTAGTTATTTTCAGGGCTCTAGATGCATCTGGAAACCTTCTGGGACTGCGGGGGTATATTTATTCAGCCCATCGCGCTTTGGATTGGTATGCGATCTCCACTGAGGCTGGACGTTCGTGTTATGCCTCTTATGGATTGCTGTGGACGGTCCTTAGGGATGCGCGTGAAAAGAAGGTAAAGGTCTATGATCTTTCCGGAGTAGATCCGATTAACAACGCCGGAGTCTATAACTTTAAAAAGGGATCTGGCGCTATCGAAGTGCGGTACCCTGGTGAGTTCGAAAGGTCCAGCGGCAAAGTTATTTCATATGCGATGAATAAACTTATGAAAAATAGGTTCGCTTAAGTTAAAATTAGTTTTAGAGCAAGTGAGGCTGCAGTTGAAAGTTCCCTATGGAAAACAAGAAATTCTTGACGAAGATATTGAGGCTGTCGTTAGAGTGCTAAAGTCTGATTTTTTGACTCAAGGGCCTGCTGTGGTTGCCTTTGAAGAAGCCTTTGCTCGACAGGTGGGGAGTCGCTATGCGGTTTCTTTTAATAACGCGACAGCGGCTTTGCACACTTCATTTCGCATTTTAAATAGGGACCTGAAAAAAAAGGTTCTGGTTACGCCGATTACCTTTGCAGCCTCAAGTAATTGTGTGCTTTTTGAATCCGGAAAAGTTGAGTTTGTTGATATCAATCCTGTAACTTACAATATTGATTTAAATTTATTAGAAGAAAAGTTAAAGAGAAATCCAGCTGACTATCAGGGGATGATAGTTGTGGATTTTGCGGGTTTGCCTTTGGAGATGGAAAGCTTTCGAACTTTAGCTTCGCAGTATAACCTTTGGATCATCGAAGATGCCTGCCACGCTATCGGCGGCTCTTTTGTAAATTCCGAAAAAGAAGTTACCAAAGTTGGATCTTGTTTGTACTCAGATTTAACAATCTTTTCCTTTCACCCGGTGAAGCATATAGCCACCGGTGAGGGCGGAATGGTCACGACCAATTCTGAGGCGCACTATCGGCAGCTTTTGAAATTGCGATCACATGGCATAGAGAGGGACCCTGCGAAGTTCGCCGTTCCTGCGCATGGAGGTTGGTATCACGAGATGCAAGAGCTTGGTTATAATTATCGGATGTCTGATATCAATGCGGCCTTGGGGGCTTCGCAGCTCACGAGACTGAGTTCTAATATTGAGCGCCGAAATGCCATTGCTGATAGGTATAAAGAGAGTTTTAGAGATCTTCCTCTCAGCTTTCAGAAATATGATGAAAAAAACATTGTGAATGCTTACCATTTGTTTGTCGTGGAGACGGGAAATAGGAAAGAACTTTACGAGTTTTTGAAGTCCCAGGATATCTATACCCAGGTCCATTACCTGCCCGTGTATTGGCATCCTTACTATCAAGGATTGGGATTTCAAAAGGGACAGTGTCCCCTTGCGGAAAGTTATTACGAAAAATGCCTTAGTTTGCCCATGTTTCATGGGATGAGTGACGAAGAGCAGTGTTACATTATTGAAAAGGTCCACGAATACTTTAATGAAAAAGCATGAGATTTTTTTTAGGTTAGATTGCGGAGGCTTAATTGGCTTTGGGCACTTGTCACGGTGTCTATCGGTAGCTCAGGCCATGGCTGATCGAGGCTTTTCGCCAATTTTTGTAATTCGCGAGCGACCCAGCATTCAAACAATTAGGATTCCTTACTCAATACGGTGGTTGAAAAAGGTTCCAGATGTATCATCAAATGAAATTGAAAAGTGGCGAGTCGTAGATGAGCAAGGTGAAGCGGATGAGTTTATAGCTATGGTTGGTAAGCCGCGTTTTGTTTTTTTGGATCACTATGCTCTGGGATTGGATTGGCAAAAAAAAGTTCTGTCTTCCGGTTCAAAATTAGCCTTGTTTCAAGACGTTTACTCCGCTCGATTCGAAGCGGATTTTTTAATCAACTATAATCCGGGGACAGGTGGTTCATACTCAAAATTGGCAGGATCTAGACCAGAAACAAAATTTTTATTGGGATGTCAATTTTCGCCGTTGGCACGAGAATATGCCGAAAATCATAGGTTTCAGGATTTTTTTAACGTTAATGTCGAACGAATTGGGATCTATTTAGGTGGGGCCCCAGTAGAAAGCCTCCTACGACTTGCGACGGCCTTGTCGCTATCTGAATTTTATAAGGTAAAAGAGATCGAATGGGTTGTAAATTCAGATGAAGAGCGAGTTGCTATTGCTGCAATTCTAACTTCTCAAAAAATATCGTTTTGTATCCGATTGCCAAGTTTAATGCCTTTGTATCAGCGAGTTCAATTATTCATTGGAGCATGTGGGGTTTCCTATCTCGAGCGTGCCTGCTTGGGACTGTGGCAGGTGAATTTCATTGTTGCCGAAAATCAGTTACCCGTGAGTCGGGTTTTGCAGCAGGAAAACTTGGGTTTTTTGGTTGGGGACCTCAGAACTCTCAATATCG
>JBBKWD010000242.1:0-6238 GCA_037968775.1 Bdellovibrio sp.
TTTTTTGTATCAGAAGCAATCCAAAGTCTGCCAGCAGTGCCTGCTGCACCCTTAGCAGCGTCTAATCCAGTTTCAATACTTGGAGTTCCCGCAACATTACGAACACCATCAGTGATTCCGTAACCACTTAAAGTCGTCGGAGTTCCAGAAGTAATTTTAGCCCAATCAAGCCCAGGAATCATTGCCGTCGTTAACTGACCACCAGCACCGAGTTTCGCAATTTTATTAGCATCCCCAGCACCACCAGTGACACCGGAATTAACAGAAGCAACACCTGCAACAACACTAACACCTGAAGTAGCAGCATCGGTATCAAACTGCACAACACCTTTAGCTGCATAAGAAGCATCACCAGGAGATCCACCAGTGCCATCGGCGGCACAGTACCAAACTTTTGTAGTGTTATTCCATTTCAAAACTTCGGCATCCGCACAAGACGCTGTCGTACTGACCACGGTCTGACGAGCAGCTCCATCCCAAAAGCGCAAGGCTTTCATCGCGGAGTTATACCAAGTCGCACCCTCATTGGCTCCAGTTAAAGATCCAGCAAGAGTGTCCTCTTGAGTTTGATCATATTTTCCGACCGTGATTGTTTTTTGGCTACCCATGGTGACATGACCAGTTCCAAGGATGTCCTGGCTGCCCATATTCAAAGCGCCCGTCATCGTGCCACCGGCTAAATTAAGCTTACCAGCAAGAGCTGTATCCAGACCTGTAACTTGAGCCGTTGAAGTTAATTGAATACTTGTACAAACAATATTATCACCTGGTGAAGTCCACACCGGAACTTGATGAACGGGGCAGGTCGCCATATTGGCTTTATCAACTTTGCCATTTTGCAAGGTGGTAATATCGGTTTTAGCATTTGAAATATCTGTCGTAATAGCATTTGAAATCGAGATCGTGCCATCACCAGCTACAGCAATTCCAGTCGTTGCGGCAACACCAGTCATCACTCCACCCAGTGTGGTGGTTGTTGCTGCCGGCAATGTATAAGAACCTGCCCCCGCTGCTACGCACGAAAGTACTCCTGCTGCATTTGAAGTCAGAACTTGCCCAGGCGTCACACAGTCAGGCAAATCTGTTTTAGCAACCAAACCACTGATCGCAGTGGTCATCGCCGCTGTGGTCGCGTAGTTACTAGCAAGGACGCCACCCAATTTTTCTGAGTCTAAAGCAGCATCAGCCAGCATTGCATAAGGCACCGAACGAATTTGGTGATAAGGATTTAAAGCCGTATAAGAAGCCCCGGCAGCAGAGGGGTCAAATTCAATAACGATCTGACGAACGTCGCCGTCAGTTGGATCATAGGATCCCGCTGTACAAGTTCCCGTGCCGTAGGCCACTAGGCCATTGGGAATAGTTGCAGAAGAATTCGAGAAAACTTTTAACAAGGAAGCTTTACTATTACGAGTGGCAGGGACCGCATCCCAAGCATTGTAATCAGCGACACCTTTACCAACAGTTAAATTGAAAACTCCGCCTGAAGCTAAAAGATCCACGTTATCAAAACGCTCCGTATAGATCACACAATTTTCAGGAGCAGGGCTTAATACACGAATTCTGAAATAAACATGCTCACCGCTCAAGGCTGCATTGGTTGCTTGCAAAATAATTTTACCAGAAACATTAATACCCGATGGATTTGCCGCAGCAAAAACAGGTAGGAACAATAGTTGTATGAATAATATAAGCCACTTCATACCGTCTCCAATACATTTTGTAGTTGGTCTTGACTTAAAGACTCCAACACCAATCTATTCTGCGTAGAGCTCTGAGGTAATGAGACTAAATCTCTGTTATGTGCTTTTGTGTTGCACATTGAAATAGCCTCAGTTCCCAATAAAACGTCCACGACAGTAAAAAGTTTATTCATCTGTATACATATCGGACGATTTCTCGGGATCTAAAGAGAGTTCTAATATTCAATATAAAACGATTTATTTTGAGACGACTTTTTATGAGCCGTTAAGCACGGAGAACGCGCCTAAACAGGTTCGTTTTGATGGACTAAGGTCTTAAAACAATATTTGCGCACCAACTCAATCACCGTATGCTTGCGAATTGGTTTTCCACAGTGCTCATCAGCACCCGCTAACAAGCTTTTCTCAACGTCCTCAGTAAAGCTATTTGCTGAAATGACCACGATAGGCACGCGGCGAAATTGATTGGCGGCCTCCCAAGCTCTCAGTTTACGAATGGCCTCTAAGCCCGACATTTTAGGCATCTGGACATCCATCATAATCAAAGAGTAAGACTTTGCCTCACACTTTTCCAGACACTCCATACCGCTATAGGCGGATTCTACCGAGACACCATCGACCTTTTTCAAATAGGCCCTCAACAATGCATGATTCTCTTCGACATCATCCACAATTAGAACGGACCTTTCGCTTACCGTAAGCGAGGTATCGCTTTGAGGACGAGACTCTTCAAACGGATCATAGGCCTTTTGCGGCCAAGGCCCGACTTTTCTAGATTTAAGATCTAATACAAAAAAGAATTTGGAGCCAACATTCTGCTGGCTTTCACACATCAGCTCGCTACCCATCAATTGGGCAATTTTTCGACAGATACTCAAACCCAAACCGGTTCCGCCAAACTTACGTGTGACGGATGAGTCTTCTTGATTAAACTCTTCGAAAATGTTTTTTAGATTTTCTCTAGCAATTCCCACTCCAGAGTCTTTAACTTCAAAATAGATGCGCTCTTTCCCGGCATCGGGTGAATTCAAAGGCTGCACAGTAAGCTCGATCATTCCGTGATCAGTGAATTTGGTCGCATTACTTAATAAATTCATCAAAATCTGTTTAACTCTAAAAGAATCTCCTACTATCCAGCGGTCCTCATTCGGCACATGAAGGGACCACTGCAGATTTTTTCTGTGCAGGGATACTCGCACGAGGGACTCCAGCTCATTGACCATATTACTTAATCGGAACTCCCGACTCTCCAACTGCATTCGACCAGACTCAATTTTTGAAAAATCGAGAACATTGTTAAGGACGCTCAACAATACATCTCCGGCCTCTTGCAATGACTTTAAATAGGAATGCTGCTCTCGAGTTAGTTCAGTTTCGGCAATCAACTCAGTGGAACCCAACATGGCATTCAAGGGCGTGCGAATTTCGTGACTCATCGTCGATAAAAAGAGGGACTTGGCACGCGTGGCGGCTTCGGCCCGATCTCGGGATTCCCGCAGGTCCATCATAGCTTTTCGATCATGGGTCATCACGTAGTTACCCGTAAACCAAATCATCACCGTAACCAAAAGATAAACGATAAAAGCCAGCAGGATAAAAAAGAACAATCGGAAATACAGATTGGCATAGGCCTCCGTTTTTTCCTGAAATACGACCATATGCCAAGGTCGCCCTTTTACCGCTTTAGAAATGGTGACATAGGTTTTACCATCAACGCCATAAAAATCTTGAATTCTCATTCCTTGAATACTGAACATTTTTTGTGAAATTTTTGGCAACGAATTAAATTCATCTCGCGTGAAAGCTCGCATGTTCTTGTAACCAACAAGATCCAAGTCTTTTGCCACCAACGGCAACACTGGTCGCCCATGTTCGTCGACGACCAATAAACCGCCCGTATCTCCTAGTCGATTGGAACTCAAGCGATGCGCGATATCACCGGCCAATGTATCAATTCCAACCACTGCATCCAAATGCCCGTCGGCCCCATAAATGCCCACTCCGGTAGTGAACATGACCTTCTCCATGTATCCTTTATCAAAATAGAATTCAGAGAAGTTCACTCCCGGACGACTGATATTCATCGACCACCACTGCATATCGGGATCTTCATCGTATCCAGCATTCAAAAACTCTTCGCTTACGAAAGTACTCGGATCATTATAACGAGCATTTGCAAACAACGAGTAGTCTCGATGAACAACTTGCACGAAAGAGTTTCGACCAAAATATTTTTGTGCGAGCCTCGGACCCAAGGCAAAAAATGAATTAAACTGGGTACTATGAGGTGCTATGGTGGCCGCTGCAAAGTCGCGAAATCGCTGCGTCCTCTGTTCTCTTGGAATAACATCAAAAAGGTCCACAAGACTCTTCAATTTTTGAGCGTTGCCTTCAAGACTGAGGACATCATGATTCAATCGATCGATCTCGCGACTGAGAATCGGCTCCAGCCTTTCACGAATGGCCCGCTGCTCGAGGTGAACCAAATAGGAACCATAAACACCAATGACTGTCATGACAACCAAGGCGAGTACCAATTGATTCAATAAAAAGAGATGTCCAAATGTGAGTTTTTTCGTCACTTTTATATGGTAAACAACATAGCGACCGCTGTCTTGAAAACAAGACGGGTTCAGACCAAATTCTAGCAACCTATATCACATGTAATAGTTGAGGCACTTACTTCAAGAGAATTTGAAGATTATTGGCGAACTCTTAGGCAGGACCGCACCAGTCATGGAGAGAGCCCGCTCAAATAAAAAAAGGGACTCTATTTATAGAGTCCCTTTCAATAAGTTAGGAAACGAAAACTAACTTATTAGAAATCCAAACGAAGATCTGTGTAATACGTTGTAATTTCACGATCTGTGTCTGAGCTAGCACCAAAAGTAAATGGAGTGCTCTTGTAAACTTGCTTCATATAACCCAAACGAAGGGCTAGCTCTGGAGTCAGCTTATAAAGACCATATGCATGAGTTCCTGTACCCGGAGTGCTATAGAAACCATTTACAATATCAGACGATGGGTCATAGTTGAAAACGCTCTTTCCGCCATCTAGGTATTCCATGCCGATGAAAAGATCATCCCATTTATAGCGCGCAGACACGAGAGTCGACGCTCCAGTCAGTTCTTCGCCTGCAGAAGTCGCACCGAAACCGAAGATTGTGCCAAGTCCTGTAACTGTTATACTGCCGCTGTTTTCAACTTTTGACTGCAAATGAGTAACTGCAAAGTCAAAATTTGAATCCATAACTTGAGACAAATCAGCAACTAGAACGTTTGCGCCGACCTTGAAGTTAACTAAACCCGAACCTGCGCCAGCCCCTGCATTAATTTGACTACCATCAAGCGCCATCTCGCCTGTTTGATAGCTCAGGAACAAAAGGTTGAACTTATTAGCAACAACCGTTTGACCAAGGCTGTATTCCAACATCACAGAGTGAAAATCTGAAAGGCTATTGATTTTATTTCCTGCGATCGTCACGTTACCAAGATTGCCTTGTCCACCCAACTTACCTGCACTAGTCGTATAGCTAGACATTGGAGTGTAAAGCACTCTTGCTGCGAAACTCGAGTTATCCATCGGCAGATTGTAGGAAAGTGCCATACCGTCAAAGGCCGCATTGTAGCCGATAGCTGGGTAAGTTCCCATACGTGCTTTGCCCAAAGGAAGATGACTTGGAGGTCCATCCATAGTTGGCAAACGACCGAATGAAAACGCGAAGTTTTCAACAAATCTATAGTCAGCATAAGCCTTCTCTAGATAAAGTTGCGTCCCTTGTTCTCCACGAGCCAGCGTCGGATCGATCAGATAAGTAGGAACCGTACCCGCTCCACTCGCGTGAGTATTCCAAGTATTGAAATACTTCGATGCTGTTATCGTTGAATAGAAGCTGATTTTCTTTGAGACTTCAGCATTCACATTCAAACCAGAACGCAGACGCAAATGTTGCGTGTGCGATTTAAACGCTGATGCAGCTGGATATGTTTGCTCTGCGGTCACGTCATCGTAGCGAGTGCCTAAGAATCCGCTGAATTGGAAAATATTTAAAGACTGACTTGCTTCAAGTTCCGCTACGCGCTCTTCAAGTGAAGCTGCTGCGAATGCGAATCCAGGAAGAGCAAGCGTGCCCAGTACTGAAAGCTTTATAAGTGTTTTTAACATGATAATACTCCTTTATTGTCCAACAACTGCGCCGGAATTTTCCTTCAGGCAGGCAACTTTACAACCATCAACGTCCACTTTGTCTCCGGGAGTGCAGGCAAGAAATAAACTTTTAACAAGTTTAAGTGCCTCGTCAGCGGCGACGTCTTTGCCGCAAGACTTTTTAACAGCTTCCTGGACATTTTCTACTTTTCCCGCGAATGCTTGATTTCCAATAAATCCTAGACAAACTGCAAGAGTCACAACGACCCACTTTTTCATATTTCATCCTCCATGAATGCAACTGCATTAGAGCCTTAAGTTTTTCACCGGTTTGGTCAATAAATCTTGATATGAATAATAGCTCGCATTGCAATTTCTATACAAAGGG
>JBBKWD010000243.1:0-8973 GCA_037968775.1 Bdellovibrio sp.
GTTCCAGAGGTTTTCAGTTTGGCACGTTTTGTAGAGCTGAAAGGCCTTGTTGGCCGTCGGCTCGGCCTCGTCCAGGAGGCAGTTGATCTTTTGTTCCAGCAGGCGCGGGAACATATTCCATATCTCTTTGATCATGAACTCATATTAGCATGGTCTAGTTCGGAATATTGATTTTGGTTTTTCGTCAAAATTTTAGACAAATTTAAAGAAAAATTTGTCATGTCTTCAGGGGCATGGCTTGCTTTGCTTTGGCTAGGCTTTTAGTTACAGGGCATTTGAAATATATCGTGTGCTTATTTAGGCAAGTCAGTACTATGGATTCTACTGGAGTTCTTATCCTTCGCGCATTTTTCATGATTGTTATCGCGATGTTTTCAATTCAATACGGTGCCTCCGTAGCGAAAGGCTTATTTCCTTTGGCCGGCCCGACGGGGACCACTGCCTTAAGAGTCTTTTTTTCCGCAGTCATTTTATTTTTTGTAGCAAGGCCTTATCGGTTCAAAATCCCTTGGGATCGATTGCCCGTGATAGCCGTCTATGGGATTTCTTTAGGGGCCATGAATCTTTTGTTTTATCTTTCTTTAGTGCGAATTCCTCTGGGGGTTGCGGTCGCGCTGGAGTTCACAGGTCCCTTGGCTGTGGCTCTTTTTTCATCAAAAAAACTTTCTGACTTAGTCTGGGCATTTTTTGCGGCAGTGGGAATCTATTTGATCTTGCCGAAAGTAATCGTCATTTCCTTTGAGCAGGGCTCTTTGGATTTATTCGGCGTACTTTTGGCATTAGGTGCTGGCGTATTTTGGGCCCTGTATATTGTTTTTGGAAAAATGGCCAGCCGTGAGGGCGATATTCCCTCAACTTCGTCTTGGGGGATGGGATTTGCAGCGCTTGTGGCTGTTCCTGTGGGACTTTACTATCAGTCAGAGGCCGTCTTTTCACCGACACTGTGGCCAATGGGTATCTTGGTGGCTATTCTTTCCAGTGCCTTGCCTTATTCTTTAGAACTCAAGGCGATGCAGGTTATACCAGCAAAGACCTTCGGTATTTTGATGAGCATGGAGCCCGTCATTGCCACGCTGATGGGGTTTCTATTCTTGCGCGAACGCTTATCAGTCACTCAAACATCCGCCATTTTTTGTATTGTTATTGCCTCTGCTGGCAGCACCATGAGCATGCGCTCCGGAAAATAGATTCTGCCAAGTACCAAGCATCCAGATAGATTGGGCCGGTGCGGTTTCTTCTGGAAAAAAACTAAGGCTTACCGACATGGCAACCCTTGTTTTGCAAGGATACTCCATTCGCGTCTGTTGGCGACGACAAAAGTTTTACTTTTTAAGTGCTCACGATTTAAGATTTTTAAAAGCTCCGGCCGCATCTTCGTGTGCATCTGCCGAATTGTTTTAAATAGCTTTTTGGTGTGTTCCCAGGTTCTTTCATCGCATTCTATCGGCAATTCCTTACGTGGGTTCCAAAAGTTTGTGATTTGTCTTTTGCAAAGCCACCAATAGTGTTGCCATAAAGGAAGGTCGATTAAAACAATGGCGTCGGCCATAAGAAATCTTTGTTCGAGGATTTCTAAAGGACCGTAGCCGTCTATCAGCCATGCCTCTTGGGAAGTCATCGCATTTATGATTTGTGTGGTCTCTGTCGCGGGACGGATTTTCATGCCTTTTTGAAACTGAATGCTATCGACATGAAGCAAAGGTAATTCATAACGGGCAGCCAAAAGAAGACTCAAGCGAGTTTTACCTCCGGCAATGTTTCCAATGACTATGATTTTTTTTAAATGAGGGCTCGGCATCAGGGGCATATTCCGACAAGAAAAACCAGAAGGCAAACATTTTGCCTTCTGGTTTTTTGTATCTATTGAGCTGATTTATTGAAGTGAACTCTTTTACTGAACTATTTTATTTGCCGAACTATTGAGGCGAACCCTGGGCAATCCAGGCGTCGACCAAGGCGCGTTGTGCCGCAGATACCAAGCCCGAGGTCGGCATTGGGTTTGCCGCATTATTCATTCGCGATTTAATATTCGCAGCCGCTGTTCTTGCAGCAGCATAGCTTGTGATATTCAGGCCTCCGCGTGGATTGCCAGCGCTATGACAGCCGACGCAATTTACGGCAAAGACGCCTCCAGTACCTATAAGCTGAGTAAATGTGACAGCCTGAGCAGGGGGAGTAGGAGTGGGGGCCGGAGTCGGATCAGTACCACCTCCGCCGCCCCCAGGATTGGGAGCTCCCGTTGTCGACTTCAAAGTAGAAAACTCTAAAGCGATCATGTCATTGGGGGTCGGAGTCATAACGGCCCATGCATTGGCATAGCCAACTGCCATATTTAAATTCGCCGTACTTCCCACCGTTGCTTCGATATTGCTATAGGTGGTCACATTTCCTTGAAGGGTATCATTGATATAGATATTTAAAGCTCGCGCATAATACGAACCAGCAGAGTCCGATTTCAAACGCAGAGTTGGATTTCTAAATTCATACCCTTCCGTCGCGCCAGCAAGTACGGCTTTTCGAATTTCGATTCCCGCGACAAGCGGCACAAGCCCCGTGCTGTCGGTTTCTAAATCCCATTCTAACTTCACAAAGGTTGTCGCTAGAGTGGCGGGGACAGCTTTACGCGTAGTTTTTACAACAAAAGCAGACGAACCACCACCACCACTATAGGAAAGACAAGCGACATAGCTGTCTTGGGCTCTTGCCCAAGTGGCTGAAAAATCATTGATGGAAGAAATATTACGAGAGCCAGTATAGGGAGGTTTATGGTTTTCACTAATGGCTTGGCTATTGATTTTGGCGGCTCCTACCGACGCAAAGGAAGCGTAAGAAAGGCTGGCATTCGAACTCGCAAAATTTCCGAGTCCTGGGCCAGCGACATGACAGTTCTGGCAAGTCTGCGACAGAAAAGGATGGTAAGAATTTTTATAAACATTTAAAAGTGATTCTTCGCAATCGCTGGACTTTGACGAAAACTCGCCGGACGGGAAGTCTTGAATCATAAAGCCTTGATCGCAGTTATTGAAGCTCACCACGAGTACGAAGGCCCCAAGAACTCCGGCAAAGTAGCGAGATATTTTTTTAATTTTCAAAGTAACGTCCCCCATAAGCCCCTTACACTAAGCTACTTTAATAACTTTGGATAACTGATCCGCATCCAGTATTCTTCCGGCTACCTTATCAAACAAAGCCATGCGCTTATTTGCCTGACACCAATTTGCAAAAACGGCTGCCGCTGCCAACTCTGGATTGGCGCCGGTCACAAACGCAGGATCTGCAGCTTGGTTATCCGTGAAGTTGCCTATTTGGTAGTCGCTGGTAGCGGGGCGTCCATTTGGATCAAAGTAAAAAAGGTAAGCAACACCATTTGATCCGCGATCTCCCTGCCACGGAGCATTCCGATCTTGTGAGTCGCCGCTAAAAACAGAACCATCGGAAATAACATAAATCATGACCGGCTTGCCAATGACAGATGCACTTTGTAACACTCGACCAATTGTAACACCGGCGTCTTGATCTCGTGTGTCACCTGTCGTGCGCGTATTGTCGTGATAGTCATAGCCACCTAGTTCCAAGTTTGAAACACCCGCTTGACCTATTAACGAATTGTATACCATAGATCCAAAAATCAACTCGCGATTATTGGCAGCAGTATTTGCGTTTAATCCCCAGACACCAGAGAACGAAGTGTTCTGGCGGGGATCTACAATACTCGCGCCTTTTTCGACGATATCAACATTTTTGATTCCCGCACAATCAAGAACATTTTTGACGCCCGTTGCGCCCCGAATGGACGCGAGCTTTCGAGATTGTGAGCTGTTCAAATTACTCATTAGTTTTGCCAATGAATTTTTTTGTGTCTGATTTAAATTTCTGCCAAGAGTGGCGCTGTACCCGATGGAGCTTAGCAGGGCCGTGTAGGAGCTTACTACCAACGGGGCCGGCGGGGCAATAATAGCCGACTCCTGGCGAATGCCAGAACGGGTGTTAGCTCTGCCAAGATTCGGTAAATTTGTCCCTTGTAGTCCGGCTTTTGTAATTGCGCCCGAGACATCAAACTTATTGGTCGAAGTGTCGTTCTGTGAGTCACATGGAATGGCAATAAAAGCAGTTTTAGAGAGCGTGTCAGCATTTGCTTGAGCGCGAATACCGGTGAGCATTTTACTAATAAGAACGCCATTGTTCATTCCAGCAAAGGGGGCATTTCCAAATTCACGTTCAATCGGAACTTGGTTGTTTCCAAGTCCCAATTTGGTATAGCTGGAGACGGGCTCTCTTCCAGAGTTCATTGGAACATAGTTGCTAGCCATGGCAGCACCGCCCGCAAGATTCAAGGTCACAAAAGGAATGAGTGATTCCGGTAGCGGGCAGCTGATCGCGGTTTGTGCATTTGCATTTTGGCCGATGATCAAGGACATCCAATTTGGAACAGCGATGCTGGCCGCAAACGGAATGATGCCTGCTGATAAAAAGTCGCGGCGAGTGACGGGTTTTGCATGCCCTGTCTTGGCCCACATAGGAATTTCTTTTTTATTCTTTGCCATCTTCTCCCCCCAGAGAATTTAGTAAGAAATCGCATCAAGACTTGAGAGCATTGCTGCACAAGTCGCTGTTATGAGATTGCTTGTTGATGCCACTTGCGTGAGCGCCGTACCAGTTAAAGCTGCTATAAATTCTAATTTATATTCCTGAAGAAAAGAAAGCTCGTCGGCGGTCTCATTGCGGCCCCAAAAGGAGCGCGCCATTCCGCGGACGGAACTGTTAAAGCCGGAATCGGTGATGCTGCCAACGCTGACTGCGAAATCTACGGATCCAAAAAAGTTTCGAGTCTCCGCTGTGGCTGCTTTTTCGGCGGTGACCAAGCTGTTGCAGACTTCTCCTGCTAAGCTAGTTGAGCCTAGCATAACTGGTGAGTTGGCCATACTTAAGTCATTTCCACCAGCAAGTGCGCCATAACGAGTGTTGTATTCGTTAATGATGGCTGTGTTGGCTGTGCCAACATTAGTCACACTCAACATAGAGTTCAGTGTTTGTTCCGCAGAAAGCAGAGCGTAGGGCAAGCCTAACTTTTCTGAATCCATTTCATCGTTTTGAATTCCGAGAGAGGATAGGTCCAAACTACTTTCAAAATTGGATTGCCCACAGTTGTTAAAACCGACCACCAAGAGAGCAGAAATTGGAATCCAGAGCGTTAACGTTTTTACTATTTTCATGGGTCCCTCCTTTTAGCTGCCAAGGCATTCGGGTTTAACGGCAATCGACTCAAAGAGTTCTTTTAGTTTGTATCCGCTGGCTTCAAACTCATCACCCCATTGGCTGAGGATCTTTTGGTTTTTAGCCACGTCCATTTCTTTTCGGCAGACCGCTCGATAAACTCGTTTTGCCATACACTGGCTAAAGCGACGAGAGTTCGCGACGATTGTGCCGAATTCTTTAACGCCATTTCCCGAAGCAGCAGTGCCGCGCCACTCAAAGGTCGCCGCATTTACGGGGCGAATGGCATTATTTACGAAAGAGTCATTCGTCGTAACGTAACCCGCCGGAAAAATTGAGTTGTTTTTGTTCATTTTGTTGATGACACCATTGGTGTCGGTAGCGATTGTATAGTTGTTTGCGCCACCACGTGTGTTCACGGCCGAGTGTTTAATTCCCATACCGTCAAAGTCCCATTTTGCAAAGGCACCACGGAATCCATCCATCACAGTGTGGCAACCTTTGCAGGAAGTCTGAAACTTCATATGGTCGCCAGCGGGGAACCTATCAATGTCTCGACCTATACGGCTGTCAGGTGCTCCTGTGTCGGCCCAATCATTTAAAGGGACACACATGAATTCTCTAAAAGTATATTCGACCAAGCGGCGGTTCGTGCCAGCCAGGGCATGAGCCCCCATAAAGGTACGCGAGGTCAGCACACCTGCAGGATCGGGACTGGCTACCGTTGCGGCTTCGGCTGTGGCAATGACCTGTCCTTCGACGCGGACCAGATTTGCAGCTAAGTCGATGCGATTGGTTTCGAGGTCCTGATAGTGATTGTTGGAAATTAAAAGATCTTTAACCATGTCCGAACGGATGTTGGCGCCACTTCCCATATAATAGAAATTGCCTGTTAATAGCTCACGGGCATCTTTCTGGTCGCGAGTCACACCGATCATCCCAGCAACGAAGTCATTCATTGGAGTCTTAATGGTTTCATCACGAGTCGAAAGTTGCAGAGCCATAAGCTTCACGGTGATGTTATAGAAATTTGGATCCCTCGTCGCAACTTTTGCAGCGGCAGAGCGGTCACCCTTGTTCAAAGCAGCAGCCATTTCTTTTACGACGGGACTGTCCACCGGAATTTTGACTCCGGTAAGTCTTTCGTAAAGTTTACGAGCTTGTTGTTCAATAATAGATGGATCCTCGGCCATGATATCAGGCTTCACCTGTGCGTGGCCTGTTCGTGCTCCAAGAATAATTAACAAAGACACTACGATGAACTTCATTCCCCCTCCGAACTCAAATCATCATTAAATATGATTATGACTGAAGCTCGAGTCCCTGAGTATGATAAAAAATGGAATTATCAATTTGGGACTAGGTCAAAAATGCCGGGTGAAGAACTTTTGGTCGAGCGAAAAAGTATCAGTCGAATTTTCCCAGTTTTTCATTCTTAAAGTGACGGAGCGACCACGTCGGAAAGCTAGCAAAAAGTCCTGTAAAAAGCATAGACAGCACTCTGTTTGCTCAAATTGAGATGAACTTTTCCGATGATCTATAAATATATGGGTAAAATCCGATAGGATCTTATGCTTCAAAGAATTTTCGGCAGTATTTTTGTCATCCTCATTTGCGCTTTTGGATTTTCAGTCCTGGTAAGCTGCTCTTACCGGGGTGTGCGTGGCGTGGCTTCCGAAGCCTATAGTGAAGTGAACCTTAAAAGCTTATCGTTCCCCGAAAACGCGGAGGATCTTTCCTTTGAGGATCTTAAAAGTATTTTGGAGCGACATCAGTTTTCTAGGATTGAAGACTTATTGAAGTACCTTAGCCAGAATAAACCGAAATATTTAAGTCGTCATACCTTAGGTTACGCCAGTAAGAGTCTGCATGAGTCTTCTTTTGAAAATCCACGAGCGATTGTTTTTGGATCATCTGCTCACTTTGTGATTTCCTTTAATGGCTCAGAAAAACAGCGCGCTTACGAAATGCTTGAGGTGATGAACTTTAATAAGGTCACCAAACAGTTTGAATTTTATGAAATTGAATTTAATGAAAAAAATAGCATGACGAAGCCATATAAGATTTCGGAAAATGGAGGGCAACAGGGTAAATGTCTGGGGTGCCACGCTGAATTCAAACCGATCTGGAGCCAGTATGATACGTGGCCGGGTTTTTATGGAAGCTCCGATGACTATCCCGTGACCATGGAAAATAAGAATGCCGGGGAGTCGGCCTTTTTTGGCCTTAAGGTACCTGAGGCAGTGTTAAATCAGTGGTTAGGTTTTGAAAAATCGATGCCGAAACACTCCCGGTACCAGTATCTTGGAAAGATGGCGCCTTCGCTTTTGACGGGGAAAGATCGCCGCCCCAACGCGGATCTCAACACCGTCCTTTTTTTCAGAAATCTCGAGAGAATAGAGCAGTTATTGGTTAACAGCGGTTCGCGAGATGAACGGCGCTATCTTATATTATATGGAGCTTACTGCTACGAGTCCAACATCCATCATCCGCTCTATGAAACTATTCAAAAATTTGAACAAAAAGCGCAAGTTCAGCAGCGAGCCTTTATGAAATACCAGACTCGGGAGCATGCCAGGGAATTGGGGCTCGACTGGAAAGAAATTGAAGCCCAGTCTCTTCGAGATCCCGACAATTCGGAACTGGAATCTAAAACTGCAGAGGAATTTTTCAGAAAGCTTTCTGCAAGCGAAAAGTTCTCGTTGGGATCAGTGGTTCAATTTCCTGGTGTGTTTGCTGTGATTGATAAGTACTTCCCAATTCGCACGGAAACACTACCGATGGCTTTTCCGCTAGGGGTCTATCGCTTTGACTTTGGTGGTCCAACAAATATTTACTTTAAAAAAATGCTTTTACGAGCGACTCTCGGGGAGACCCCCGCAGTCGACGAATTATCTATAATAGGTAACTGCCAAAGCCTCGGTGAAAAAGCCCTCAAAGTTATTGAGGACTTGTAACACAACGGAAGCCGACATTGTTCATATTTAAATTCCAGGAAGCTGGTGCTTGAACTTCATTGGCCGTGATGTCGCCGATGTTGGCTGTAAAAATCCCAGTAATTCCATTCGAATGGAGGCAAACCGCGCCGCCTCGAATGACCTTTCCCGTGCTGCCCCCAAAGAGGCTGCCGAGATAGACATTCTTCTTTGGTACTGAAGTCATGCCAGTAAAATCAAAAAGTTGTCGTGAACCCGGAGTGACATCCCATTTATTATTGTGATAGTCGCGGGCATAGTGACTTGATAGGTCCGGCGTGTAGGAGTTCCCGTAGATCGTGTCGCTGACCCACTCCCAAGCGTTTCCGCCGAAGTCCCAAATGATTTTTCCGTTAGCTAAGACAAAAGTGCGGCGCTCGTGGCCTTTTGATCGGCCAGTGCCGTCATATGGGTTCTTTGTATTTGTGATCGCGATAGGCTCTGTCCATCCGGAATAAAATCCAGTGTAGAGGGTTCCTTCACCCTGTTGGCCGTCGCTCCAGTTTGCATCTTGATTGTAAATTTCTAAGGCAGCGGCATTCCATTCAGAATTCGTCGGTAGGCGATAACCGCTTTCTTGGCAAGCGACGGTGGCTGTTGCTTTTGTAGCGATCCACGGGCGACGATCCGAAATCGCGATTGCCTTTCCAGAGTCTGATTTTTTCATTTCATATTTTGCGATACAGAAGGCCGCTGTTTTTGTCGTCGAATTGGCGCTAACAAACTCAAAGTTTGATGGGCACTGGGTAACCGGGGGCACAGGCGAAGGAGTCGGTGTAGGTTC
>JBBKWD010000244.1:0-12357 GCA_037968775.1 Bdellovibrio sp.
TGTGCAGTTATTTGCAGTCTTATGCAGACATAGAATTTACATGAATACTCAATGATTTCAGATAGATAGGATGGTCTGCGTGACAGGACTTGAACCTGCGACCTCTTGCACCCCAAGCAAGTGCTCTACCAAGCTGAGCCACACGCAGAGATTTTTTTTAAGAACCAAATTAAGAAAACCCCACAGAACGCAGAGCCCTTAGTAAAAATACTATCTAAACAACTGACGCAATTTACGAATATCTGAAACTAATTCTTCAACTGATTCATTAATGCCCGTTAAACGCGAGAACACCTGACTCATGTCCTTTTCTTTACGAACATGGGCTTTTAACTCTTTCATCGCGTTTCTTGCGCCCTCGATCGAAAAACGATCGCGGTGCAAAAGCTTGCGAATCAAAAGTGCGTTCTCGACATCTTTGCGCGTGTACATGCGCTGATTATTAGAAGCTTTTTTAGGACGAAGAATATCAAACTCTGTTTCCCAGTAACGAAGAACGTATTGTTTGATACCTAAGATGTCCGCCACATCGCCGATTTTAAAACCCATGCGATCTGGAATCGTATTGATTTCTTCCAACAGCTTGTCATCACAAAGCATCGCTGGAATAGAAATAGGTTCGCTCGCCAATACGGGCGTATCCGGCAGCTCGACGGCTTCGGTTGCGAACTCTACGTGCTGGTCTTCCAAGGCAAGCTCAGAAGCGTCTGAATTATTCATTGTCACCGCTGTCATCGTCGTCATCATCGTCATCCTTGAGATGAGCATATTCCTCACCGTTGAGCATGGCCTTCAGTACCTGCGAAGGACGGAAGGTCAAAACACGACGTGCAGAAATTTTGATCTGCTCGCCGGTCTGCGGGTTGCGACCGATTCTCTCGTTCTTGCCACGAACAAGAAAGTTTCCAAAACCGGAAATCTTCACTTTTTCGCCATTTTGCAAGACATCTTTCAAGCTATTAAAAACCGATTCTACCAACTCAGAGGCTTCCTTTTTCGAGAAACCAATTTTCTGATATACGTTTTCAACGATATCGGCTTTTGTCACAGTTGATTTGCCTAAATTTTGGCCTGCCATAGTGAATACACTCCATTAAATTAACTGCGTGCTGCTTCAGTTTCGGCCCTCCGGGCCTTCACTCTGCTTGCTACCGCAACTCAAGCCTAAAAGGCTGTCATACGTCAGGCCTAAAAGGCCGTCATAAATTAAGCCTAACAAGTTCGCGAAAACAATCAAGAATTTATCTCACAGAGAGATCAAAATTCTTTTTCAAGCTTTCCAGAACCTTCGTTGTTACCTCTGTGATCTGCGCTTCCTGCAGTGTGGCATTCTTATCTTGCAACCACACTCTCAAGGCCACTGATTTTTTGCCCGCTTCCATCTTGCCCCCTTCATAGAGGTCAAAAACGTCCACATTCAAAAGCAAGCTGCCTGCGGCTTTGCGGATATCCTTCAGCACATCACCGACCTTCAATGAATTCGGCATCACAAAAGCGAAATCACGCTCGACAACAGGGAATTTTGAAACACTGCAAATACGATAAGGTCGCGGTTGACCTTTGTATAACTGCGCCAAATCAAGCTCCGCTAAGGCCGCCGGCACACGAATCTTCGCGTCATCCAATAAAATCGGATGAACCGTGCCAATAAAACCAACCTTTTTGCCCTCAACTAACAATTGAGCAAACTGGCCTAAGTGCAAAAAGCTCGGTACATCTGTTTTGTTTGCAGGCGTGACCCAAGTATAAGAACCAATATTCAAAGACTTTAACAAAGCCTCCACCGAGGCTTTCAATTCGTAAACCAGCGGATAGTTCAAAGACTTATTCCACATGTTTTGCGAATAACCCCAAGCAGCCAGGCCCAAGCGCGGCGTCTCTTGATAGTCAGCACCATCCGTTGCAGTCTTTGCGCCCTTGGAAAAGGTCGAACCCATCTCAAACAAACGCCCATACATATTCCCCGCATGGAAATTCGTATGCAGATTTCTATAAAGACCAAAGCTCAAAGACGAACGCATCACGTCCATCTCTTCATTCAAAGGATTCATCACGCGAATAGGCACTTCTGAAATCTCTAACCCCGCGGCCTTCAAAGCTTCGTATGAACCCAAAAAGGTCTTTTCCGCTTTCGACCCCACAAAGGCAAAATTCAAAGCCTGTTGATAACCTTCCGCACGCAAAACATCACTGGTTCCACGATTGAGCATAAAAACTTTATCATGCACCGTCGGCGCCGAAGCAAAGACCGGCAAAGATTCCGGAATATGTTCATAGCCATTGAGGCGCGCGTACTCTTCAACCAAGTCCATGTCTTGTTCCAGGTCAAAACGGAAAGTCGGAGGCAAAACTTTATAACCTTTGTCCTCTTTTTCAACCACACACCCCAACCGAGTCATGAAATCAACAAACTTGGACTCCTCCGCCTCGTAACCCAAACGCTCACTGACAGTTTGCACGCTAATTGTTACCGGAGACTTTTTTACCGGGCTTGGATAGAAATCATGGTGCTCACCGAAGGCCTCACCACCAGCAACTTCGACAATCAAAGCCGTTGCGCGATTCAAACCTCGCAAAGCCCCATCCGGATCCACACCGCGAGAAAAGCGGTAAGAAGAGTCCGAATCGATCCCATGAGTGCGTGAAGTTTTACGCGCACTCATCGGCAAAAAGTAAGCACTCTCTAAAAATAAATCGACAGTGGCATTGCTCACGCCCGAGTTCTTACCACCGACAACACCCGCTAAACACACCGGATGATTGGCATCACGAATGGTCAGCTCTTCGCCGTTTAATGATTTTTCAGTTCCATCAAGAGTAATAAATTTTTCACCAGCAGTGGCGCGATCCACGATGATTTTTTTCCCGCCGATAAAGGCCGCATCAAACGCGTGCAGAGGTTGACCCAATTCCATCATCACGAAATTAGTCACGTCGACAACGTTATTGATCGAGTTCATGCCGACACTCTCAAGGCGGTGCTTCAACCACTCGGGGCTTGCGCCGATCTTAACGCCTTTTATAAATCGCCCCGTATAACGAGGACACATATCAAAAGATTTTACTTCTAAAGCAATTTCAGACTTAGTTGATTTTGCAGCCAGCTTCAATTCAGCATTCGGTGCATGAACTTCACGGCCTAACAAACAACCCACTTCACGTGCTAAACCAAAGTGACTTAAACAATCCGCACGGTTCGGAGTCACTTTAAGTTCAAAAGTAATATCATCGTAACCACCATACTCAGCGTAAGGCTTCCCGATCGGCGCATTTGCTGGAAGAATGGCGATGCCTTCAGCTTCCGTAGCAAGCCCCAGCTCCTTTAAAGAGCACAGCATGCCGCCAGAATCCACACCACGAACGGCAGACTTTTTAATGACGAAATTCCCTGGCAAAACCGCACCCGGTAAAGCCACGATCACGCGGTCGCCCGCTTTATGATTTTGGGCTCCGCAAACGATTTGATGAATATCATCTTTTCCTGTGGAAACACGGCACAAAGAAAGTTTATCAGCATTCGGATGTTTATCTTTTTCCAAGATAAGACCAATCACGACGTGATTAAAGTCTTTAGCCAAATTCGTGATCTCTTCAACCTCAAGTCCTGCGCGAGTTAACATCTCGCCCAGCTCTTCGGGTTTAGCAAAGAACTCTTTTACATCTACATATTCTTGAAGCCATTTTAAGCTGATTTTCATTTTACAAACTGCCTTAAGAAACGAACGTCATTTTCAGGGAACAAACGAATGTCCTCGATGCCGTATTTAATAATTGCCATGCGCTCAACCCCAAAGCCGAATGCAAAGCCTTGCCATTTTGGATATTCGATTTTTGCTGCCGCAAATACTTTCGGATTCACCAAACCACAACCACCGATTTCAATCCAACCCGTCTGCTTGCACAAACTGCAGCCCTTGCCCTTACAAATCGGACAAGAGCAATCCACTTCCGCAGAGGGCTCTGTGAACGGAAAAAAGCTCGGACGGAAACGAGTTTTCAAACCCGGTCCAAAAAATTCTTTTACAAAGAAACTGATCGTTCCCTTAAGATCAGCCATCGAAACTTTTTCATCCACGCACAAGGCTTCAATTTGATGAAAATTTGGTAAATGGGAAATATCACTGTCACAGCGAAACACTGGGCCCGTACCGATCACTCGTAAGGGCAAAGTTTCATTTTCCAAAGAGTGAATCTGGATGGGGCTTGTGTGCGTGCGCAACACATGACTTTTATCGACGAAAAAAGTATCTTGCATATCACGCGCCGGATGATCGGCAGGAATATTCAAGGCCTCAAAATTATAATAATCTTTTTCAATCACAGGCCCAGTGCGCAGGCTGTAACCCAAACGCGCCATCACGGCGAAAATCTCGTCCACGACGATACTCACTGGATGCTGTGTGCCTTTTGGTTTTGAAAAACTTGGCAAAGTCATATCAAGTTCTTCAGCCGACATCTTGGCCGAAATCTCTGACATTTTCAGAGCTTGCTCCGCCTCATTATAGGCAGATTCTAAAACCTGCTTGGCTTCGTTAACTTTTTTACCAAAGAGCGGCTTTTCTTCTTTCGAAAGCGAAGCCATTTCCTTCATGATTTCAGTCAGGGAACCGCTTTTCCCAAGGTACTGAACTTTCAGGTCATAGAGATCTTTGGAACTCTGAGCGGCTTTAAAGGCCGTTAGAGCTGCTTCTTTAATGGAATCCAGTTTAGCTAGTGACATAGACTTTAGATACTCCCTTTAAACCCCCGATTCTTCAAGGATTTCCGTTTTACACACGGCGCAGAAAGGTCTTGAGGTTTGTGGACTTTAAACTTATTCTCGGCCCTCAATTATGGCGCATAAGAACAAAACCAACTACAGCCCCTATAAAGCCCGTCAAGAGGCTAAAAAGTCAGCAAGTCCCGCGGTTTCGGGCGAACAGGCCCTTATGGGTCGCCACAAAAAGCCCGAACTTATTTACGATCTTCACGAGGCCAACGACAGACTTGCTGATATTTTCCGCAATCATGACTTTGACCTCGTCAATCACGAGCAACGCCGTCACCTGGCGCATTTTTACCGCCTGCTGATGTTGAATCAGGAAAAAGAAAACTTCACTCGCCTGCTCAAGTTGCGCGACATTGCCATTAAGCACTTTATCGACAGCATCATTATCATGCAGCACACCAAGCTGCAGTTTCCGCTGATCGACGTCGGCACCGGGCCAGGTTTTCCAGGGATTCCACTAAAGATCATGTATCCGAATGACAAAATCCTTTTGGGCGAAGGCGTTCAGCGCCGCGTGGAGTTTCTAAAACACGTGCGCAGCGAAATGAACCTCGCTAATCTCGATATCGTCGGCCGCAATATCAATAAACATTTCGTTTATCCAGTGCAAGGTGCGATCACCCGAGCCGTCGAGGACGTCGGCAACACTCTTGGAAATGTGCTGAATTGTCTGCAAGTCGGTGGACGCGTTTATTTTATGAAGGGCCCCGGCGTGGACCCTGAAATTAAAGCCGCTGCTGATACTTGGGCCGAGTTTTACAAGTTAGTTGAAAACAAATCTTATTCCCTGCCAAACACGCCCCACGAACGCCGCCTGGTAGTTTATGAAAAAATCAAAAATCAAGATCTACCTGATGTCGATGACGGCGAACACCTCCTCTTTGATGAACTCTCCGCCGAAGAGAAGCGACGCTGGGCAGAAAAATATTAGTCTTATTGGCGAAATCCGCCCCGGCCAGGCTTCTCTGGTAATTTAAAGATCATTATTGCTGGACCCACCCCTGTCATCTGACTATGCTTTAGTTTTTAGAGGGAGATTGAAATGAAATTCAATACGCTTCGCCATTTAGTGTTTCCATGGTTTGTTTTATTCTGCGCCATTATTGGCATGATCATCGCGGATGGCGCCTATCTTCACCTGAGCCCTACTTACCAAGACTCTTACTGGATCGCACTGGGCCTCAGTGTATTCCTCTGCATGAGTGCTAACTTTGCGACTCTCACCAAAGCGGGTATCTGGCTGGCCCACTCCTTGCCGAGCAACTTGCGTCACCGCCCTTGGTTTTGGCTCTTGCGCGCGGGCATTGCCGTGGTCTTTGCATATTCTTTTTTTCTAATGGGAAAACTAAGTTTTATTCCCTTGATCTGGCAGGGCGCGGTTATTCCTGTGGTTTTTACTGTGTGTGTTTTTATTTTAGTTTGGAACTTAATGGGGCCTTTGTTGGCTTATTGTTCTCATGTTTCCTTCAGTCGTTTTTCGGCTTTCATTTTAAGCTGGCCGATTTTTGTGATTATTCCGATCACCGCCTTATTTGTCGGCAATACAGTCATCAATGCTTACCGTGAAAGTCGCCCTGATTTTTCTTACCAAGGCAGGGCTATTGAGAACCCGCCCTCTAAGACCGAAAACGCCACTTCTGAGCCTGCAAATGAAGACGCCAAAATCCCCGCAACGGATACCACTGCTCTTGAAATGCAGACAGCCGCTCAATCTGGTGAATCCTGCAATGACCTTTCGAAGCTGGTTCAAAACTCAATGTCCCCGCAATCAAAAACCGATGTGGCTTACTGGGCGATTCAGTCGTTGAAGTGCTGTGACATAAAATCCGTTGTGGCAATGCCAAAGCTTGTCGACTTGATGCTTAAACATCCCAACACCCAAGTTCGCGCCGCCGCTATTCGTGGAATGCTCAAATACAGCACTTCAGATATAAAGCGCATTGGCTATTTGCTTATCAAACGAGTTAGCGAAACCGAACCCCTTGAAGTCATCGAAGCTGCTTCGATCGTCTTGGTCCGCTTGGGTGAAGATGAAGCCGCCTGGGTCAATCGCCGCTTGACGAGTCTTTTAGAAGTGCCACGCACCAGCGCCTTGGCCTCTAAGCTCTTGGTCAGCAAATTAAAACGAGAAGATCTGGTCAGTACTTTTGTCTCTGAAAATCTTGATAAAACAGGCTCTGAAAAAGCGCGCGCGATCAGTATGATTTGCGCCTTGCCTGAAAAAAGTCGGAAAATAGCTGAGCCCTATTTAGATTCAATTGTGGCCTCTATCGACACCGGCTCTGAAACGGACAATGCGGTTAAGGCTCTTGAGTGCATGGGATCTCCAGGCTTAGAGTCTCTCAGAAAAGAACTCGCTCACCCTCAAAAACTGCAGAAATCAGTGGCAGCTCGTGCCTTGGCTGAAGGGACTTGGAGTGAAGAAGCCACCGTCTTAAAGGCCGCAGAAAACTGCGTTCACGATTCAACAGGCGAAGTCCGCCAGTGGTGCAGCCAAGCACTCGGAAAAGTCGGCGCGTCGGCCGTCCCAGGGATTCTGGAGCTTTTAAAGTCAGATGATACAGAGCTCAAAGAAGCCGGCACCCAAGCCCTGCATTTATTTAAAGATCCAGAAGCCCGCAATGAACTTTTAAAGGTTCGCGCTAAAAACTCAGGCTGGATGGCCAACCAAAGAAATTTGGAAATTGCCCGCGCCATCGACCGAGCGCTTGAGAACATGGCCCAAGAGTAATTTAAATTCAGATAAATCCTGCGGTTGTTATTTTTTCCTCATCCCAGGATTTCCCCTGTAAGGAGATGTAAGACATTGACGATACGGCCAATAAGCTCTATCACTCTTTTCGATGTCTTCTTACCAAAACCCGTCTATTCGAATTGCAAATCTTCAGTACCAAAAAGGTGACTTTTTAGAAGCCTTTCAAACTTTGCAAACGGCAGAAATTGAACTCGATCCGCAGGCGACTCCGGAACTGTGGTTACAATGTTTGCGAATTCAGCTGCAATGCCTTTCAGAATTGGAGAAATTTGGCAGCGCCACAGCCATCTACGCCAAACTTTCTGATTTTGCAAAAACCAACCAAGATCTCGGTATCCAGGCCCACCTGTACCATGTTCTGGCTTTTTATCATTTGCAACTTCGTGAGCTCGATCAGACGAGTTCTTTGTTAACTTTGTCCATTCAGGCAGCAACCTCCGCTCAACAAATTGAATCTCTGGCTCGCTCATTGATGCTCGAAGTTTATGTGAACGCCTTGTCCTCTGAACAAAAGTGGGATCAGGCCCTGCGCAGTTTGGATAAGTTGGAGCTTATTAACCGTCAGGCAAATTTGACGGAAATTGAAATTGTTGGCGGCCTCATGCGAGCGCATATCGCAACAGAAATGGCCGAGCACGAAACTGCCGCCACAACGCTTTGGGCAACCTACGAAAAAGCACAAACTCATGGCTACCAGATTCTTATCCCCAGTATTCTATTTCAGCTGGGACGCCTTTATAAAAACCGTGGACAAAAAAATCAGTCGCAAATATTTTTTGATCTCAGCCTGCGCGGAATCGATCCGAACAAGCACCCACGGCAATATCGTTTGATTGCGAATGAGGCGCAGCTTCACTCCAGCAAAACTTCAAAGTTGCAATATGACTTTGTAGTCTCCACTCAAGAAGGCACCGTTCAAGAACGCCACTTAGGCGTGATTGATTTTAAGAATCAACATTTACTTTTAGATTTAGCTCTGCTCTTCTTGAGAAATCCGGGACAGCGCTATAGCAAAGAACAATTGATCGCAACAGTTTGGAAACAAAACTACGAACCGAATCATGACAACTTGATTTATGTTTCTATCAAGCGACTGCGCTCGCTGATTGAGCCCGATTCGGAGGCTCCTCGCTATTTACTAAGAGACCGACGTGGATACTATTTTGATGCCAACCTAACTATCAGCTTTGAACACAACCAGGAGACTTCTGTATGAAAAATCTGATCCTGCTGCTTCTATTGTCTTTGGCCTTGTTAACTCCCAATATGTCGACGGCGGCTGCCCCCTTTCGAGACCCCGTTTTCCCTTGGCCCTTCGGCTATTCGATACAAAATATTGATCAAGAACTTCTGCAAGGTTCCTATGTCGCTTTTTCTCACGACGCCTTTTGGTTTGTTGATATAGGACCATTGAATCACGACGGTTTGCGAAAAATCACTGTCGAATCTTCCAGTCTGCGCCACAATCGTGGTTTTGGTTGGCTTTTGTGCGACGGGCAGGTTTTGATGGGTCAGCTCTTCGTCAAAGTCGGTCGCTCATTCTCTGTCATGCTTTACCAAGTGCCCGAAGGCTTGAACTTGCGAGTCGCAATGTCCCCTAGTGACTTCTATGACCTGCAACTTAAGAAAAAAGAATAGAGTCCTTTGTGATTGAAATCTCGTCCAAAACAAATGAACACTTTCGCCGCTGGAGTGACCTTTCCAGCGCTCGCGGTATTAAAAAACACAAAGAATTCATTTTGATGGGCGAAAAGCTGATTACTGAATTTTTGGCCAAGCCTGGCTTTAAGATTAAAGCTGAAATTATTCACGAAGAATTGCAGCCTCTGACTACGGCGATAAAAACTACGCGGGTTCCTTTATTTAAACTGCCAAAAGCATTGTTTAACGAAATCGATATTGTCGGGACTCATTTCAACTTGCTTGTTTTAGAACCCCTAGAGGTCCCTCTACTCGACACCGCCAAAGCTCCACAAGGATTGGAACTCGTTTGCCCACTCGGTGATCCTGCGAACCTCGGTGCCTTGGCGCGCTCTGCGATGGCCTTTGGTGCCAGCAAACTTTTGCTCAGCGAAGAAAGCTGCAGCCCCTATCACCCAAAAGCTTTGAAGGCCTCAGCGGGCGCACTATTAAAGTTGCCGGTTTTTAAAATTGGAAAGCTAGCGGACTATTTGCAAAATAACGATGAGGTCTTTGCTTTAGATATGAAGGGCGAGAACGTCGCCAAATTCCCGTGGCCGAACGATTTACGTTTAGTGATCGGCGAAGAAGGTCCTGGATTCAGTGGTTATAAGGGCCTTAAAAAACTTTCGGTTCCCGCTGATTCCGTGGAGTCATTAAATGCCACTGTGGCCGCGAGTATTGCACTTTTTTGCTACGCCAATAGAAAACAAAACCCCATCTAGTGACAGATCAAATCCTGAACGGCACGATCTGGAATCTGCTGCGACACTTGGCAAAGCTTACTGTCTAGCAAGCCATATACGTCCCAATTGGAAAAGAAGGTCTCGGCCCGTCCCTTGACGACACCGATCAATTTTAAACTCGGCCCCACCTGCACAAACAAGGGTGCACCACTATCCCCCGGAGCTAAACGAGCCACGGACTTGGACTCTAAATAACCACTGAAAGTTTTTGAAAGAGAATTCAACACCGCTTTACGCCGTGTATGTGTCGACATCTCCTCAATCGGATTGATGGTCACGACAGTAGGTCGGTATTTCAAAATAGACGGAACGATGCCTGCGACTTCTTTTTGACTGACGACTTCTGGAAAAACATCTGTCGGCTTCAGCGTCAGGTCTTGATTCCAAACCACAACAGCAAAATCATCAGAAGGCCCCAACCGAGTTCGCAACTTTTGCGAATCCAAGCGTGCCTTAAGACTAGGAACAAAATAAAACTGAGCCGTCACTTTTTGACGAATCTTAGAGGCATATCCAACACGAACTCGCTCGCCCGTGGTTCGGTTTGTTGCATACAGGTACTCTCCGATTTGAATGTCCAATGTGGGCTGATTCAAAGAGTAAGCGTTTGCCACACAGTGAGCCGCGGTGATCATCACACGAGGAGAAATCAACTGACCGTTGCAGTAACCCTGCACGACTTCTTTCAATTCAGGATCCCACTGAGGTGCCGAATAAAAAACCAAGGTATCAAAACTAGGTTCATCAGCCACGACGGCATTAGTAAGTCCCCAGCTAGAAACACTGATACATAAAACAGAGATCAGTCCCAAAATTCTTTTCATCGATTCCCCTCGCTTAAAAGTCAAAGGGAGCCTATCCTGACCTTACGATGTTGCAATGAAATTGCGCACGCGCGGGCCGCGTCGCGCTTAAGTGAACGCCATGACGCGCGTCATTCCAGCAGCTCACCGATACCCGTTCAATTTTCCACAATAGTTTTTTATTTAGAACGCATAATGCGCCAAGGCCCTGAAGGCTTCGCCTCACAGCCCCTCAAAGAATCCGATCTCATTGGCACTAGCGATTGTAGCGTTCAGGTTTCATTCTTCCCACGGATTGGTAGGATTGATACGTGGATTCATCATTGCCCAACGAACTGCTCGATTTGCCCTTAGAGATATAATGCAAATCAGACTTATCGCCGCCTCTTAAAGATCCCAGGATATACATTTGACCGTAGGGATTTTCGATTTCTTCTTCTGCTAGATCTATCTCAGCTATCAACGGTCCTCCGCTGGCTCCTTGAAAAGTCACCGTATGAACTAAAACACCATCGCGAAAACTCGTGGAATTGATTTCGAATCGAGAAATAGCATCATCATAAGTCAAGACAGCGCCTCCATTGCCTTTTTCATAGTCCGAACTATAACCGGCAGAAACGACTTTTTTTGTGTACGACAGAAGCTCTGAAACATGTGCAAAAAGTTCCGACTCAACCAAAAGCGGCTGGATCTCTGCAAAATCAATTTTTGAACTCATCGTTAATAACGAAATGTCGTCGTCAAAGTCACTGACTTGCAATTCTAAATCTTTGATGATCTTCTTCCCGGACCGAGTTGTCGTCTTCCACTGGATACTCTTAATCGCCTTGAGGTCATTAGATTTTGAATCGCGAAAGCAATGGCTAGCTGTTTGAATCACCTTGCTTGAATTTCCAGGCACTTCCGAAATCAGACTACCGGTACAAATACCAAATGTTCCATCTTGAAACTTGATCTCAATTCGGCCAACAGCATCTAAATAAGCCGGAGATGATTTTGATTTCACTTTCCTGTCATCGGACTTCCTGAGCTTTGTCAGGTCATCACTCACTGCTATACCATCTTCGGTCGTCGTTAAAATTCGCTCAGCGATTCCCTTCAGCGATGAAATTGAGTGAGGCGTATTGGATTGATTCACGCAAGAGGTGCAAAGCCCAGCTTCCACACCTGAAGAAGCCGCTGTCGAAGCTATCGACACTGACGTAATTAGGCCTATGATTACTAGCTGTAGCTTCATTAAATACCTCTCCAGTGATATGCGCCTAACAACTGCAACTTGTGTACTTTGTATGGTTTTTTTCGAGAGCAGGAAAGCTGGATTTTTTCAGACAGAGAGTATCGAACAGCGTCTCAAATTGAGATACTGTGATTCTATCTTTTCTCTGGAAGAATACAAGTTGGATGATGTGATTACAAGGGAAGGTCGCTCAAGATTCGTTTGTTTTCTTGTTCTTGAGTTTTTTATGGAGGTGGTATTTACCGCAGTGTTTGGCATAATTCGATAGTGTGGCCATCCGTGAGCGGGCCTTTCTCCCTGCCATCGTGGCCAATGCCGTTCGGTTAAGGCAGGTGAAAACTAGAGCCGACTGTCTAAGTGAGTTTAAG
>JBBKWD010000245.1:0-3620 GCA_037968775.1 Bdellovibrio sp.
GAAAGGCACTATTAAAATGCGCCCTCACACGGAAGTCCCTCGGAAGGCTTAACAAATTGTGTGCTAATGTAGCTGTCACGGTTCTTAAGTGATTCTGGCCATCCTGTGCGGCCTTCCTGAATCGCATCGTGCGATTCAGAGCAAAGTACTTTCTTTTTACGTGGACTCAACCCTACCCTCTCAGAACTGCCGCTTGAGCCACCAACATCCGTAAAAAAATGGAACTCCTCGCGGAGGAGCATGGATCCTCCGCTCCCAAAACTCTCGAAACCAAAAAAAAACCGTCGACCTTCATCGACGGCTTGTACTAAAAGGTACCAGGTTCTTTTCGTTTCAAAAAGGAACCTGGTACTAAATCGACACGATAGGAAGCAGGTACCTATTTAAGGCTGTTTGAACGCTCAAGGACGATGGCTGCAACCTGCTCATCAGACAACTGATCTGATCCTGCAACTTGGGCCTTGGCCAAGAAGCCACGCTCGTACTTCATTGCTTGCTTCAATGCCGGAGTCGCCTCGCCACCTTGAGCTAAGAAGTCAGCAGCATCGTTATCTGCATTCATATAAACTGCGTACTGACGATCCGCTGTGATTTCAGAAAGAAACAAAGCCGAAGTAGAGGCCACGAGTCCCACTAAAACTCCGTCTGCAAAGCCGTCATTGCTATTTCGGCGTCCGTCGTGATAACCATCATGATATCCATCACGATGACCATTGTTGTAGCCACCACGACGCCCGTCATGACGACCATAGGCAAGCGCCGAGCTACCGATAGCCATAGCTACCAAAGTCAAAACCACTGCTTTCATTAGAACCTCCTTAGATTCGCTAAAAGTTTCATATTGTCTTTAATCTGATCCAATTCTTCGCTCATTTCCGGGAAGCGCTTCAAAAGTATTTCGCTGTACTGTGCTCCCCACTGGGAACCCTCGCGGTAACGTTTTGACACTTCTTCTTCGGGCACAAGCTCATTTGCAAGAGGAATGCCATAACCAAGGGTAGCGTATTCCCAAGGCAATCTCCCTTGGGAAGCATTAACGAGCTTCTCTATGACTTCACGGAGTTCACGATCTCCTAGTGCGGTGTCACTTTGCAGACTCTGTGACACCAAATTTTGCAACACGCGTTGATTCATCAATTGAATATGCTTCTCGACCAAGTAGCCGGCACCAATTTGATCCAATGCTTCAAACTTTTCATAAACGGCACGCCTGTCAGATGCATAACTGGCCAAGGCTAAATCCGATAGGTCTTTGAACTTAGGAAAAAGTCCTTTAATTTTCTCAAAGGATTTATCTAAACTTTCTTTCTGACTTGGAAACAGGTAGCCCACACCTTTGGCCTTTTCGCGATCCACAACCAGATTTTCATCCGTCAGCTTAAAAGTACTTAAATTTTGATACATCCCAAGCGGAGTCATTGCCATGCTATTCTGATAGGGATGATTTTTAGGCAAGGCGGCACGAACCAACTGATCCGCCTCCGTCGCACAATTGTTGGTGATAAATTTATAGCTGCCCGAATAACTCCAATAATGTTCCAACGCAGATTTCACCAACACCGACTGCTGTTTTTCAGTCAGCTTTATAGGTAAGCTAATAAGATCGCGCCATTGACCGCGAGCGTACTCGTCCACAATTTGGGATAAAGGAAAGACCATTAACTGCGACGGGTATTTGCCAGAGAGTCCATCCCAATAGTTCACAATCACGTCATCCACATTGGCTCGATAGCTCAGCACGATATGAAAGGCGACGTCTTCTAAACACTCAGGTCCCACCGTCACGCGCTCGGGAGCACAGACAACCAGTCGAAGCATTGAGTGTCCCCAACGACTCATCATCTCTTCGCCTTTAGAGGCAAAAAGAAAGTGAACCTGATAAACTTTCCGAGGGTCGACGTCAAACTTCCAACCGCCTGAAGAACTAAAAATAGTCGTGACCTTTTCACAGTTTATTTTTTGCTGACTCTGGGTTAACTCAGAAAAAAACTGGGCCAAAGCGGGGCGTCTGCACTCATAGTCAGTATCCGTCAGATATGTTGTGAGATTCAAAGCGAAGTGAGCATGAACGGAGCTTAATTCCGAGGTATTCCCCACGCGTCCCACAAAATCATTCTTACTTTCCTGCCGCAGACCTTTATAATCCGCAAGGGAACGATAATTTAAAGCGTCTGATATTTTATAAGAAGAATTCAAATAGTATCGACATACCGGCCCCGGAACTCCTGCAACACGCCCCTTTTCTTTCGGATGTTGGCGGTGGCAACGCAGCACTTCGCTTTGATCAATTTTATTATCCCAGTTTCTATCCGACCGATCGAGCATTACTGCTAGTTGAAAAGTTAAAGCTTTCTCTGCCGTCTGAAATTCAGAGTGGGCTTTGCCTGCAGCGATAGCTCTTAAGAGTTGGGAACTCAGGATGATCCGGTTTCGCGCCACTAGGAGGTCTCGTCTACCGATAGATGCATAGTTTAAGTTTGAATTATTTAAGTTCAACTCTTTAAAAGAATCCGAAAAATCAACTTTTACAGCTCCTAGTATCTTAGCCATGTGAACAGGGATTTTAGATTCAACTGCTTTTAAAAATGAAGGAACACCCGGAGCTCGGGATGTGGATGCGATCCATTCTGCTTTAGCGGAGAGTGATCCTAACAAAATAAATAAAAAAAGAACAAACCACGACTTCATGGATCCTTCTATAGATTTAAATTTTGTAAATCGCAACTGAGCTTTCATCTATTACACAACCTTCACTTATAAGTTTGGCGCCCACTCACCCTTTGAGTCCTAATCGATAGTTTTGCCGACAACTTGCTCCATAACCTTTTGCAATTGACCGGGACGTCCTGTTTCAACACCGCGCAAACTTACCTGTGCCAAGTACCGCAAAGTCGGTTCTTTTTGCTTTCCTACAATTTTTTCAAGCAGGGTGCGAATCTCCGGATTTTGCGAAGCCGCCTTATCTAGGGCTTCAAGAGCAGACATTCTTAAGCTCAATTCAAAACTTCGCTCAGCAGAATCCCGAGAATGGGGGTTTGCTAAATTTGAATACTCTGGCAATCCACTTTCGACCAAGGCGGCTAAAACCGGCGCTGCCGCTGGCCCCGCTTCACTTAGAATGTATAGAGCTGCCTGTCGCACTTGCCGATCTTGCGTCAAATCGATGGCCTGTTTTCCAAGCTGCTCAAAATTTAAAAATGTTAAGGTTTTGGCAGCTGTATTGATTTCTTTTTCCAGCACTTTATTAGCTTGGGGATTTTCCAATAGAACCGAGACGTGCCTTATTAAATCCGCAGTCGAGATCTTGCTGTCAGCAAAGTCCGTGGCTTCGATATTCGCCTCATCTTTAACTCTAGAGGTCACTCCTTGAATCCGTGTTACCGAGGTCAGTGCGTCCTCTTCCCAGGCCCCTATCAATTGAGGGGACGGCAAGAACCAGAAAAGCATTCCCAGTGCGAGTCCGCCAAATAATGTTAAAGTAAGCCACTTTTTTGACATGTGATCCTTTTCTGCCTATAGGTGTACTAGCAAATTAAATGCTCAACCCAAAAGCCGGCAAGGCCCGTCTTGCGCCAAAATTCTGTATAAATTCTGTATAAATTCTGAAGACATGACCGAAA
>JBBKWD010000246.1:0-11623 GCA_037968775.1 Bdellovibrio sp.
GAAGAATCGTAAATCTGTTACAGCAGAGCAGGCGACAAACAAACTTCTCCCCCGCTCAAAACAAACCCCAGCCCCCAAAAAAAACTAACCCCTAAAAATCCCCGTTAAAAAATGCGGCCCAATCGTCAGCCAGAAAAAGAAAGCCGCACTATTAAAAACAATCGCAATCAATAATCGTCTGCGACTTAAAGCCGACAGCGGCTTTTCCTGTTTTAAAACCCGATAGCCTAAAATCATTGAAAATAAATTACATAGAAGAGGAATCAGAATACAACCCAGCACCGAGTTCCAAAGGGCTTTCCGAGCCATTCCTTGGGTGCGTATCAGGTCCTCAATTTTTTCCTCTTCACTCGTGGCCGGCGGACGGGCTGCGTCCTGTTTTTGTTCCAGGGCTTGAGAGGCCTTCATGAACTCATCTTCAGGGATTTCCATTATCAATTTTCCCAGAGAGTCACCTAGGTGTGGCGCGATGGCCCGCATCTGTTCATCCCGCACGCGTGGATGAAGATACATAGAAACCAGGAAAGACTTTACGACCTGCGCCTCGGAAAAATCGGCACATTCTGTGAGGAAGACATAGTTTTTAGCCATGCTTAAACGCTAGTCTATTTGTGCGAAGGGGCCAATATTAATTTGAACTTTTTTGCGATCTTTTCAAGTGTTCCCGACTTGCGTAGGACTTCGAGATTTGCATTGAAGGACTCAATTTCCTTTTCGGTAAAGGACTTTTTAGAGAACACCAGGTGGTACAATATTTTTTCACCGAGTTGGGGCATTTCTTGAAGGGTGCTCTTGGTGTGCACCTGCCAATACTTTCCACTATCACAGTTCGCATAGACGTAGGGATAGGTGTTGTTTTCTACTTTGCGAAAACAATTGTGGGTGTTGGGCTCAACTAAAATATTGAGCTCGTTATTGAGAGCTTCCTTGATTCGAAAAAGACTTAATTCGGTTGCTGATGGACCAAAGACGCAGATATTGGCGCCCTTAATATCTGTGTACTGAATATCTTTTTTGAAATATTTTGGGGTCGAGTAAAAACAATAGGCGGAGGAGAAAAGGGCCGTCGAATAATAATAGATGGACTCTCTAGGTTTTGTTAAAACTAAGGGACCGCCAAAATCAGCCTTGCCATTTTGAATCTCCTCTAGAGCAATACGAAAATTGGCGATTTTAAATTTGCAGTGAATTTTTTGAAGTTTGCATAACTCTTGAGAAATCTCGTAGTAAGCCCCTTGTGCCCCCAGGGAGCCAGCTTTAAAATAGTAGGGCTCAAGCTCCTGAGCGATGAAGGTAATGGTTCGCTTATTTGCCTCAGAGGTGGAGGCTAGGCAAACTCCAAAAGTTATGAGAATCAAAGTTAGTGTGTTCACGCTTTTAATCTACTCTTGTTCGGTCGCTCAAAATAGGGGCTCTTTTCGCTCTGCAAAAAAACACTTGGGATTCAAAGCATTGAGACCTAAGAGGTAGGGGTGTAAGTTTTCCCTGTATTTACTCATGTTGTAGGAAACAGGCCGCAGATTTCTAGCCATAATTGTGAAGATTGTGTTTTCTTTATTGGAACAAAACTCAGAGCCATGTATGACCTTAAAAGGGGGAGCGAAATATGATTCGTAATTTTATCACGACTTTATTTTTCGTTTTGATAGGCCTTCCCGTATTTGCAGGATCTCTTGTTCGTCAGACCGAATCGGGGCGTGTTCAAGGACAAAAAGCCGCGCATGACACTCTGTCTTGGTTGGGAGTTCCTTTTGCAGCCCCTCCGGTGGACGAGCTGCGTTGGAAAGCCCCCGTTCCTCGCCCGCCCTGGACGGGGATGTGGTACGCCAAAAACTTCTCTCAAGCCTGTCCTCAAAAAGGAAACTTTTTTGCCAATGTTCCTTCGCAATATTTTGGCGAACCCGTTGGTGGCGAGGACTGTCTTTATCTCAACATATGGCGGCCTCAATTTGAGGCTCAGGGCCGGAAGCTGCCGGTCGTCCTTTGGATTCATGGCGGTTCTAACTTTAAAGGCACGACTTCAGACCCGATGTACGATGGGGCATTTTTAGCAAACAATGCCCAAGTTGTCTTTGTCAGCGTTAATTATCGACTAGGTTTGCTGGGTGCAATTTCAATGAAGGCGCTTCGGGGGGATGGATCTGATCTCGATCGTTCGGGCAACTTTGTGACTTTGGATTTGATTCGCGCATTGCAATGGATCCGCGACAATATCGATAGCTTTAATGGAGACCCGAATAATATTACGATCATGGGACAATCCGCCGGGTGCATGAATGTTTGGGGACTTTTGCAAACGCCCTTGGCAGAAGGTATGTTCCATCAAGCGGTGTGTTCGGCTGGAATTCCAAACTCTTACCCACGATTTGTAGCGGAATCACGGTCGCATGAGTTTTTGGAAAATCTTTTGATCAATGCGGGGTTTGCGACCGATCACGGCGACGCTAAAAAATTCGCTAAGCAACAAAGTGACGAGTGGATTCATGAGTTCATGTATCAACGAACTTCGGATGAGATCGTACAAGCACAGGATTTCTTAATTCCCTTTCAACATATTTCTGATGGTGTGGTTTTCCCCGAAGGTCTTGAGGGCGTCGTCTTGGGACACTTCAATCGAGTGCCCATGATCATCGGGGGAACTATTGATGAGGGAACTTATTTGGCGGGCATGCCCTTTGTCAAAGTTACAGACAAGCAGCTGTGGGAGATAATGCAAAGTCCTCCAGCGGATTTAGGCGTGTCGGATATTATTGGGGATACGAGTTTAGCGACTTTTAAGGCTGTCACCAAGACGGGCTCAATAGCTTTGTGGCAAACCCTCAATGGCTTGTTTTGGGGAGCTAAGGCCTATGAACCTAAAATCTGGCGTTACTCTTTTGAGTGGCGAGAAACGCCTTATCCTTGGAATGAGCTCTTTGGGGCAGTTCACGGTATGGATGCAATGTTTTACCTAGGAAACTTTGTTCAAGATAGGCCCAGTTTTTCACGTTTTGCTTGGACCGAGGACAATCGCGCTTCTCGTGAACGATTGCGTAAAACCATGGGGCGCTATTTCCGCTCTTTCTTTTGGACCGGAGACCCCAACAAATTTGTCAGCGATGAGCCCACGGACGTGTGGGAGCGGGACATGGTCTTTAAATAAACTTGGTTATTCCCAGATCTGCACGCATTCGCGATTGGAGACGCGACGCTTTTCAATAGAGACAGGGACTTCTTTCATACCATAAAAACTTGAAGTCTCTGCGCCTGTGAAATTGGTCTGTGTGATTTGGCTCGTGCGCTTGTTAAAGCGTTGCGGAAAAAGAACCGCTTCGGTTGCAATCTTAATTGTATTGTCCCACATCTCAAGTTCCATTCTTGAAGGCGGATTTCCCTGATAAAAATTCTTTTTTGGATCTGACGGGGGACACAACGCCATCGTTAAGGGACCGTTGCGTTGGCCTTTATTATTTTTTTGCTTCCACACATGAAATTGTGTCGGGGAGTTCGCGGCCTTTGCGATATTCCCCTTAGTGGAACTGTGTTGTCCGTTAATAAAAAGTGTTTCCAAAGATTTTTGTTTTCGTGGCTCATTGTTAGCTTTGGCTTCATTGATGGCCGTGGCTCTGTTGGTAATAACTTTGGCGACAGCCATGGGGTATTGCAAGCCGTGCTTGTAGCACCAGCCAAGCTCTGCATATATTGTGCGGGCAACGGCATCGATATCGATCAAGTCCTGACGACTCATTCTTGAGCCGTCTTCCTTTACCACTGCGGGCACAGTTTTTTTACTCATGTTCGGGAGGACATAGGTGTCATAAGGAACACCACTGGAGTATTGAGCTGGGAGACGTTTAGGATCAATCACACAAGAACCAACGGATCCTTTGATGAGGGCAGCGGTGTCACCCACACTTTTGGCTGTCAAGGCTCTTTGAATTTGTCCGATATATGAAATGGTCCCGTCAGGCATGACGGTTTCTTTAGCTTCAGGACAATATTTTTTTTCCGCCGACGCGCCATAGAATGAGGACTCAGGAGCGGAGTTCGTCAAAGGAGAAGCATCCATATAACCGGTGCCGGTTTTAGTGACGCCATCACGAACATATTTGAAAGAAACTTTGGCAAAGACCGTGGTTTTCTTTTGGCCAGTGTCGGGATCAATTTGGATTTTGGGTTTTCCTAATGACAAAACGGTGATTTCCGCCGTGTTATCCGGCCAGCCAATGGCGCTGCATTTGGAATCATCACGACAGGCTTTCCAGTCTTCCATTCCCTCTTTATTGAAAATAGAAACCGGAATCCCATCCTCTTGGTCAATATAAGCGCGACCTAGACCAACAGCGTGTGCATTTTGAATAGATAGAAATAAAGCTGCAAGTACAAAGAGAAAACGCATGTTTCCCTATCGAGTCACCGGCAGCATTACTTAAGAAAATCAGATAATTTTCTCATCTTAATGCGAACGAAATATGAGTGGCTCTATTTTACAGCTCGTATTCGGCTATGACTTCTACGCGCACTTTAATCTGGCCGCCGGAAAGTTCTGTTGATGCCGAGTCCATTGCCTTCATGGCAAAGGCTCTGGCCATTGGTCGAGGCTCATTGCTGGCCCCAGGAGTGTGTGTGATGCGACTGACACCTTTGATTTTAACACCGGCGGCTTTTGCGATTTCATCGGCCTTTATTTTTGCGGCCTTCACTGCGTCAGCTAAGGCTTCCGTTTCAGTCGCTGCGCGTTTATCGGAATCCCAGTTGATCGAATTTACGTTCACCCCGCTGGTGGTGTCTTTGTGGTCAGAGATAAGAGCGTCTAGAAAACTTCCAGCTTCGTCGACTTTACGAAGTATCACAGACATCGAGTGCACCACGCGAAAGCCCACCATGCGATTCTGTTGGGATTTGTTGTCGTAAATATACTCTGGATTCAGAGAGTACTGATCCGTTTGCACGTCATCCTTTTTGAGCTTGTAGCTATCAAATACTTTTTTGGTATGTTTTGTCAGATTTGCAGCTGCTGCTTGAGCTTGTTTTGCTGTTGCAGCCTTGCTCCAAATTTCGACAGTCATATGGACCAAGTTTGGATCCAAAGCTTTCTCTGCAACACCGGTGACCACAATTACTTTGTCATCGGCCCGGGACGAAAGAGTTCCTGCCAAAATCAAGAGTGTTAGAAGAAATGCTTTCAAAGGGACCTCCACGAAAATTATTTCTTGAGGCTGCTTGCTAACTCTAAAAAGCGCGCCTCAGTGACTTCTGGCGGCCAGGGAATAATCGGAAAATCAAAGGGTTCGTCTTCGCCAATTTTCCAGGATGCCAAGTCTTTTGTAATCAGATCACGAACTTCGGTCGCCAACAAGCGACGATCGATTTGTTTGACGACCTTTGGCAGAGGAAAATCCAAATTGAACTTTTGCGAAATTGCCCAGTGAATGCGGGACTCGATGATTTCAAAATCAGGTAGCAAGGCCTTTACCGGGGACACAAGATCGCCCACATAGGCCTCTGTGGCATCATGAAAGAGCATATGCAGGGCAATATCTTTGGTTGGTGACACCTGGGCCCCCAGGCAGGAGTGCTGGCCCACACTGTAAAAGAACCGCGTGTGTCCATTGAAACGAGCCTGACGAGCCAGGGCGCAGGCAATGTCGCGCAATTCAATGGCATCGGGATCGGGCACTAAAATATTAAAGCGTTTTCCTGAGAGGGTGATGACCCAGGATTTTTCGATAATTTCCGGGCGATTCAAATTTTGTGGCAAGCTTGGCAGATCAATCATGAAATGGTGATAGTTCATGACAGTGAAAGTTGCATGATTTTTTTGTATTTTACGGGGGTTTTGGAACCCCGCAAAAAAGAGACTTTAGCGGGCGCGATCTTCTTCGGAGAGAACAAAGCATTCGTAATCGCTGAGGACGTCTTTTTGACTTAAATCCAGCATGCGAAAACAAGTCGTGTTATCGGCAGACTTCATTAAAAGCGCGGACTCGCCAGAGACTTCTCTTACCACCGTTTCAGAGGCATCTAGCAACTGATAAAGTGCAATAGCGGCATCGCCAGTGAGCTTTTGGCCTAAGTCGGCCTGCGCCCAAGATGCGGAAAGCATCGTACCTACGACCAAGAGAACTGTCGAAGTTTTTTTCATAAGACGATTTGGGGAGCCTGATTTTTTTTGAGCTTGCATATAGCCTCCAGTGACATTGCATATGACATACCAAGCGTCAAAGGTTGCAAGAGCTGTGCTGGAAGAAGAGGTCGAAGCAGTTCTATTTCGACTTTGGAACATCACTCAGGTATTGAAGCAAACGCCCACGCAGCTGCCCCTCATTGACTTCATATAGGTTGCCGTGAGCCCCTCCGGGAATGATCCATAGGTCCTTGGGGTTTTGTGCAAGCCTTAACAGCTCTAGTGAATTCTCCTGATCAATCACGGGATCCCGGTCTCCGGTAATAAACAGCAGAGGGGTAGGGGATAGTTGAGCGATATTTTTCGGGGCATGGGTGTCGCTTAAAACGACATAACTAAGGGGCTGTAATAGCCACGTGATCCAGTTGCGTGCAAGAATTCGTCTGGCAACACCTTGATAGGATGAAAAGCTGGCCTCGATAATAATATTACGCAAAGGAATGCGCTGATAAATTTCTTCTGCCGTACGCAAAGCAATAATTCCACCTAAACTTTGTCCATACATGATCAAGTTGTCGGGTTGTTTGTTTTGCATCAACCAGTCCGCCGCAGCGATACCAGAAGCCAAAGTGCTTTCAGGGGTTGGCTTTCCGGAGCTGGTTCCATAGCCGGGGTAATCAAAGATCAAATAGTTGTAACCATTTTCCGGCAACCAGCGCAGCATCAAAAAGTGGGATGTCAGATTTTCTGCATTCCCGTGAAAGAACAAAACGGTGCCTTTGTTTTCATGAGTTTTTGATTTGAAGTACCAAGCGTGGAGCGTGTCAGGGCCTGATTTAAAGTAGATATCTTCCGGCACTAAGTTGACTTTCCCGGGATCAAAAAGTTTTTCTGCGCGTGGATAATAGAGCAAGGATTGGCATCCCAGTATACTCACTAGAAAGAGGCCACCAGCCAAAAAAAAGGAAAGTGTTTTAATAGTAATAGTGAAGCTCTGCTGCATAAGTTTCAAAGGTCCTTGCATTGGGGAAGTCCTTGGATTCAGCCTTAAGACGGACTCCAAAATTATCACTCAAATTGAATTGCGCTCCAAGGGAAAACTCACTGTATTCACTTCTGCTGCTTTGACTGTCGTAGTTTTGGTAGGCTTCGCCAAGCAGGCTTAAGCGATCTGCAAGGTTGTAACGCAACAGTAGAGCGGGGCCAGCGCCGAGGCGATAGGAAGTTTCGAAAAAACTTTCGTCATAGGCCGCTGCAGCTTGCAGCCAAAGACCGCCGACAAAGTCATTTGTGAAGTTTACTGAGGCCCCAATGCCTCCAGAAAAAATCAGGGGAAGGCAATCTGTGCAATCTCTAGGATAGTCGCGATTCCACGCGAACATCAGTCGCCAAGAAGGCGAGTTGCTATACTTGTTAATCGTTCCTAAGGACACGATCTCTATGAGGCTGAGTTTTTCAATGCGGAATATTTTGTCATCGGCTTGATAGCTGAACTCAGTCGCCAGCATTTGCATTTCCGAATAGTTCGGGTAACCGCGTAGGGGATCCAGCAAATCATGCAGAGCAAAACGATGTGAAAAAGTCAGGAGCTCAAGATCCTGTCTTGTTTTGAAACCACCATAAAACTTTGCCGAGCGGTGAGCTTTCTCCGGAGCGGATTGTTGGGGGGGGGAAATTACCAGGTCCGTGCTTATAAGTGGAACTTCACTGCGCGCTATTAGAATTTGTTTCTTGAGGCTGTACTTTCCAGTTTTTTTGAGAATTTCATCAGCATATTTAAAATCCACGAAGTCGATGGCTGCATCCAGTAAATGTTGCGTCTCAAGTTCGTTGTTACCCGCAGACAAGGGGGTTAAATTTTCGTCTTTTATAAAGTGATGCAGCTGTTTTTTTTCCTCAGTGCTGAGGCTGGCAAAGCGATTTTCAAAAACAGCTCTGCCAGAGGGACGATAGCTGACCTTCGTCACAAAGCCAGGTGTCTCAACGACAGTCATCACCGTATCGCCGGGAAGTGTTTGCAGCTTTGTGCGTGCGATGAGTTGCAGGGACGGTCGGACGGCGTCGAGTGCTGCAAGAATTCGATAAGAACAGTTTTCAGTTAAATACCAATAATCAAAATGAGCTGCTTGAAGCTCGAATAAGTGGGCTACCAGAAAGTCGACTTCTTCCTGGTTCAAATTTAAGTCATATTCCCAGAGATCCCGACTTTCAAAATTATTGTACTCGCGAACCTTAAAATAGTAGGGGTTCACTTCGAAAACTCCGGGGAAAACTCCGGAAATTCCTTTGATCGCATAAGACAGGGGACCTGAGTCATCGGGGACTCCCGAGTAGCCGACGCCGAAATCAAGCAGTTCATATTTTTTTTCTGGTGAGGCATAGGTGCCGCGATTGAGTCTTAAGAATGAATGCCCATAGGCTGACGCCGGATTGTTGAGATAGTAAGAAGAAAAAACATAGGTGGCAGAGTGGGCATCAAGAATTTGCCGAAAGTTATTATATCGAGAACATTGCACAGTCGGCCAATCTACAACAGGAAGTTTCTTTTTTAAAAAAAGAAACCTGGCCGGAAAGGCGCAGATGGCGGACTCTTGTTGATTCTTTAGAGGCGTCGACCGAAGAAATGTAGGATCTAAAAACTTTTCGATCGTCGCGAGAAGTTCTGCTTTCGGGTCCATCTGCCCTTGAGGAGACAAAAAGAACTCAGAGGAGTCGGCCTGACTTTGGTAAATCCAAAGATAGTCGCGTCGGAAGTTTAAAAGATTTAGCCATTGGGGGTCTTGCTCTAAATTGGCGGTCAATGCCGCTTGAGCTGCCATGGCAGTGATGTGACCAGTAGGCGACACAGGAGTTTCGCGGGCTTCAGATGCGAAAGCTAGTAGGAAAGAAAATAAAATGGAGTGAAAGACTGTTTTAAGCATAAAAAAAGGGAGCCCCTTGGCTCCCTTTCATACCTCAATTAGTGAGGCGTAGCAAAAAATTAACCCTGTACTGGGCAAACTTTTTGAGCAGTTTCAATAACCTTGTCTGAACTTTGCGCTGATTCAGAGTAAATTGATTTGTAGTTGTCTTTAAGTGAAACACCCAAAACAGCTGCGTCACAATTCATCATCTTAGAAAGAGTCGTCAAAGTTTCACCCTGACCACGTGCAATGTCATTCTCTAGAGAAGCTGAATTGTTGGCGATGAAAGACTTCGTTTCCATAGCTGCAAACGCAGGAGCGCCACAGTTAGAGGTTCCAGAAGTAATCCCGAAAGTTTGAACGCCCGTGCTGTTCAAAGTCGCTGCCAAAATTTGAATAGGACCTTGCTTGTTGCCAAAGGCTAAAGCGCCTAGACCACAACCCGCCGTGCCGTAAGATCCATTGCTGAGATCGCTTGTTGAAAGTGCGTGTGCTGAAGATGCCGCTACAAGAACAAATGCTGCTAGAATTAATTTTTTCATCTTAATACTCCTTGATAAAAAAGTTGTTGCTTTGAAACTCTATGAATTGTGTTCTTCGAAAAGTTTTTTTGCAAATAGAAAGACTTCATTTTTTATAAAAAATGAAGTCTAGTCTCGGTGTTTTTCGAGTGTTACGGAAATTTCACAGAAGCTAAAGCAAATCTACTGTTCAACAGGGAACAGGTAAGTCGTCGTCATTGCATTCTTTTCTTTGATCGAATGGATTTCGTAGACTTCAATAACCGGAGCAGATTGTTTGTATCCCTTCTGCGTCATATAGTCGTTCACTTTTGGATACACTTTCATAGGGCCAATTCCAGGAGAACCCGTGAAAACAGCAATGACGTATTTTCGAATTGGTAATTCCATGATTTTAAAACCCTCTGGCATATTGGCGGGAACTTTCTCGACGATACAGCCGGCCTTGGAACGCAGGCGGGCTTCTTCAATTTGCTCTGGATCATCCATGTACTCACCGAAGGAGCGCATGCAAGGTGTGCCTTCCGTGATAAGAAATTTTTCGACCTTTTCGATTTCTTTTGAAATCTTATGGTAAGGCCCCATGTAGTCGATATACAAAAGTTGGAAAGGTCCCTGGCTGCTTTCGGAAATATCAACACCTTTGTAAGCGCCGAGATAAGTCGAAAGAAAAACACCGAATGAAATAATGGCGACAATAATAAAAACTAAAACGTATTTCATAAAAACCTCACACTTTTTAAATCGACTTTAAAATCACTTTTAGATCTATCATCAGGTCTATCTTTAGATCCAACTTTAAATCCACTTAATAGAACACCCCATCGAGGCCGCTTGCTCTGCGGGGACTTTGCCCTTCAATAGTTCTTGTACGGCGTCAAAGAGCTCTCGCTTTTGTACCTTCTGGGCGTCCTTCCAAGAGTCGTCCAGGCGTCCGCGGTAGGCGAGTTTTAGCTCGTTGTCATAGACGAAGAAATCCGGCGTACAGACGGCACCAAAGCTGTGCGCTACTTTTTGTGTTTCGTCATGCAAATACAGAAAAGAATAAGATTTTTCCTGGGCGCGCTGTTTAATTCCATCGAAGGAGTCCTCGGGATGATCTGTGGCGTCGTTTGAGCAAATCGCCAACACATGGACAGCTTGTTTTTTTAAATCAAGGCCCAGTTGCACCAGACGTTCTTCGATGGCTTGCACATAAGGGCAGTGCACGCAAATAAACATCACCACTAAGGGGTTGCCATTTTTAAAATCGGTCAAGGAATAGGTTTTACCATCCGTTGCTGGCAAGGTGAAATCAGGACACGCATTGCCACGTTCTGCAAAGGGCGTAAATGTCAGGGCCATAATATCTCCTCTAGAGAGTGCTCCAGTGAATCTTTTTATCGCCGATATAAAGACTGCCGTCCGCTGACATCGCCGTGTACTTTTCGGCTAACGGGGGGTGCAGATTCAGCGCCGATAATAAAGAAAGTTGTTCCGTTGTGCTTAAAGGCTCTTCTGCGTGCGAAACAGCATCGGTCAGTTCAAATAACAAGCGATCTAAAAAGGCCATATAGTCTTGTCCTAACAGCGGCGCGCCAGAGGGCAGCTCCTCCATCAAACAAGTGGCGATATCGAGTTCAGGCCTTGCCGTGAAGTTCATGCCGATACCAACGATGAGTCGCACCTCATTGCCTTGCAGAACACTTTCCAATAAAATGCCGGCAATTTTCTTATCATCAACATAAATATCATTTGGTGCTTTTAAATTCCAATTCAGAAATGGCCAAGTGCTGGCACACGCGCGATACAGCGCCAACCCAACTAGGCACGAGGCGGTGGGTTGTGGTTTGGTTTTTAACAAATAAGACCATGAGCTCAGTAAAGAGCTTCCCGGTCGCGCATCAGTCCAAGTGTGGGTGCCTCGACCGCGACCTGCCGTTTGATGGTCGGTCAGATACAAACACAAAGGTTCTTGAGACATCGATTCGCCGAAGGCTTCCTCTTTAGCTAAAGCATTCGTGCTTTTTTGAGAGGGCTCATAGGAAACATAAAGCTGATTGCCTTCCGCCCACTGAGAGGTGACATGGCCAATTTGTATATCGGCCATTTAG
>JBBKWD010000247.1:0-4891 GCA_037968775.1 Bdellovibrio sp.
CTATTGTATAGACTGAGTTTATATGGACATCTATAGCTACGATGACTACAAAAAATACGTCAATGAATGGATTCTCAGCCAAGCTAAGAGCGGTTACGGCGAGTACAAGCGCCTGGCAGCCAGCCTCAATGTCTCCACCACGATGGTCAGCCAGGTTTTTAAAGGCGATAAACATCTGAATTTAGAGATGGCAAACGAGGTGTGCGAGTTCCTGAACTTGAGTTCGCAAGAAGTCGACTTCTTTTTTCTGCTGGTAGAGTATCAACGAGCCGGCACCTACAAATTGAAGCAGAGGTTGTACAAGCGAGTTATCGAGTCTCGCGCGCATGCGCAAGACTTGCAGAAGCGCCTTAAGAAAAGCAATGTCTTGACGGAAGAAATGAAATCAATATTTTATTCCAGTTGGATGTACGCTGGGGTCAGCAACTTGGCGGCTATTCCAGAGTACAATCACGCCTCCGAAATTGCAGAGCGCTTGGGGATGCCTAAAAACTTGATCGCCAAAGTTATAGAATTCCTTATTCAGACAAATATCTGTATTCAGAACGAAGGCCAATTAGATGTGGGAACGGCGCGAACACATGTGGCCTTTGATTCTCCCCATGTGAATAAGCATCATCAAAATTGGCGCATGATGGGTCTGCAGAAGATGCAGATGAAACGGGAGTCCGACTTTTTTCTGACCTTCCCAATGAGTTTATCACGAGAAACAGCTTTGCAGATTCGCGAAGAGCTGCCGGCCTTTGTGCAGAAAATTGATAAGCTCGTGGGCCCATCGCCCTCAGAGACCGTGCAGTGTCTGAATATTGATTGGTTCGAGTATTAATGGAGTGATGACCTTAGGTGCGAATCACTACGTCCTAAAGTGGAGTGGTAAATTTCAGGTTACTTGGTAAGGACAGGCAGATACACGTTGCGAATCTCCGCTAGGTGATTCGGTTGGCGAGGGGGCTCTTGGCAAGTGAAAATTTGATTTTCAACAAGGGTTGCGGTCATTGTCTACCCAAGAACAATCCTCCGGCATTTGATTTAGGTCGTCCGTTGTCTAAAAATGGACGCAGTTAGATTTTGGAATGCCGTGCGAAATCAATGAATTATATTGTTTTTATTATTTAAAACAAACACAGTTTAGTTATGAACATCCAAGGGTTGATTCCTTTCTATCTTTACACCACGAGCCAGTCCGAAGGCTCGGGTGTTAGGAAGTCATGTGAGTCCTTGTGGTGGCAGGTTTGGGAGTCCACTTTCACCGAACTTCAGGTTCAAAAAAAAATGACTGCGGATGATTTTTTAGATCGTGAGTTGATAGGTCTGCGGACTCCAGAAGGTGAAATATGTGGATTCATGTTGATGAAGTCCTTTTTTCTTGATGAATTTATGACCAGACACTCCTACTTTGACAACTATCCTGACCATTTAAAAGAGACGTTGTCTCTTTGGCATGAATCGGTGATGGCAATTAGTTATATGACGATATCCGAGACATGGAGAAAATCACATACGACTTTGCCCCTCTCTGAAATTATTATGGGTCTATGTGTTTTAAATTTTTTGAATAGTCCAACGGAAAAACTCATTGGCTACTTTAGGAAAAATCGGAATACACATGATATCTTTTATCGTCATGGTGGAGTTCCCTTGGTCAAAGATCATGTGGCTTATAAGGTCGATGTGGATTTTGCCTTTGTCGACAGGCAAACGGCACATCTCTCTCAGAATGTCGAAAGCAAAGTTCAAACACTTAATTATTGGCAGTTATTAACAGGAGAAAAAAGTTATGATGAAATTCGCAGAAAACTCGTACTTTAGGACGCTCGTAAAAACCTTCCAGGGTGCGCCGTGGAGCAATAAGGCATATTATCTCGAGTGGCTTGCGCAGAGCTATTTTTATACGAGTCAGTCGACAAGAATGTTAGCCTCAGCCGCAGGTTGGAGCTCCTATAAGCAAGGACCATATTTTAAAAGATCTCTTCAGCATATACGAGAAGAGTCGGGCCATGAACTGCTGGCGGCGAAAGATCTTAAGCAATTTGAAGAGGATATAGAAAATTACGATGAAATGGGCTTGTGTAGGGCACTGTGGGAGCCTCAGTTTTTCAAAATATTGCGCAACCCGGAAAGTCTACTGGGATATATTCTCTGCTTAGAAATGCTGGCGGTTGAGACCTTTAAGCCGCTTTATGAGATCCAGCAAAAAACATATCCCCAAAATCAACATCTTTTCGTGAAAGTTCACGCAGACGATGATCCGGACCACGTTGAAGAGGCTTTGGCACAGATCGAAATGTGTTCAGATGAAGTTCAGGAGATCATTCTCAAGAACTTTGAACAAACGGCGCAAATGTACCAGTCGCTTATCAGTCACGCCCAAGAGAAAGCTCTGAGTGCTAGTCAGGTGTTTTCAGGCCACTCAAATATGTATTCAACTTTGAGTGTAGACGCCCAGCCTAAGACTTTATCGTCGTAGTCAAACACGGGGGCGATCCACCCCATCTGCAGCTCGAAAGTTCTCTTTCTCGGATGGAGACTTTCAACTAGGTCGTGTGGAGAAAGCCCCCACCTCTCTGCTGTCTTTGTTTTTTTGGCAATTTCGATGGCCCGCTCAATAAGTTGTTGCTGGACCGCACTTTCTCGCCAAAATAGTTTTTGAAATGGGATTGTACTCATTTGTTCCTGTGAGTAGCTGCTATGCTTAAGAAATTCGGCGTTGGCATAGATCTGCATATGTTCAGGAAAGCTATAGATCTCAATTATATCTCCAGCCGTCAGACAATTCAGAAAATTGTCGGGGACGCGGAATTTTTTTGAGTCCAAAAAACTATTTAAAAGAGAGCGTTCGACTTGGATATCGTAATCGTCGTACTCAACTTTTACCTTACTTAAGAATGTCTCCATATTTAAGCTCCTATTTTTTTTTGGTCGCGAGGTCATTGAGAAACTGCTCGATGAGAGATGTTAAAGAAGAGCCTTGGCTCAGAGCGATCTCCTGGACGGCATCTAAAACACGACGGTCCACACGAACCGAGATGTCCTGGAAAACACTCTTGGAAAGTTTACGATACTCGTCTTCCTTTTGAAGTGTGCACCCTTCGCCGATGGCGAAATTAATGGCGCTGGCAAGGCTATCTGGATCAAAAGGTTTTTCGATGTATTCGTACACCCCTGTTAACCAGACATCTCGTTGCATATCGCTGCCCCCTCGGCCCGTGATCCAGATAACAGGAACTTGTATTTGGCGCTCTTTAAGGGTTTTAACAAATTCGCGCCCGTTCATACGGGGCATATTAAAATCTGAGATGACAAGAACCGGATTTTCATCGATGACTTTGCTGAGGGCCTCAATGCCATCGCAAGCCTCAAGAGGGATGTAATCTCGTGGTAGAGAATCAATAATGGACTCCCTTACCAGGTCTTCATCGTCGACAATTAGAATTTTACGGTTTTTCATTTGGGACTTCCTTCACTACTTGGTAAATAGAGTTCAAAACAGCTACGTGAAACTTTTTTATTCCATTCAAAACGACCGTGATGTGAATGGGCAATCCGTCGACAAATACTAAGCCCCAGTCCGGTACCGACCCCGACTTCCTTGGTTGTAAAGAAGGGAGCCATGAGTTTGTGCTCATTTTCTATGGGAACACCAGGGCCATTGTCGCTCACACGCAAGAGAATTTCGCCTTCGAGGTTTTGAGTCGAGATATTGATTTGCCCGAGGGGAGTGGCATCTATGGCATCGACGGCGTTGTTTATAAGGTTAATAAGTATCTGACAAATTTGGTAGGGGCGAACTAAAGAGTAGCTTCCGGGGGCAGAAAGTTCCACTTTGACGAGAATTCCCTTTTCTTTTAAGCGCTCGGCATTCAGTTCCAGCGCTTCCCTTACAATTTCGTTAAGATCATAACGTTCTCGATCATCGTTCTCGGAATTTCTGGCTAGATTGCGGAGGCCCTTTATGATCGTAATAATTCGATATATGGATGATTTGGCTTTAGCAAGAGAATCGAGAATTTTGGAATGTTGCTGCGAAGTAAACTCTGGAGACTGAAGTATTTTTTCGACTAGACATACTTTTGATAATACGACGGTCATCGGATTGTTAATCTCGTGGGCAAAGCCGCTTGCCATTTGTTCAACAGCTACAAGTCTACTTTCTTGGAGGCTATTATTGAAGGTCGCCAACGATGTGGAGGGGGGGGAGGTCAGTGGCATTAAGATCACACAAATATTCCCAAGTTCTGGGAAGTAAAAAGACCTCGGTAGAACACTGATAGCTTCCCCATCGATAGATGAAATTTCAATCGGGTGTTTTGTTAGGGATCTGTTGCTCGCTTCCTTAAATAGAGACTCGCGAATAGGATTTAATTCTGGTGCCTCATCATTAAAGTTGATTGTATAGCCAAAGACCTGAGAGAACTCCTGGTTTAGATAGAGGATTTGATTTCCCCCGCTTAGAGCGGCGGAGGGAATGTTTACTGCATCTAACAGAGCAAAAAGTGAATGCATAATTGTTCCTTGGAACAAGTTAGGGATAAGTTCTTCATCACTTATCGGACTCTTTTTGAGTAACAATAAATTTATTTTTGTTTTATTTAGAGACGGCGTGATAAATAGGATAGTTATCATATTTGATGCATCTTGATTTGACGACGGCGCTCTGACACAAGGCTAACAAATACCTCTGGGGCACTTTGGTGCGGACAAAAAGGAACGGGACAAAAAGGAACGCCCCTTTCAATATAAAATTGGAGTTGCGAGTTCGACCCGATTTCTTTATCGCCTTTAGAAGAGCGTTCGAATATGCGCTCTTCTGGGCACTCAGAGACGCCGATGGTATGACTGAGGCAAAGAACATTTCTGATCGTTTGGAGAGCGTCCTGCGCGATGCTAATGT
>JBBKWD010000248.1:0-2809 GCA_037968775.1 Bdellovibrio sp.
CGTTCTCTAATCCAAAGCCTCGTTACCAACAGCAGCAAAAGCTTGGCGAGTTTGCTCACGCACCTGATCGCGTTTCTTAAAGCGATCCACCATAAGGTAACCCACTGGCACCACAAATAGAGTTAAGACCGAGGACACAAGTACCCCACCGATCAATGTCAAAGCCATCGGACGCATTGTCTCTGATCCCGCCCCCGTCGCCGTCGCGGAAGGAATGGCAGCCGTAATGGTTGCAAGCGAAGTCATCAAAATCGGTCGCAGACGAACCGGGCAAGCTTCTAACAAAGCTTTTCGCGCATCTTTAGTTCCACGATCACGAACCGTGTTGGTAAACTCAATCAGCAAGATCGAATTCTTTTTTACGATACCCATCAGCAACAACAAGCCAATCATCGAATACATGTTCAACGATTGCCCCGTGATTAAAAGAGCAAAGAACGCTCCACTGAAACTAAATGGCAAGGCCAACAACACTGTCACTGGGTCAATAAAGGAGTTAAACTGACTGGCTAAAACCATATAGGCAATGAGCAGCCCCAAGACCCAAGCAAACATCAAACTTTGAAAGGACTCTTTCATAGTCTTAGAGTTTCCGCTCTGGCTGATCATATAGCCCGGCTCCAAAATTTCTTTGGCATTTTTTTCGATTTGAGCCATTGCCGTCTGCTGCGAAACTCCCGTCGCCATATTCGCCGTGATCGTAATCGCTCGCTGTCTGTTAGAGCGCGAAATCGACTGCAAACTTGCACCGATCTCTTCTTTTACCAATCGAGGCAAGGGAATCAAATTTCCATTGGAGTTACCCACAAAAAGAGTTTTGATTTCATCCATGGGATTGCCCTGGTCTACCAGACGAACTTTAATATCATAACGATGCCCACCCTCAGGATATTCGCCCGCCTTCACGCCGCCGATCAACGCGTTCACAGTTTTTCCGATGGAGGCAATACTCACTCCGTGCTGAGCCGCCGCCGTGCGATTCGGCTTCACTTGAATTTCGGGCATACCCAATAAATAATTCGAGTCCACGTCGACAACCAAACCACTTTTTTTCATGTCTTCCATGATCTTGGTCGAAAATCCGGCAAGTTTTTCCCAATCTGATCCCAAAACTGTAAACTCAATTGGATAACTGCGGCCACCGCCGAATCCTGCTTGCGAAAGATCCATTAACACCGGCCGCATATCTTCAATTTTAGCGAGCTCTGTTCTAGTAACTTGCATGAACTCTTGTTGGCTTAATCTTTTGCCTGTCACTGGATCCTTCGGACGATCCTTGGGGTCTTTTAAGGTGATAAACATCATGGTCAAATTAGCATCCGAAACGCCGCCGCCAAATCCACCAATGGCTGCATAAACTTGTTTGATTTCCGGACGACTCATCAACCAAGCTTCAGCTTTTTTTGTTTGTAAGTCGGTGTACTTCAGGGAGGTTCCCACCGGCATAATCAAGCGAGCCATAAAAATACTTTGATCTTGAGCCGGCGACATTTCTTTATTGAGAAACTTAATACTAAAGAACGAAGCAACAACAAAAAGTAAAGACCCGATCATTACGGTCCAGCGATAGTTCAAGCTGATCTCGAGGCATTTCTCATAACTGACTCGCAAACCTTCCATGAAGGCTTCAAAACCACGACCAATTTTTGTTTTGCGTTCTCCATGATGGACGAAGCTTGCACAACGCATGGGCGTGATCGTTAAAGACTCCACCAAGGAAAGGAAGACGGCAATAGAGATGGTCACACCAAACTGCATGAGGAACTTTCCAATGATTCCCGTCATGAACGCAACTGGCAAGAAGATCGCAATAACGGCGGCAGTGGCTGCCATCGCCGCAAAAGAAATTTCTCGTGCACCGATGATGGCCGACTCAATTTTGCCTCGGCCTTTCTCGTTATAGCGGAATATATTCTCTAGAACCATAATCGCATCGTCGACCACGATGCCAATGGCTAGCGTCAGTCCCAAGAGCGTAAACATGTTCAGCGTGAAGCCTAAAAAATACAGACCAATAAAGGCCCCGAGCAAAGAAGTCGGAATCGACAGCAAGACATTGAAAGTCGCCGACCAGCTCCCTAAGAACATCCAACACACCAGAGATGTGAGAATCACCGCAATGACCAAATGCTTATTTAATTCGTGAACTGATTGCTCGATAAATTTCGTGCTGTCGAAATTGACGGAGATTTGCATCCCTTCTGGTAATTGAGTCTTGAGGACTTCAACTTGCGCTTTCACCGCCTGAGCCACAGCCACAGCATTCGTACCGCGCTGTTTTCGAATTCCCAATCCCAATGCAGTTTTACCATTGAATCGAGAAATTCTTTGGATTTCATCCAAGCCCATGCTGGCATCCGCGACTTGCGAAAGTTTCACAACATTTGAAGGATCCATGACGGGCTTGCCTGCACGCTTACTTAGGATAAGCGAACGGAACTCTTCGACCGTCTTGGCTTCCCCCATCGTTCGCACATTGTAATTCTTTTTTTCAGTTTCGATATATCCACCCGGCAATTCCGAGTGTTCACTGGCAATAGCATCCGTTACGTCTGTCACTGAAATATTATAACGTAAGAGTTCTTTCGGCTTCACTCGAACTCGCATCACGGGATCCGTATAGCCACCTAAAAAAATATCCCCGACACCATCAACGGTGGTGAATCGGTCTTTCAAATAGTCTCGCGCATAACGCATTAAAAATTCAGGATCATTCTTGTCGTAAGTCAACGCCAGCCAAACGATCGGCTGATCATCAGGATTCGTTTTTGAAATTGTCGGAGGATCCACATCATCAGGTAGCATGCGC
>JBBKWD010000249.1:0-9364 GCA_037968775.1 Bdellovibrio sp.
CAAGTTGCCCTTTTTCATCATAGCCAATTTTACCCGCCTCAAGACTGCCGATCTCTTGATCCTGTAAAACGATTTCACGGGCTGCCAATGTAAAGTGGGCAGCCCCGTCCCCGCCTTGGCTTTTCTTGTTGGCCTTGGCGACGCACTTTTCTAATTTACCGTAGAGACCGCGAGTGCTGAAACGTTTGCTACCATAAAGCTCGTCTTGCTTGGACTTAATGGTCGCCGCTAACTGACGCATATGTTCGGTCAACTGCACTTTGTCTTGGGTGAGAATCTCTTTGTCTGCATTTACACCAAGACTGAACCCATCCACGACAGTCTCACTTTTATCCAACCGAGACTTAACGTTTTGGTCCTTGATATCAGCATCCTTTGCAGACTTCGATGCGCAGGAAACAATCGCGAATAAAGAAAGGATTAAAATTAGTTTTTTCATGTTCAGCTCCCTTAATATTTCTCAACTTTTGAATGCGGCTACTTTCGAATCGAAGACCAGCGTTTACCCTTGGGCAAGCAACTTGCATTGTCAGAAATTTTGTCAGGACTGCGATGAGTCCAAGCCTTCAGCTCCGCATCTTTGTCGGTGTTCATTAAATCACCGAACTTGACTCGATAATCATAAGCCAGGACCCAGTCTCCGACACGCCAGACATAAGAATGACGAAAATTCGTGGGGTCCATCGCAGTCTCATCGTTTACAAATGGTTTTTGTGCAAGCTCTTGCTCCAAGACCCAGCCGCGAGCCACAACTTCATTTGCTAAGGTTTTAAGGGAGGCATTGGCATCCACGTATTTACAAATGAAAACATCCAACTCAGATTTTTGTTCTTTATCGTAATCCGGAAATTCTGAGATCCTGGGAATCGCATCAAATTTATGATTCACAAAATTATTCAACCCCACCTTGCAGGCTTTGATTTCCGTATCGTACCAGTCATCTTGAGCTTCATAGTTTCTTTTATAGCCCTCAAAACGTTTGATGCGGTTCGTGAGTTCTTCCTCTGTAAACATCACAAGATCGCCTTTTTCATCGATGCCCATTTTTTTTGTAATGCGAGATTCTTCTTTGCTCAAAATAGTTTTAGGAGCTGGATCCACCATTTCCCATCTACCATTGGACTTCGCACGGACTTCGATGCGGCAGTCCTCAAGAACACCGTACTTACCCTTGTTGCCATAGGCTTTATTCCCATAAATGCCTTCTTCAAGCGAATAGACGTCTCGCTGCAACTCTAGCAGATAGCTAGCCAAACTTTCTTTTTTCTGAACAACGAAGTTGCCCTCTTTGTTCTTACCCAGAGTTTCAGAGCCCATCCTTTGTTTATCTGATAAATCTGTGTCGATTTCTTTGATTTGCTTGGAACCACAGCTGGCCAAAAATACCACTGCCAACCCGACAATTGATTTGCTAAATTTCATAGGTTCGATCCTCCTCAAGGTGCTACAACGATCTCGCACTAGTGAAATCGAAAATTTCAACCTGGACAAGCTAAATTCCTCTTTGTTCTAAGGAGATCGCGGTTTAACAATCAGCACCACAAGCTTGCAGCGCTCCTAGGGTTGCAAGGCCCTTCAATTTATGATCCGCGTACTAAGTGACTAAAAAGAAGTCTGCGCCCCGATGGGCTCCTTCGCTGGTGCTTCGGTGGTTTTAACTGACTTTTAAGATGTCCTATTTGGAGAAGGGGCCTCTTAAGAGGCTTTACGGCGCTCGAATCCTGGATGGCGAACATCTTTTAAAGCCATCTCTTTAAAAGCACGCACTTCCTTCATGATGACTTCGTCCTCTTTAGAAAGCCTTGACGGAAACTCTGAACTGTTTAAGGCAAAAAAGAAATTCATCGCCTTTAACAAATGCGGATACTGAGGGTAGATGAGCTGCGTCTTGCTGGGGTTGTCAGCGTTCAAGACACCCAGCTCTGATGACAGTGCTTTCTTGATAACAAACTCTTTAAATACTGGAGATGCGGACGCATAGTCGGGATGGGCCTGCTCCAAGCGCTCCAAAGCAATACCCGCATAATCTTTGAGTTTGGCTCTGCGAATCGCCCGGCGAAGAAAAACATTGCAGGACACTGTCCAATTCATTTCAAATAGCTTCAAGGGTACAGCCAAAGCTGCATCAACTTCCACTTTTGAAAACCGAGCGCAGGCCTCGGGATATTTCTGAAAGAGCTGTTGTATCGAGCTTTTCATGCTCAACCTATCGGACATCGGACCATTGTCCAAGAGAGGCCCCCGAAGAAATACTTTTGGCCTCGGAAGGGTCTCACCTTGAGATCTCGATCTTTTCATCGGACTTCAAAGCTTGTATCAGGGTTAAATCACAGAGCTTTTTGCGTTGCCTCCACTTCCCTGCGAGGGTGCTCGCCATTTCTACTCGATGTCCTCTTGATTCTCTGCCCGGCTTTGAAGTATGAAAAGAACATGGCAAAAGAACCAGTTGAGCTGAAATGGGTCGAAGACCTGCTGCCTCCAGAGGGCTACCGTCGAAAATCAATGTTTGGCGGCTTTGCCTATTATATCGAAGACAAGATCGTAATGCTAATATTTGAAAACCCCGGAGACTTTAAACATCGCAATCAGCTTTACGAATTTGAGGTCTGGAACGGCTGCATGTTCCCGGTCGAACGCGAATATCAATTGCAGGCCCTCAAGCAGTTTCCGGACCTCAAAGTCCATCCTGTTTTACCAAAATGGCTTTACCTACCGCTGCACACCGAAGCCTTTGACGAACTGGTCAGCGACATCCTTCATCAAGTGCTCAAACCTTCGGGATATTGGGGCAGTATTCCGAAAGTAAAGGGTCCTAAAAAATCTGCCTCTCGAAAACTAGAGCTTGAAACAATTTCAGTGAATATGGATACGCGCCGACCTCGAATGTTTTCGGACGAACCCGCAGAAATAAAGCTTAAAACGGCGGTGAAAATTTCTGATCTCAAGAACCTCGGGCCTGCCAGTGAAAAGTCGTTTCACCGCGCGGGAATTAAAACAGCCCCGCAATTTATTAAGTTGGGATGGAAGAAGGCCCTGCTTAAACTAATAGAAGTAGACTCTAAACATCGCCACAGTCTCTTTGCCTATGCTTTGATAGGGGCGTTGGCCAATAAAGAGTGGACAGGATTATCATCAACAGAAAAAGAAGAAGCCCGGAACTATGTCAAATCTTTGGCTTCCCAGAATAAACTTGCCAAACAGCCTTCGAAAAAAATTACACCGAAAAAAGTGAAAACATTCAGAAAAAAGATGGCACCGAAGTCGGTCAAAAAAAAGAGGAGCGCTAAACGCAAGTAGTCTATGGGATTACTTGTTTGCCCAGTGGTCACTCTTCATTTAAGTTACGGGCATTCAAGGCCAAGGTATTATTAATGTCTCGCAACCGAAATCTCTCGTGATTGAGTCTAATCACAAAACAAATAATAATAGCGCCAACAATAAAAAATGAATTCAGAAGAACCTCAAGTAAGTCATGCATCCCTTGAGACTTTCCCAAGGCGATGGAGTAGTACGGAAAGTAGATCGTGAAAGTCGCCGCCAAAAAGAAATTCAAAGAAAAGGGAATAAACGACAGCCCCCCAATGGCCACCAAATTCAGACCGGCATAGTATCCAGTACCGACTTCTGGAATCAAAAAAATCATAATATTTATGGGTAAGGCGACTAGCCCAACAAAAGTCACACATAATATTTGCGCTTGGTAAGAAGTTAGTTCTTTTTTTGATTCGTAGCGCGTGACCAGACAAATAGGTATAATCGTCATTCGTAAAAGCAAAAATTCCCATTTTCGATCAGGAATGTAAATAAGGTCCGCCACCCAAAAAATCAAGTAAAGCGGGATGGCCATAGAATTCGTGATGATATTCAGGACCGTCCTAATTTCTTTTAGCACTTCCGCTTCATAGAGTCTCGTTAAAGCGAACTCATTCTCGTGATCCAAATTATCAACTCCTACTTCTGAATGACGACAAAAAGATTGATACCCAGCGGCTCTTGTTCAACCCAAATTTTAGTACCAAGACCTTGAAAAATTCGCAAGAGATCTTGCTCAGATCGATAAATCAGATGCCAGTCCAAAACCAACTCCATAAAAGGTACACTAGGGTTCTCTTTACTGAAGTTTCCGATTATCAGCTGTCCACCTGGCTTCAACGCATCCATCATTCTGAGGGCTGCAGCTCTTGCAACTTTTTCTGTGAAATAGTCAAAAAGCCCTGCCGAGTAAACGAGATCGTAGCCCTCATCCGGCAAGCCGCGAGCGATCACGTTCTTTATCGCCATATTGTTGAATTGAAAATCAAAGCCGGAGTTCACAGACAACTCCAGAGACCTCAATTGCTTTTGCGCATGTTTGAGTGATCCCTCGTCTTGATCTAGACAAGTAAACTGGACGGGTCGACCATAAAATAGTGCGCCCCTTTTTAGAAATAGCTGCTGTTCCATCGCCGGACCGCTGGCAACGGAAATAATTTTTAAGGGCTGCTTTTCAGATGTCCCTTTAAATAGGTCCGTGATCTTTTCAAAAAGAAATTGTCCACGGTTTTTGACGGCGGCCCCAGCCGGCTCATCGATAAAATACTTATGCAAGCACTGATCGTAAAGAGTTTTGCCCACCAATTCATTACGATAGAGATGATTCATCATTTCAAAATCACCTGCGTAACCACGAGGCTTAAAATAGGCGCGATGAGCAAACGGAGCCCCATATACCAAGTGCCCGACTTGCGCTCGAGCAAACCGAATCGCCCACTCATGTTGTTCAGGTTTTAAGTCCCGCATAAGTGCGGGAACCGCAGCATATTTGGCAGGGATACATTTCCCCAAATATTCTGACACTGTTTCAGCAATTGTTGAGCGATAAGCTTGAGCTTCTTTCAAACAGTCGGCCGGTGTTTCGGTCTCCAATTTGTCTATTTTCAATTTGAGTTGAGACAACCAGTCCCGGAGTTCATAGACCAAGCATTTAAATTCGGCAGGCAACTGAGCAAGTCCTTGAGCGTATTGAGTTTGCTCCGCAATGACTTCCAGTGATAACTGCAGACTCGTGATTCGCTCTATCTGAAGGGGCTGTTCTAATACCTGAAATTCAAGTATCGTCATGTCTCCATTTTTTTTTGGCAGCGCCCCGTTCGGCCGAATCCAGCGGAGTGATGTCGTTTGAAGGTGGACGCCTCGATAAACTAAATCGCCGATTAAAACCTTTTCTTCTAAGGAAATAACCTTGATCTCGTGAAGCTGGGCCTCCGACGCAAGAGCTGTAAAATCAAAGCCGCTCATACTGGCGACTTCAATCTGCAGTCCAGAAAGGCGTAATAAACATTCGCCCGAATCAAAGGTTACCGTATCAGGCACAACGCCTGGATCCTGAGTTTGCAAATGGACAGAAAAGCTTTCCTGTTTCATAGCAGTGTCGCCCATAATAGTCCCCTTTTCCGAAAGTAAGATTATCTCACTATCGGATATATATTAAAACAAGTTTAGGTCCTATACTTGACCGCTCTTGTCCACAGGTTGAAAGTCCTCCTCTTTAGTAGAAATTGAAATCGAAAGGGCCAGTTTCTCAAGATGAGACACCTTACTAAACGACAATGGACTAACAAAATTCGTCCCCCTCAACGGAAGTCCCCCTGTAAAATCCTTCTGAGAAGCCTAGAGTTGGAATGAAATCTGCAGTCTGTTATTATGATGAAAAGTCACGCGGCCACTCTGATGGCAAGCCTTCTTATGACGATCACTTTCTTCGGCGCTGCGGCTGGTGCGCAAGGGCTTTGCTCTAACGTATTTGAGGGCCTGCTTGAGGGCCCCTTTGAAAGCAATCATCTGCAACAAGTTCAATTCACCACCACTCGTCTGGGTGAGGGTGCCTTTGTCGTGACTCGAAAAAGTGTTGAGAAGAAGCGCCTGCTTCTGAAACCTAAGATCGAAATATCTGATTGGGCTGACTATCGTAAAAGTCACGACCGGCCAGGCGACATCCGCTGGGGTGCGGAGTTTTTACCTTCTGCACTTAAAGAAATTTTAGGACTTAAAACCCTGAGTGCTAGCGGCCAACTCAGCTCCCCGTTGGGCGCTGAAACAGCCTTTGTCCAGTTGCCGACAGCTCAAACGGTTGCTTCCGTGTATAAGCAATTGGAAACTGCCATGCAAAAAGCAGATCCGCTTTATAAAATTTTAGGTTTTTATGTAACGGGTTCAAAAACCGTGACCGGTCGAGAGTATCTGGAGCGCTTTGCGCTCAAATCACTTTTGCCTTTTGCCAAGCAAGGACACCTTTATGAACACGATCTCAACTATCACGCTTTCTCAAGCTTGCTGATTCCACCGATAGCCTCGAAGGCCTTGCGCCTGCGTGCGGAAGCATTCTTAGACCTGCTTGATTTTATTGGCAAAAAAACTGCGACTTTGCCCGCTATTTTGCCGCTTAAAAAATCTTTGGAAAAATTTGTTTATGAAAACTTTGTCGAACGCTTGGATACTTCCACGGGCAATCTATTCCCCGCTTTGATGCTGCTAAAAAACGAAAGCCTTTCGACCCAGATGAGTGAAGTGGACGTTTTTCTGCAATTGACCTTTGCGCGACAAACCTCGCCGCAAAGTTATGTGGAAACACTTTTAAGTCGAGAAAAATTTAGTCCCGAGTTGTCGCCAATTTTAAACGAATACTTTTCTCAAGCGCCCGCAAAATTTAAGCAGGAAGATTTACCCAAGGGTTTTGTTGAAAATCCAGCTGAGTTCTATAATGAAGCGCAGTCTCACATAAAAGACCTGAACCAGGCCGCAGAGAATCTCTAGCTGCCTCTTTCTAAGGACGAGGCAGCTTTTCTAATTTCACTAAATCTATTTCGTAAATACCACGGTCATCGACGAAGACACGGCTCCGGTAGTTGTCGTACCCGGATTATCCCCTGCCGGTGTTCCAATACTTAAACTCGAGCCACTAGCAACAAAGACGTTGTAGAAAGCAGTTGTCGCGGGCTCGATGTCGACATTCGCACAATTGAAACGACTGTATACAGGTCGTATGGACGGAGCTGCACTCCAGGGACCATGGGAGCTACATCCACTGCTTAAATCCGTATAGGCAGCTGAAGAATAGACGATGATGTCGGAACTCGTGACGGATACAGTTATTGCATGACCATTCGCAGGCGAGGTCGTCGAGTTGCCAATAGCGAAAGTTCCTTGCTGATTGGCGGCATAGGCATTGGTGCTGCAGGAGCTGTCGCTAGAAAAAAATGTCGTATATTCAAAATTATTTGCAACGCCACTCAGACCAAATTGAAACTTTTTTCGTGTGTGTGTGGCGCCACCAATGACCATTCCTGGTATCGCCACACAGGAGGTGTAGTAAGTTCCAGTGAGAGACACTGTGACTGGCGTTTCCTCGCTGTCACCACCGGTACTTGGTGTGGTTTCCTTTTCTTCAACGCAACCTTGGAGGAACATTAGTGCGGCAAGACTGACTACGATCGTTTTCAAGAAATTCACGCTGACCGAGCTTTTCATGGAATCGCCACCTTCGTAAAGAGGACTGCTAGTTTTTATAATATCATTTCGCCAAAACGGCTTTGCCATTTATCGGTAAGGCCAAAACGGACTTGAGGGCCCTGTCATAAATAGATTTAAAGCTTCAATATCGAAGATGGCAGACAGCTCAATATGAATATCTGTTCTCGGAATCAGCGCTGACTCAACAAGAGACGGTCAATTTCGATCGTACTGAAGTCACAAGATTGCGAAAATAAAAAAACTTTCAACTAGGCGGGGGCACTTCAACTAAATTCGCGTGCGAACGTACTCGGTGACCTTATCAACAACCTGGTCCAGGTTTAACTCTGTCGTATCCACAACAAGAGCGTCCGCTGGCACAGCCATCGGAGCCACTTTACGAGTTGAGTCCTGATGATCGCGCTGCTTTTGCGCCTTTACCATGTCGTCTTGATCAAGCCCCAGTTCGGCGGCCCGACGGGCGGCGCGGTGTTCACTGTTGGCTGTTAAATATACTTTTGCAGAAGCGTTTGGAAAAACCACCGTGCCGCAATCACGCCCCTCAGCGACCAATCCGGTCGTCATGGCGGCGCAATTTCTTTGCGCCTCTAGCAAGGCTTTGCGCACATCGGGATAGTGACTGACTTTGCTAGCATAGTTGCCCACGTCTTCGTGAGAAATCAGTTCTGTGACATCTTGGTTCTGGAAAAAAACTTTGGTGCTTTCTGTTTCCATGCGGACTTCCCAAACCGGATTGTGTGTGAGTTCGGCCAAGGCTGGAACATCATCCAAATCAATTTGCAATTGAATGGCGGCAAAAGCCAATCCACGATAGAATGCCCCCGTGGAAACCCACTGCCATCCTAAACGACGGGCCAATTCGCGACTCACCGTCGATTTTCCAGAAGCTGCAGGTCCGTCTATCGTAATCACAAGTCCCATATTTCTCCAAAGCGCCTTATCAAATCTATAAAGGAGCAATTTCTTTTAAAACTTCAGCCAGTGCTTGGATCGCGGCTTCGTTTTCTTGCTCCAACCCTACACTCACACGCAGTTGCGTTTTAAACCCATAATTTTGTAGGGGTCGTACAATGATCCCACGGCGTAAGAGTGCTTCATTCACCTTGGCGGCGTCACGAAGGGTGTCAAACATAACAAAATTCCCTTGGGATGGAATGTAAGGCAGGCCTAATTCTTCTAGCTTCTTGTAAAAGTAATCAAGCCCTTTCCAGCATATTTGCTGCGAGCGTTGAATAAATTCTTTATCTTGCAGAGCCGCATTTGCTGCCACCTGCGCTAAATCATTGACATTGAAGGGCTTGCGCACCCGGTTAAAGACCTCCACAAGGGCTTCTGGAGCCAACATCGCGCCCACACGGAATCCCGCCAAACCATAAATTTTCGAAAATGTTCGTAAAACAATCAGGTTTGAATACTGTCCCAAGTAGTTTTGCGCAGATGTGTAATCCGTTGCTCTGACATATTCATTGTAAGCCTCATCAAAAACCACCATCACATCGTCGCGATTCCCGACCTTTTTCAGGAAGTTTTCGATCTCCGTTTTCGTGGCATAGGTACCCGTTGGATTATTCGGGTTGGCTATGAAAATAATTCGAATCGCTTTGGCGTGTTCGAGATAATAGTCCGCCATTTTTTCCAAATCAAAACCAAAGCCCTCTGTCATCGGAATCTCGTGAGTCAAAGCCCGGTTGGCCTGGGCGCTGACCTTATAGGCCGCAAAAGCGGCCTGAGAGGTCAAAACTCCCTCCCCCGGTTCACAGAAAATGCGCGTCAACAGGTCAATCAACTCATCACTGCCATTGCCAACGGCGATCTGAGAGGCCGGATAGTTCCAGGTTTTAGAAATAGTTTGAAT
>JBBKWD010000250.1:0-19189 GCA_037968775.1 Bdellovibrio sp.
AGTTTAAACTTCTCAGAAATTGAATCCAAGTGGAGCCAAAAGTGGGAAACGACCAAGGCTTTTAAGGCGGAAAAGTCTTCTACAAAACCTAAATATTATGCTCTGGATATGTTCCCTTATCCTTCTGGATCCGGCCTACATGTCGGCCACATTGCCTCTTATACACCTGCCGATATTATTTCTCGTTATAAGCGCGCCAATGGTTTCAATGTTTTGCACCCGATGGGCTATGACGCTTTCGGATTACCGGCAGAACAATTTGCCATCCAAACCGGCATTCATCCTGCGATCACCACTGAAAATGCGATCGCGAGCTACCGTAACACGATGACTTCGTTCGGTTTCAGTTTTGATTGGGACCGCGAACTCACCACTTGCGAACCGAAGTACTACAAGTGGACTCAATTTATTTTCTTAAAGCTTTTTGAAAAAGGTTTAGCCTATCAAAAAGAAGTTCCTGTGAACTGGTGCCCGGCTTTAAAAACCGTGCTGGCCAATGACGAAGTCGTTGATGGCAAATCAGAGCGCGGCGGTCATCCGGTTGTGCGCGTTCCGATGAAACAGTGGATGCTGAAAATCACCGACTATGCAGAACGCTTATTGAATGACCTTGATAAAGTTGATTGGCCAGAACGTACCAAAGAAGGTCAGCGCAATTGGATCGGCAAGAGCGAAGGGGCACGTGTGACCTTCAAACTTGATGGCAGCAGTGAAAGTTTTGAAGTCTTCACAACCCGGCCTGATACTTTGTTCGGCGTGACCTTTATGGTGCTGGCGCCGGAAAGCCCCTTGGTTGCACAGATCACGACTGCAGAACAAAAATCTCAAATTGCTGAATACACTTTGTTGGCTTCACGCAAATCTGAAATCGAACGCAAAGCGACCACTGAAAAAACAGGCGTCTTCACGGGTGGCCATGCCCTGCATCCTTTGACCGGCGAAAAAATTCCGGTCTGGATCGCTGATTATGTTTTAATGGACTATGGCACGGGCGCGATCATGGCCGTGCCAGGGCATGATGCTCGCGATTACGAATTCGCTGAAAAGTTTTCGTTGCCTGTTAAGCGCGTTCTAGCGGGTGGAGAAACTTTGCCCTTTGAGGGCGACGGCCTTTTGATTAATTCTGAATTCTTGAATGGTCTTTCAAAAAAGGATGCTATTCAAAAAATGAATGAGCATCTTGAAAGCAAAAAACTCGGCTCTAAAGAAATTCAATACCGCTTGCGTGATTGGCTCTTTAGCCGTCAACGCTATTGGGGTGAACCTTTCCCGGTTGTTCACTTTCCAAAGGCTGGCATCAAGGCTGTGCCTTTAAACGAACTCCCTGTTTTATTGCCGGAAGTGGCTGAGTACGAACCTTCTGATAAAGGTGAGGCTCCTTTGGCTCGCAATCAAGATTGGGTTCGCTATGAAGGAAAGTCCGGTTGCGGAGAAGGCGAAGTCGGCCGTCGCGAAACGGATACGATGCCAGGTGCCGCGGGTTCTTCGTGGTATTTCTTGCGTTATACGGATCCACATAACGACAGTGCTCCGTTTGATTTCGAAGCTCAAAAATATTGGATGCCCGTGGATCTTTATGTCGGCGGACCCGAGCACACCGTGGGTCACTTGTTGTACGCCCGCTTTTGGCAAAAAGTTTTGTTTGATGCCGGTTTAGTAACTCATGATGAGCCGTTCAAAAAATTGGCTCACCAGGGGATGATCTTGGGACCTGATGGCGAAAAGATGTCAAAATCACGTGGCAATGTGATTCCGGCTGAAGAAATTGTGAAAACTCATGGTGCGGATGCCGTTCGTACATTTGTCAGCTTTATGGGGCCCCTTGATCGCGACAAACCTTGGTCCCCAACAGGTATCGACGGTGTGAAACGCTTTTTGGATCGCGTGACTCGCTTGATTTTGAATGAAGATCTTCAGCTGATCGCCACCAAAGACGCCCTGACTCCTGAAATCGAGAAATTAGTTCACAAAACTGTGAAAAAGGTCACGGACGACATCGAGTCCATGAGCTTCAATACGGCTATTAGTGCCATGATGATTTTGGTCAATGAGCTTTATAAGGCGGAATCTCGCTCTGAAAAGGCTCTGAAGCCCCTTGTGCAAGTTCTTGCGCCTTTTGCTCCCCACTTGGCTGAAGAGCTTTGGGAAAAAATGGGCGGCGAGGGACTTTGCTCTTTGGCACCTTGGCCAAAGTATGATAGCAAACTGGTCGCTGACGACACTGTAACTATCGGCGTGCAAGTTAGTGGTAAAATGAAAGGCACGATCGAAATTGGCGTGACCGCTTCTGAACAAGAGGCGATGACGGCAGCTCTGGCTGTGACAACAGTTGCGGCTGCTCTGGGCGGAAAAAATCCCGATAAGGTGATTTACAAAGCCGGGAAGATTTTGAATCTGATTGTAAAATAAATCAGATAAAAAAGTCTGATGTTTTGAAATCTGGCTAAAGCTGGATTCAAAAGTTTACTAGATTGTTTTCGTAAGTAGGTTTCGGTACAACAGGGGGTCCTTAAGAGGATCCCCATTTTGTGAGGGTTTTAAAATGTCTGATTGGACTCCTGAAAAAAGCGCCGCTCTTTATGGTATCAACAACTGGGGCAATGGTTATTTCAGAGTAAACGGTGCAGGCAATGTCTCTGTAACTCCAATGGGTGTTGAAGGACCTTCTGTCGATCTTCACGAGTTGACCCAAGACCTGTTAGAACGTGGCATCCGCGTTCCTATCATGATTCGCTTTCCTGATATTATTAAATCTCGTATTGAACTTTTGAACGGTTGCTTTCAAAAAGCTTTCGTCGATCACGGCTACAAGGGCGAGTACTGCGGCGTTTACCCGATTAAGGTGAACCAACAGCGCCACCTCGTTCAAGAACTTGTGAAGTACGGCCGTGATTATCGCATGGGTCTTGAGTGCGGATCTAAGCCCGAGCTTCTGGTGGTTCTTGCATTGATGAACACTGAGAATGCTTTGATCATCTGCAATGGCTTTAAAGATGCGGAGTATATTGAGACCGCGATCTTGTCGCAAAAGCTGGGTCGCAACACCATTATCGTTGTGGACCGTCGCGAAGAACTCAAGATGATCGTAGACTGCGCAAAGAAGTTCAACGCGCGTCCTAAGATCGGTTTCCGCGCTAAGCTCAACACTCAAGGTGCCGGCAAATGGGTGGACTCTTCTGGAGCTCGCTCTAAATTTGGTCTGACTTCTTCTGAGATCGTGGATGGCGTTGAGTATCTAAAAAAAGAAGGCATGCTCGATTGCCTAGAGCTCATGCACTATCACATTGGCTCTCAAGTTCCTTCTATCCAAAGCATTAAGTCCTCATTGAAAGAGGGCGCGCGTTTCTATGTCGAGCTTTACAAAATGGGCGCGGGCCTTAAGTACATCGACGTGGGCGGCGGCTTAGGTATTGACTACGACGGTTCTGGTCACTCGGAAAGTTCAGTGAACTATTCTGAGCAAGAGTACGCCAATGACATCGTATCTGTGCTGCAAAGCTTGTGTGATGAAAAAGGAATTCCACACCCAAGTATCGTGACTGAGTCTGGTCGCTTCTTGGTGGCCCATCACTCGGTTCTCATTTTCAATATCATGGGTGTGAACAACCTGCACCGGCATGAACCACCACGTCCAGCTATAAAGTCTGATCACACGATCATGCAAGACATGCAGTACATCTTTGAAAAGGTGAATAAAGAAAACTTGAATGAGTGTTTCAATGACTTGGAACAAGCTAAGCAAGAGACTTTGCAGCTTTTTACTTACGGCGTTTTGGGTCTTGAGCAACGCGCGTGGTGCGAGAACATGTACTTCTCTATCGCAACGAAAATGTTGAAGTTGGCTGCGACTGTTCCTGACACAGAAGACATCGTGGCCTCTTTGGCAAAAGAACTTTGTGACACTTATTACTGTAACTTTTCGGTTTTCCAATCCGTGCCAGATTCTTGGGCTGTGGGTCAGTTGTTCCCGGTTATGCCGATTCATCGCTTAAACGAAGAGCCGACTCGAATGGCGACCTTGGCCGATTTGACTTGTGACTCTGACGGCGTGATCGAAAAATTTATCGACACTGAATCTGGTGAGCCTAAAGACACAGTGAAAATGCATACTTTCACAGACGGTCAGCAGTACTACCTAGGTGTGTTCTTAACAGGCGCTTACCAAGAGATCTTGGGCGACTTGCATAACTTGTTCGGCGATACCGACGCTGTTCATATTTCCTTAAACGGAATCGGCTACACGATCGACCATTACGTTCCAGGCGACACAGTTACTGAAGTGCTTTCTTATGTTCAGTACGGCCGTTCCGAAATGGTCGACAGCGTCCGCCAAGCAACGGAAGAGTCGATCCAAAAAGGATCCCTCACCAAGCAAGAAGCTCGCCTCCTAATAAAACACTACGAAGAAGGCCTCTCCGGCTACACCTACCTCGAAGAATCCGAATAGGTACCTGCTTCCTATCGTGTCGAAAAGGAACCAGGTTCTTTTTCGACGGATCTCTCTTTTAAAAATGAACGTGATTTCAAAAATGCCCGGGTTTTCCCTGGGCATTTTTATTTGGCCTAATAGGCATCGATTTCTAAGTGATGAACAAACTGATTTGAGTTGCGGCCGGTCAGTTTAAATTCCGGACGGCGAAGGGACTTTCGAACTTCTTCGTAGTCCTTTTCCAAAGGTTTTGTATTTAACCACAAAAGCGTTTCTTCAATTTCATGTTTTTCTAGCCTTGGATCCTCCACTAAGGGAATAACCCCCGACTTCATGCCTAAAAGAATTTGTAAAGTGCTGTACGGGTATTTTTCTACATGGTTGCATAAACCTGCCTCTACGGGATTTCTATAGAGATATTTGTACACATGATCCAAATGAATATTCTTTTTAATGGCTGAACGAAAATATCTTCCACCATAAACTTGGTTGATTCGGCCACTATCTCGTGACAATACCCTCGAAGATTCTCGCATGAAGTAGTTCATCGCCTCAGACATATTATTTTCAGGAAACTTTGCAAGTAAGTGAAAATGGTTGTTCATAAGAACAAAGGCGTGAATCTCGACCTTGTAGGCCTTTGAAATAAAAAACAGATAATTCGACAGAGTTTCCCACACATGATCCATCGTCAGTCGAAACCACTCCTTATTGTGGCAGCGAGCAGAGATATGATAGGGAAATTCAGGACTAAAAATTTGTTTTTTTCGTGGCATACCCGGCTTATTGCAAAAACAAGAGCCCGATCATTCCGCGAAAATATTGATAAGCGAGACCTACCGTGTCCGAAAAAGGGAACCTGGTTCCTTTTCGACACGATAGGAAGCAGGTACCTTACATCTTGGCGTCGAAGGCGTCGCGGACGGCTATGCCTATGTTGATGAGGAGGATGAGGGTTAGCAGGAGGGCTGTTAGAGGTCCCCATACTAGCCACTCTGCGATCGTGAACCATTTTTGGGCTTGTGACATCAACTCTCCCCATGAAGGAGTTGGTGGCGTCAGGCCTAGGCCCAAGTAATCCAAGAATGAAAGTGTGTACACGTTTCCAGAAATGACGAAGGGAGAGAAAGTAATGATCGGTGTTAAGCCATTCGGAAGGATGTGCTTTCCGATGATGCGCCTGTGATCGGCACCGATTGCTCTGGCTGCTTCGACGTATTCACGCTTTCGCAAAGATAGGAACTGCGCACGCATGTAAGCCGAGATCGCCGTCCATGCAAAGCACGAGTAAAACACAATCAACAATGGCAATGACGGCGTGAAAATTGAAATCATCGTGATCAATACGAATAGGATCGGTGTACTTTCCACGACCTCCACAATTCGCTGCCCTACCAAGTCCGTTTTTCCACCCAGATAACCCATCAAGGACCCTGCCGTGATACCAATGGCATAGGAAACAATCCAAGCACCCAAGGCAAAGATCATCGTATAACGGAAGCCATACAGCAAACGAGTCATCACATCTCGTCCGCCCTCGTCTGTGCCAATCCAATTTACTGAAGTCGGAGGCGAAGGAAAGCTTTCGACTTTTTTATTACTCTCAAACGGATCCCAAGGAATAATTGGCCAAGCGGCCCAATCGCCTTCTTCCAATTTCAAAGCCCGATAGTCCATCACATAGATGTCCTTACGGCCAAAAGCTGTTGGGTGATAATCCTTCACCAAAGGAAAGAAAAACTCGCCATGATATTTGATGATGTGAGGACGACTGTTCGCCCACAATTCCGCCGTGAAGCTGAAAAAGAACATCGTCAAAAGAACAAAGACCGAAATCACCGCAGCCTTATCGCGTTTAAAACGGCGATAACGCTTAAGAGTGAGCTCATTCTTAATAAGATATTTTTGTATTGGGTCGATCATTTGAAATCAATCCTTGGATCAATGAGAACATAGATAACGTCGCTGATAATTCGACCGCACATCAAAAGCAAAGAAGAAATAAAGGTCAATCCCATGATCACATTATAATCGCGCGAGAGAACCGACTGATAACCCAGCAATCCAATTCCATCCAAATTGAACATCTGTTCAATAATCAATGAGCCCGCCAAGAATGCACCAAAGAAACCACCCAGGCCGGTAGCGATCGGGATCAAGGCATTTCGCAAAGCATGCTTAAAGATAACAACTTTTTCAGAAAGACCCTTTGCGCGTGCGGTTCTGACAAAATCAGACTTAACAACATCGAGCATAGAGTTTCGCATAAGAACTGATAGCTCTGTAAAGCCGCCAATCATATAACAGATCAATGGCAGCACGAAGTGATGGGCACGATCCCCAATTTTCCCCCAGGTCGTCAGTGAATCGAAGTCGTCTGACTGCAAGCCTCCGATTGGAAACAAATCCAGTTTTCCTGCGAACACCACGATCAAGAATATTCCCAGCACCAAAGGAGGTATGGAATAGGTAAAATTCAGAATGAGGGTCGATATCCTGTCAAACCCAGTCCCTGCCTTGACCGCCTTCTGCACACCTAGCGGTATACAAATCAAATAGGTCAACAGCAGCGAGGCTATTCCAAACTGCAAGGAAACTGGGAATTTACTTTTAATAACAGTGATCACAGGCTCTTGATAGGTGAAGCTTTCACCAAAATCTAAGCGAGAAAGATTTTTAAGCCAAATAAAATAGCGAACGTGTACCGGCTGATCAAAGCCATACTGTTTTTTAAGGGCCTCAATAACCTCTTCATTAACGGAGGAGTCGCCACGGGAGTTCAAGCCACCGCCTCCGGAACCACCCCCAAAGCGAATCGCTTGAAGCTTTTGTTCAATCGGACTGCCTGGTGCCAGGTTGATCAGAAGGAAGGTGACAAGAGTGATCCCGAAAAATGTCGGGATCATCAGAAGTAAACGGCGAATTAGGTAGACTATCAAGGTCCTACTCCAACTATAAAAGTGAGTTCAACGTTCAAATAGCGAAAGAAGCCTTACGGCTTCATCCACCAGTAGTCTGTACCAACTTCAAAGCCAAATGTCTCTGCTGGCATTCCCATACGTGAAGAATTTCCATAGAAGAAGTACTTGTCATTGAACAAGAAGATGTAAGGACCGTCTTCGGCAATTTTTTTGTAAACTTCTTTTAAAAGTTTCACTCGTTTTGGCTTACTTGGCTCAAGACGGGCCTCATCGATCAATTTATCGACTTCAGAGTTCTTATAGCTAATAAAGTTCGATCCACCAGCAGTCGCACTGGAAGAATGCCAGATTTGTTTGGGATCGGGATCTACAGATCCGCCACCCCAGCTCAAAGTAACAGCATCGAAATTGCCTTCATCTAAAATCTTAATGAAAGAATTCCATTCCAAATACTTTAGCTCCATGTCCACGCCGGCCTTTTTTAGGTCTTCGCGAAACATCGTCCAATACTTCTCTGTGTCCTTATTGGGATACATCAAAGTGAACTTAAGCTCTGTCGATTTGCCGTTGATGGTTTTTTCTAAAACACCGTTTTTATCAGCATCTTTCCATCCAGCTTTAGACAAAAGCTCCTGAGCTTTTTTTGGATTGAAATCAATTGCCTTCATCTTAGGCGCATATTCGCTGCGAATGTAGATTGGACCAATTGCCAAGTCAGACATTCCGTAACGGAATTTCTTGTTCATCTCTTCACGATTGAACAAATGAGAAAGAGCTAAACGTACACTCTTATCTTTAAACAATTCATTCTTAAAATTGAAGCCGACAAAACCATATGGCTTCGGCTCATTGTTCGCTACTTTGTGCTTGAAAACAGATTTGCCCCAAGGAGCTCCTTCTGTCTTTTTCATAAAGGCTTCGACACGGAATTCAAGGAAATCCAACTCGCCTTTTTTGGCACGCTCAATTGCCACATTTTCGTCTTTGTAAAAACGCATAGTGATCGTATCGAAGTTATAAGCGCCCTTCCACTCAGGAGCTTCATTTCCCCACCATTTATCAAACTTTTTTAGAACCAACACTTGGCCACGATCAAACTTTTGAACCTTGTAAGGTCCAGAGCAGATAATGGTGCGATTCATTTTTTTAGACTTTTCCACATCGCTGTAGGTAGCTTTTGGAATTACTGCCAAAAGATTCACTGCTGCCGCAAAGTTACCAAAGTAAGTGTCACGCGCCGTGAATCTGATCGTGTGAGTATCAATCACTTCAATCTTCGTAAGGCTTTCGATATAAGGAATCAAATGAGCTGCTTCATACTTAGGGTCACGAACTGCATCAAAAGAAAACTTAACGTCTTCAGCCGTCACAGGTGTGCCATCGTGGAAAACTGCGTTTTTACGAAGGAAAAAAGTAAAAACCTTATTGTCTTTAGAAATTTCCCATTTTTCAGCCAAACGAGGCTTCCACTCGTATGTGTCAGCATCACGAACTGCCAACGTATCACAAGTCAAAGCTTGGACCTTGGAAGCGTATAAATCAGAAGAGGTGATCGGATGAATCGTTGGAGGTTCCCCACCCAAATTATAGACGAAATTTCCACCTTGGGGGGCCTTCTCGTTTAACGAAACGGCAGCCATAGCTGGAGCTGTCAAAGCTGAACTCACGATGAGTGCAAGGAGTACCTTCATTTTCATAGTCATTCCTCCAAAGAATTTCGCTGGGAATCCCAATGGTTCCCAAAGTGCGGTTAAAATGATTTATGCGCGAAAAATAATCAAGTTATTGCTCGATTGACGCCTCGCTTAACTGCTATAAACCCTGCATATTCCAAGGAGAAAAAGCATGGCAGAAACGACACCCAAGTTCGATCCCACCACCACCATTTCGGCTGAATTCGGGATCTTTGGCATCCCCATGACCGAGGAGCAGTCCAAGGTCGTCCTCGTCCCCGTCCCTTGGGAAGTCACAACGTCGTATGGCGAAGGCGCCTCGCGCGGCCCACAAATTGTGCGCCAGGCCAGCGAGCAAATTGATCTTTTCGACATCGAAGTCGGAAAGTCCTACGAGTCAGGTTACCACATGCGGGAGCTCAACCAGGATTTGCTGGCCAAAAATGACAAATTCAAGGCTTTGGCGCAGGAACTCATAGAAATGCGAACAAACCTCAGCGAAGACGAAATCCGCATGAACGATATCGTCGGCAAAGTAAACAAGGCTTGCGAGGAAATGACCTCTTGGGTTTATGACCAATGCTCTGACGTCCTTAAAAAAGGAAAACTTTTAGGCCTGGTCGGCGGCGACCATTCCACACCACTTGGAGCGATCCGTGCGGTGAGTGATCAATATAAAGGTGATTTTGCGATTTTGCATATCGATGCCCATGCCGATCTTCGCCAAGCCTACCAAGGATTCAAACAATCCCATGCTTCCATCATGTATAACGTCATGACCGATGCAAAGAAGCCCAAAAAATTGGTTCAAGTGGGCATTCGTGATTTCTGCGAAGAAGAATACGACTTCAGCAACTCACGCGAAGACATAAAAACTTTTTACGACATTGAGCTTAAGCGCCGCCTGCTCAAGGGCGAAACTTGGGAAAAGGTATGCCAAGACATCATCAAAGAACTTCCCCAGAACGTTTATATCTCATTTGATATCGATGGTCTGGATCCCGTTTACTGCCCACATACGGGAACACCTGTTCCAGGTGGTCTTTCCATTGATCAGATTTTCTTTTTATTCCGCGAAGTTCATACTTCTGGTCGCAAGATCATCGCTTTCGACTTAAACGAGGTCTCTACCGGCGGCCTTGATGAAAGTGAAGTAGAGTGGGACGGAAATGTCGGCGCTCGCATTCTTTATAAAATGTGCGGCTGGTTGGTGAAGAGCCATGCTTAAAGTTTATGAATACTCCAAATGCTCGACTTGCATCAAAGCTCTTAAGTTCTTAGATGCAAAAAAAGTAAAATATCAAAAGCTTCCGATCGTGGATAAAGCGCCAACGCAAAAAGAGCTTAAAGAAATGCTGGCCGCATTGAAAGAGCGCGGTGGCAGTCTGAAAAATCTCTTTAACACTTCGGGGCTTGTGTACAAAGAAATGAAGTTGAGTGAAAAGTTTCCGTCTATGACAGAGGCTGAGGCGATCAAACTTCTTTCTGAAAATGGAAAGCTCGTGAAGCGGCCGTTTGCCTTGGGTGATAAAATCGCTTTAGTTGGCTTTAAAGAAGATGAGTGGAAGAAAGTTTTTTAGATTCGAAAACGTAGTGGCATAAAAAAAGCAATTGCGGATCCTGCTCTCGCCGATCCGCAATTGAGGTCCTCTCTGGTCCGACAAAACCGAGGAGGTCCGGCATGCGTAAACAACACTATTTACGTATTCGGCGCATTTTAAAAGTTACTAAAGCTTTCTTGATAAAATTAATAAACCAACCAGAAGTCTAATCTAAACAGCTGTCAGAATTGGTTCGTAGCTGTGGCCATCCATGCGCAGCCTTCCTGATGTGCATCGTGCACATCAGGGCAAAGTCCTCTTTTTTGTGTGGACTCAACCCTACATGGAGTTCTGAGAGTACCCTCTCAGAACTGCCGTTTGAGCCTTCGATATCGGTAAAAATAGAGAACTTTTCGAAAACGGAGTCGCACTGTATTCGAGCTTTTCTAAATTCACAGACCACCAAAACTCGAAAACCCAGCCCAAGCCGCGAACAACCTCCACAACATTCATCAAAAAAACCTAAATCGCAAACCGCAACTGCGGCGAAGACTCCTCAGCCCGCGCAGACTTTCCGTGCGAGCCCAAACGAACACCCAAACCAATCAATCGCACAGGCTCCCCGCGACGATTCCAGGCTCTTTCCATCAATCTTTCGAAGTCTTGAATACTGGGAACAGCTTGCATGACTTCTTCGTGCGTCGTTTGCTTGAAATCAAAAAACTTAAGCTTTACGACCAAGCCCTTGATGCTGGACTCATATTCGCCTTTTTCCAAACGCCTTAAAAAGTCCTCGTACAATCCGGGAATATGTTTGCGGCATTCTTCAAATGTAGGCAGATCCTGATTGAAAGTTTCTTCCACGGTCAGGGATTTACGTTCCCACTCTGTGATGACCTCTCGGTTGTCGATGCCTCGTGAAAAATTATAGAGCTCTTGTGCACGCGAGCCCCACCACTGCGCAAGCTCTGTGACGGAGTATCGCTGCAAATCACCGCAGGTGTGGAATCCGATCTCGTGCATTTTTTGGGCTGTGACTTTACCCACACCGAAAATTTTTTCAACGGGCAAGTCTTTCACAAAGACCTCAACATCTTGTGGCTTCACCACGAACTGACCGTTGGGTTTTTTCCAATCACTCGCAATTTTTGCCAAAAACTTATTCGCGGCAATACCGGCAGAGGCCGTTAAATTGAGTTCGGTGTAAATCAGGCGACGAATTTCCTGAGCAATCAACGTGGCACTGCCACCAAACTGCTCACACTCTGTCACATCGAGATAGGCCTCATCCAATGACAGCGGTTCTATCTTTTTAGTGAAGCGCTCAAAAATTTCGCGAACCTTTTTGCTTTCTGCCTTGTAGAGATCAAAATGAGGAGGCACTAAAATCAACTGCGGACACAAACGCATCGCTTGAGACGACGGCATCGCCGAGCGCACACCAAACTTACGTGCCTCATAGCTGGCTGTGCACAAAACACTGCGCGTATTCGGCGGCCCGCCAATTCCCAAGGGCTTTCCCTTAAGGCGTGGATTGTACTTCACCTCTACAGCGGCATAAAAACAGTCCATGTCGACGTGTATGATCTTCCTCATTTACATATTATTTACATATCTAAAATAAGGAAGCAAGGCCTATTTAGGTCGGGTCGGTTTCCATGTTCGCTGGGACTTCATGAACCACTGGCACGCCCTGAACCGGGTGAAATTTAGCAGCAATCATCGCGTGAGCACGATCTGCGACCAGCCCCCTGTCTTCACCAACTTCAGTTCTAAACGACGGAAGAAATTCGATTTCAGCCTCGACATAATCCAAGCACAAGGCCTTTGACATCGAAGTCACAAAAGAAATATCACCATACCAACATACCGAGTCGCGCCACTTCATCGAAAAAGCTTCGCCGTTGACAGATTTAAAATTGAAAACGACTGGTTGAATCGGAACACCGGCATGAGCTGCGGCCATCATCAAAGTTCTTTTAAAAGGCAAAACTTGTTCGCCATTTGTCGAAGTCGCCTCGGGATACAGTACCACTCGCTGCCCCCGCTGAAGAGCTTCCACAATGGACTTCATTTCGTTCAAAATTTTTCCACGACTGCGACGCTCGACGAACAGACATCCCGCCATCTCCGTCAATAAACCTAAGAAAGGCGTCTCGCGCATTTCGTGAGAAGTCACAAAAAGCATGGGATTAATGGAGGCTAAACACAGGATATCTATGAAACCCATATGATTAGAAACCATCAAGCAGTGAGTGTTTTCTGCGGGTTTATTGACGACCTTCAATTTGACATCCAGCTGACGAATGAGCCAGCCGGAAACGCTGCAAAGATTGCTAGAAAATTTATCTAAACGAACCTTCGGGTCTTTATAGAAAAAATGGATAAAGTAGCCGCGGGTTAAAAAAACCACCACGGCGCCTATAAACATTAAGAATCGGATGACTGCTCTGAGTCCAATTTGAATTTCTTCCACAGAGTTCTATTTAAATCTTCTCTCTGAAGAATCGTCAAGAAATCAATGCACTGATAGTCTCTATCCCAAGCTGGTTCCCCGCCAATCGACGCGCCGATCTTCAAATAAGCTCGACAGAGAGCCGGCATCAAAAGCTCTGCTTGTTTAATTTCCTCTTCAGACAAGGTCGGGGCTGTCTCATTTAAAAAGAAATTCAACATTGGCATCGTGAAAGTTAGGGTGGGACGGATTCTTATACCGGGAGTGAACTGTCCCTTGCTTTCAAAGTATCGCATCAAAAGGGCTGCATCACGTGGATCTTGAGTCTTCACCGTCGCACATCCGAACAACACTTTAGCTTCAGTTGCTGCCATGTATTCAGCAATTCCCCGCCACAAAAGTGAAATCACGATGCCGCGACGGAAGTCTTTGTGAATACACGCGCGGCCCAACTCCAACTTGACGCCAGGTTGTTGAAAGATTCCGTTCATGATAAATTCTTTTGCCGAATAGAAATTGTCCGTAAACAAAGAGCAATTCAATCGATAAGTGCCTATGATTTTTCCACTACGCTTTTCTTTTATAATCAAGTGATCACAGTCGAAGTCGTGCTCGTCCACATCGACACCCATCGAATTTGTTTTTCCCAGCATTTCACGATGAAATACTTCGTAACGAAGTGCCAAAGCTTCCTTGAGCTCATCGACCTCAGTTACAGTCTTCAGAATAAAAGGACCCACCTCGGTGAACAGTTCAATCTTAGGCTTGAATCTATGCACGCGATTGAGTCGCATTTGATAAAATGATTGAAGACTTAAAGAAACTTTTTCAAGACTGGTCACCGCTAACGAATTGATCATAAGGACCCTCCTCCTCGTGAACAATTCCAATGCTATAGTGTTTTGTGCCTGAACATTGTCAGAAGGCGATCAAGACTTTGTCGGAAATTGGTTAGGCAAGATCCACAAACGACTGCGGGTGAAAAAATCTCGCTGAACTAAACGACGAGACTTGCGGCCTTATTCATTCGATCCAACAAAGACTCCCATCGCTCTCCGACTTGAGATTCATCGCGATAGAATAGAATGCAGTCACTGCCCAGGGCCGCTACTTCACGAAGCTTGCTGTAAAACTCTCGGGTAGCAATCAGTGGATCACTCGACAAGGTCAAGACTTCAAAGCTATGGACTCCACCTGCAGGCTTCACGATGCGAACGCCATCGACTTGGTCTGGCAACTCGTCCAATTGGACATTGATAGTCATAAGAACTTGATCGATTTCAGTGGTTTTGTCTTTTACAATTACCAGCGGCACGGGTGGCATATAGTGATGCTTCAAATGCCCTGGTGAAGCTTTTTTATCTTCAAGCTCAACAAACTCAAACGCAAAACCACCAGCTTTTAAAGTCTTTTCGATATCTGATTTCAGCACATGACCTTTGCGCAAAATAGAAAGCTCCACTTTGTCAGGACGGTGACGAATAGATAAAACCGTGGATTCAATTCCCACTTCGCAGTCCCCACCCTCAACGACAAAAACATTTTCATCTTTGAACTCTGTGCGCACATGCGCTGCCGTTGTCGGGGAAGTCTTTCCGAATTTATTCGCGCTCGGCGCTGCCAACGGAACACCCACACCATCAATCAGCGCCAAGGCCAAAGGATGTTTAGGCATGCGAATGCCAACACTTTCAAGACCCGAGGTGATCATCGCATTGATGCTCGCATCCCGAGGTAAAATAAGAGTCAAAGGTCCCGGCCAAAAAGCCTCAGCTAAGGCCTCTGCAGCAGGTCCCCAATAAGCCGTCACTTTTCGAGCCATATCAATGGAAGAAACATGAACGATCAAGGGATCAAAAAAAGGACGATCTTTAGTGGTAAATATTTTTTCAACCGCCGAAGGTATATCAATACGCGCAGCCAAGCCGTAAACCGTTTCAGTGGGAAGGCCCACCACGCCGCCTTCATCCAGGATATTTTTCGCTTTTATCAAAGCCTGAGCTGTTGAATTCAAATTTATTTTTCCTCGCGTAAGATTCCAAGTGCACTTTCTTTTACAATATCTAAGCTGGCAAGGAAAGAGATCAATACACTTAATCCGGTAATAATTAGTACGGAAACCACTGGTGCTGTCATAGAGAACTCAAAATTGCCTTCAAATAGATAGCGATTCAGCCCATAGCTGACCAACACACTGAGTCCCGCGCCCACAAAAGAGCTGACAAAAGCCAAGAACACAAACTCAGTCAGAATAAATCGAGCAACTTCATCCCCTGATGCACCCAGGATCTTAAGCATGTTGAGCTCCCAACGGCGTCCTCGCATTTGACTGCGCACTATGGAAAACAAAACTATATAACCGGTAATCAAAGTCAAAGCGGCCATGAGTTCCAAAGACCAGCTCATTTTTTCGGCCGTTTTCAAGATATCATCAACCGTGCGCCCAACATCCACTACTGAAACATTCGAAAAAGTTCTAGCGATTTCATTTTGCAAGTCCGACCTCTGATCGAGCGGTAGAGCCGGGATAGCTGCGATAAATGTCTTGGGGGCATCATTCAAAACACCGTCAGGAAATAGAATAAAGAAATTCGGTTGAAAGCTCGCCCATTTCACTTTTCGAAAGTTGGCGATTTCACCCTCAACTTCAACGCCCTGAACGTCGAAATGTAAGATATCACCCAGTTTGAAGTTCATCCGGTCCGCGAAGGCTTGCTCAACAGATAGTTGGGGCCGTCCTTGGCTGGGATCATAAGTTCCTTCGAAGGGCTTTCCATCAACGATCGATTCCGAATCTGACAGTTTAGATCGATAGGACAAGTTGACGCCACGATTGCGGAAGCGTGCCTCACGTTCTTCTTCTCGCGTCTTAAATCCTTCTGCTTCGATCTTGCGTTCATAGTCCTCATTATTTACCTTTAAAATTCGCGCCCGCACCATCGCTGATACACCCAAAAGCTCAATGTTTTTGGCAGCAACGACCTTTTCAATTTCTGGCAGTTGCTCATCTTGAATATCAAACATAAACAAGGAAGGAACTGTGCTGCCCTCTTGGACTTTGAATTCAGCCTGTAAAGAATTTTTAAGCTGAGGCAAAATATTAATGAGCAGTGCTCCTAAACCCAAAGCGACAAAGACGGCAAGGCTCGCTCCGGCTCTACGCGAAAGACTCAAAAAACTGTGACGTGTGTACCAGTTCCCCGTATTGCATATACCTTTAGCCGCGCGAATCACCAAGTAGCCCACCACAACTAAAAGCAGCATCATGAAAACAAAGGATCCCGTAAACATCGTGCCCACGCGCCAAGAGTGAGACTGGTATACGGCCAAGAAATAAAACAAAACTAAGCCAGGCAAAAAGGGCCAAAGCCGATGGCGTCCCTCATCCACAGAAAACTTCTCTTCGTTAAAAAGTTTAGCGGCTCGCAGATCAAATATCTTGGTCAAAAAAGGAAGAGTCACAAAAAAACTTCCCAAGACGGCCATCACCATGCAAATCATCACGGTCTCAGGGGAAATATTCGGCTTGAGGCTAAACGGCGTAAAGCTTGAAAGCATTTGTTGCAACAAAGGCAAAATCCCGCGGCTCAAAAGCAAGGACGGAATCGTGGCAATCAAACCCAACAGGGACGCTTGAATAATATAAACACCCACAGCTTGCCCACTTTGCAAACCCAAAGATCTTAGAATGGCGATCTCTTTCATGCGACTGGCAAGGAACAAGCGATAAATATAGGCCGCCCCCAAGGCCGACATAAACAGGGCAACAATCGCTACAAGACCTAGATAGTCGGAAAGATAACCCAACTGGCGACCGGAATCTTCGCCGGCTGATTCCGGAGTTTCGACTCGGATAGCGGGATCCAGAACTTGAGAAAATATTTTTTCTTTTAGGTCCGTCGTGGGTACTTGCGGTGGAAACATAAAAAGATAGGCCAGGGAAAAGGTGCTGCCATATTGGATGAGGCCTGACTCTGGAATCAATTTACGATCTATAAAGATACGCGGCGCCAGGGATCCTGCACGGAAAGTTTGCGTGGCATCTTTTGCAATCACATCAGACACTTTGAGCTTCAAATTTCCAACTTGAACCTCGTCGCCGACCTCAAGGCCCAGCTGAGAATGTAATTCGGGATAAATCCAAGCGGTGTGGCTGTCCAAAATATCTTTCGGGGCTTGAAATCCAATCTTTTTACCGGATTCTAGCTCCAACTCGCCATAAAAGGGATAGGTCTGATCAATAGCCTTGATCATCACAAGACGGGAACCTTTTGCGGAACTGAGCATCGCAAAAAACTCGTAAGTTTTTCCCTCAATCACGCCTGCTGGCAAAACAGAGCGCATGCCTTTAAGTTCGTCCTCTGTTAATTCCCGTCGGGCCGCGACTGCCAGGTCAGCTGACAGAATAGATTTTGCATTGGTCTTGATCTCAGCATCGAGCGCGCCGTTAAAAGCTTGCAAGGCCACAAAGCCTGTCAGACCTAAACTTAAATTGAAAATAAAAAAGACACCGAAACGCCAGCTGCGAGTCAGCTCGCGCCAAGCTAATTTAAGTAACATCATTTAGGCGTCCCTCAAATGTCCCTCTTCAAGATGAAGAATGCGCTCACAGCGTTTTGCCAGTTGTTCACTATGGGTCACGAGCAAAGTTGTGATCTTGTGCTTTTTAACGATATCAAAAAAGACATCCATGACCTTTTCGCCCGTATGCGTATCCAAGTTCCCTGAAGGTTCGTCAGCTAATAAAATCTTGGGCTTCACAACCAAGGCTCTAGCGATAGCCACGCGCTGGCACTCGCCGCCACTTAATTGGCTGGGAAAATGATCCAGGCGATGCCCCAAACCTAACTCTTTTAACGCCTCTTCGGCGCGTGTTTTGGGATTTTCCATTTTTAGAATCTCTAGGGCGAGCATCACGTTTTCGACAGCCGTTAAATGCGACATCAGATGATATTGCTGAAAGACGATCGCAATATTTTGCGCGCGAAATAAAGTGAGTTCTTTTTCTGATAGCGGAACCAGATTGATGTTATCCACAAGAATCTCCCCAGCGTCTGCTCTTTCAAGCCCCGCTAGGATCGACAAAAGTGTCGACTTGCCGCTGCCTGATTGGCCGACGATGGAAACAACTTGGCCCGGTTGAATTTCAACATCCAATCCCTTTAAGACCTGAATCTGAGTTTCGCCTTGCATGAATCCTTTTTGAACTGACTTGAGTGTTAAGCTCACAAGGCCCCCTTTAAAATTTCAAAGATGTTCTCTGCAATCACTTTATGACCTTCCTCGTTGGGATGTATGCCATCGGCCAAATTGAATTTTGGATTGCCTGCGACATTTTCGAGAATAAAGGGAATGAAAACGACTTTGTATTTTTTGGCCAAAGTCTCATACATTTTTTTAAATTGCGAAGTGTAGTCTTTTCCGTAATTCGGCGGCATATACAAACCACCCAGAACGACTTTTACTTTTTGGGATTGGGCATACCGAATTGCTTCGCCTAGGTTTTTTTCACTGGCTTCCACTTTCAGTCCCCGCAATCCATCATTAGCCCCTAAAGCTAATAACACTGCATCGGGCTTGGATTTAAAAAGCCACTTCATGCGCGACACACCTGAAGCGGTGGTCGAACCACTGACCCCGGCATTAACGACGGTCCAATTTTTTTTTGCCGCTTGCAGTTTTTTTTCTAAAAGTGCCGGATAGGCCGCATCTCTCGCGACACCATAACCTTCTGTCAGAGAGTCCCCCAACACGACGAGCTTTTTTTGTGCAAAGGACACGGAAGACACGAATAAGAGAAGGACAAATAAAAAAGGTCTCATAGGGTTTCTATGAGACCTTTTGAGTCTGGTTAAGACAAGTCCAGCTTCGTCAAACTTAGTTAAGCCAACGAAGTAGATTTTTTAGTAGCGATCGCGGCCTCCGCCACCACCGCCGAAGCCTCCACCGCCGTTACCACGACGTTGTCCGCCGCCGCCACCACCGAAGCCACCGCGACGTCCGCCGCCGCCTTCACGTGGTTCTTGTGGACGTGCTTCAGAAACATTCAAAGCGCGACCGTTTAATTCGATGCCGTTTGATTTTTCAATCGCAGAATCAGCATCTGAATCAACAGACATTTCAACAAAGCCGAAGCCTTTTGAACGACCTGAATCACGATCCATAATAAC
>JBBKWD010000251.1:0-20095 GCA_037968775.1 Bdellovibrio sp.
GTTAACCGACCGGAACTATCATAGGCATAGTCCGTTACCACGGAAGCTCCATTGATCGTTTCAGTTTTTGAACTGATTCTTCCGAGTGGATCGCGAGTAAATGTTGTTCTTATAAGAGGAGCTCCTCCGGTATTTACTAATGACTCGCTCAGGTCGCCTAAGTTATTGTAAGCAAACGTCGTCGCGACCCCGCCCACTTGAGATCCTGACAAAAATGAATTCTCTGTGTTGTAGGAATACGCAAGTGGTCCCACTGAAGAGAGCAGTCCATCATCCGTGTAGGTATTTACTAACGAGCTAACACCATTTACATTCGAAGAAGAAACTCTGAAGTCATTGTTATGGGTAAAGGAAATTGAGCCAGCCGCCTGTCCGGAGTTCACAGCGGTAGCTAGTAGTTTCCCATGATAAGTCATATTTGTCGTAACCATGTCTGGCGAAACCATTGCGCTGGTAAGGCCGGTTATGGCTGCGTAAGAAAACGCGTAGTTTCCCCGATTGGTTTCAATTCTTTGTAGCCGATTTGATCCTGTTGGATAAATAAAGTAGGCATAAGCTCCGTCAGGGGACTGAATCGCCGTAAGATCTTTGTCTAAATTATAGCTGTATTGAGTCGACTGAGGCGCCCCAATGACCGGTGGAAGATAGGACACTAAAGAATCAACGACGTTGAAGCCCATTTCGTGGGTCGGTTTCCCTGCCGGAGTAACCCCGATGATATTTCCATTTAGGTCATAGGTCGTTACTGTCACTCGCCCATCAGGTAATGTTTTATGCGTGAGTCTATCCGAACTGTCATAGGAGTAGCTGGTTGTCTGGCCAAGTGCATTGGTCTCACTCGCCAATCTTCCTTTGCTGTCGTAAACTTTTATCAAACTTTGTGGCACGAATAAGGCACGGCTTATGAGTTAACTCCTGGACTCATCTTTGGAAGACACCGCAATAACTCTGTTTAGACAAAAACTTCCTCCGCTATCGATACCGTAAAATGGGAAATACTTTTGTTACACACTACACCCCTACCTAATTCCGTAATAGGGCATCAAACTCCAGCAAATATTCAAAGTAAGGAATATCGAACAAATAGCTCTATTCCAAAATAAACAATCGGTTTGCTTAAACTTAATCCCCCAAACCCAGCAACAACCTTGAACTAAAGAAAATGCTAGAACGCACCAAGCAAAATAAGTGGTTGAAAAAGCAGGGACTATATATTTTTTTGAGGTTATGAGCCAGGTTACCCCCACTAGCGTGGAAGATAAATTCCAAAAAATGAGAATTCGATAGTTTATTTTTGCCGAAAAAATCCCTAAGGCCAGCCAAATTAAAGCCATGATCGTTATCCCAATATACAATGGATGAACGCCGACATTAGCGAGAATCCATATATAGATAGGAGTAATGCCGTACTTACCAGGCCCTACAAAATAAGGTGAAATCGCGATAATTGCCAATGCTAATATTGCAAATACCACAACCTGAGTCCTCTCAGGTGGAGGTAGCCTCTTATACATCATAACCCACTTCCATTCAGAACAACATCACCTACAAAGTGCTGGCAATTGTTATTCAATAGACTATATGGTCGCGAGTAAAGTTTCTTTGCATAAGATTTCATATTATTTTCAACTTTTTGACCGACTTTAATATTTTTACTGCATACAGCTGCACTACCACTTTCATCTATCTTTGCGCCAGCTCCCCCGAACGGACTTCCATTTGTTCCGTAAGAATCCGTAGTTCCGTCTTCGTATTGGATATATTGATGAGAAATTGTGGGATCCTTGCTCTGAAGGGCCTCGCCCCCAGACATGTTTAGCGGTCGCGAGCAAATTTGATAAAGGCCGAGAGGGTCAATAAAATTAACCGGATCATTTGCAACATATCCAAAAAGGTTCAAGTCTCCGCCTCTAAATAGGATCGGATCCTTGCTCGCCCAACGCCCCGACTCCGCATCATAATGACTGCGGATAAAAACGCCACTCGCGGAGCGATTCTCATGCGAGTGCGAACTCAGAGGCAAATCAAGGGTTTGGGCTAAGCTGGTCACATCTAATTTTGTACCAGTTTAGGCTGAATTTCGAGATGTTTTTGAATTTTTGGCCACGGAACGGCCACGCGGCGGGATATAATACGGCCGTCGTGAACTAGGAACAACGGCCTAAGAAATTTAAACTCTCACTCCGCGAGATCTACGTTGTCCGATTCTAGGTCAGTAGCAAAGGTCATAGCTCCAATATGATAATTTCCTGGACGATGCGTGAACCCAGCATCTCCGATGGCAAGGAGTCGGTTATATAGCAACTGGCTAATAATTGTCTGTGGGAGATCATAGTTTCTTCGATAGAGCTTCAACTGCCAACCCTCGGCCATGGCTTTGTCACCATATTGCTTACATCCCGAAGACACAAGGTTTGCGGCATGTAAATTTGGTAGTCGTCTTTCTTTTTGAAACATTACGGCATCCTTCACCGACTTCCAAACAATGTTGTACATTTGGGCCGTGGAGTAATGCTCAAGCAGGTCGCTAAAATATTCACGGGTTTTTTCTGAAATTTCACTATTCAGATCAACTGTAGCCTTCTTATATTGAAGATATTCAAGTGACTCCTCAAGAGCCACCTCTTTCCAGAGAGCTATTGCATCTTCATGGCTATCTTCATTTACCAAACCAGGCTCAATAAGCTCATTCAACATTTTTGCGTGGCTCATATCGTTTGTAGTCCTAACGTTCAAAATCCACCGGGCTTTACGAAAGTTCACTTTCATATCCATACCAACGGCTCCCGGACTATCGTAAGGATCGAACTGCAAAATATCTTCACGCCACAGGTGATAAAGAATTTCTACCTCGTAATCATTGCCCGGCCCAAGTCGTTTGTTCGCCTCTTCAAGCGAATAAATCGTCCTTTGATCTTCAGAGAGGCAGGCAACCAGAACCGCACCAAGATAAAGTCGGTCTTTTAAAGAAAGAGACTCATAGTCGACTGGACATTTAAGCGCATTATCGACAAGTTCTTGAAAGTTAATTAACGGCTTAAAACGTTCAAAACGTTCTCTGATTAACTTATCAGAAGGTGCCTTCTCAAAGGCACGCCGTGAAAGTTCGACGGCCTCTTTCAGATTTTTCTTTTCAACAAGAATTGAAAGATTATGAAGCGCACCAGTCCAGTCAGAACTAATCTCGAGACACCGTCTATATGCGTCCTCAGCTTCCTCAGGGTGTCCTAATTTGGAAGCACTAAAACCAAGATCAAATAAAGCGGAGCTGCTCGAGTAGTATGTAGAAAGAAATTGCGTTACCGAGTGCATTTCCTTGTACATTTTCGCATAGTGGAGAACCTTGGACCAAGCCGATTCATAGACCTTAGCAAACAACGGAAATAAAAAATCGTCCGCGGCATGCTGTTCAAGGTATTCTTTCAGCAACTTGTGAATTGCTTTTGCATCCTTTTGTGACGGCTCGTAGTCACCTAAACCGTAAAATGTTCCATCTAGACGTGGAGCTATTCCCGTCTTCTTTGCAGTTTCATACTTCCAAATGGAATATTTTATGTGATGATCGAGAGCACCAACAAAATCATTATCTTCCGCAAGTGTATCACTTAATTCGCCGGATAGAATGGGATGATTAAAAATCCTTGCAGCCTTCAGTACCCATTCGTTTGGACCGTCATAATCTTCTTCGTTCTCGACACCACTTTCTCTTGTTTCATACTTTGAGAAAAGGAAGCAAAGTTGCCCATAAGTTTCAGAGTCCTTCTTGATGGGACTAATATCCGAACCCTTCAAAAATATTTTGCAGACTTCGTATATGCATAAATCTGCTCCGTAGAAGTCAGACCAGTCATCCGTCACGTCTACGCGGGTTGCGTGGAAATCACATTTATCGCTATCAAAGCACATCTGTGCGGCGTTTTCCGCATCCTTAGATGCCTGATGAACATCACCTTTTTTAAGGTTGGCATAGGAGCGACTAAATAAACCTATAATCTTCCGCTCGCCATCCTTTTTCGTAACAATCTCTTTGTTGTAACATTGGATTGCCGATTCGATTTCGCCAAGCTCAAGAAGCAGATCACCTCTTACTTTATGGATCGTAACTGAATCGCCATTAATCGGAGTCAACTTCTCAATGAACTCAAGGGCTCGTGGGACGTCTTTAGCGGCTTTTGCCGCTTCATAGGAGAGCCAAAGGGCATAGGGGTCCTCAGTCCCACTAGTCAAAGGAGCTAAAATTTCAAGGGCTCGTTTTGGATCACGATCAGAACGAGCAAGTAGAGCCCCATAAGTGACTCTGATCTCCCTATTGCTCGGATGGCGAGATATTGCAACTTTCAAATTGGCATCACGAAGAGCAGTTTCAGTATCTGAATGTCCAGACGATACTTGGATATATTCGTCCATTGCTAAGAAGGTAATCGGTCCACAAGCTTCAAGGCTCGTCGCCTTCGAAAGAAGCTCAAAAATCTCTTCGCGTGTTTTTTTATCGACCTGATAAGGCTTTTTTTCACCTGCAAGAATAACCGATAAAATGTAGTAAGCTCTCGAAGATTCTTTTAATAACAAGCTTGTTTTTAGACTCTCAATTGCTTGCTGTTTTTTTGAAAAGCGGAACTCCGAGACCGCTTTTTCAATGAAGTCGTTATGATCTGGCTCTTTGAGAGCATCAAGAAGTTCTATGGCGTTTTCAAATAGACCGACATCTGCACATAACGATGAAATCATACGTCGATCAGTGTCCGTGGTTGCTTGAGTTGTTTCACTTAGAAGCAGCTCTATCGCAGCTTCCTTCTCTCCCTTGTCAATTAACGCTTGAATTTCAGAAAAGTCGGTCATGCCTATCACTCCTATGAAGTCGGACGGGGCCATAGGGCTGGTTCTGGCGAGTTCCCGTTTAACAGCCGCAGCCTTATCGAATTATACTCACCGAGTCACGATTTAATGTGAGTCTCTCGAAGGGTTTAACCTTAAGTCAGCAATAGCCCATCTAGAGTCGGTGTGACGCGTGAAAATGTATAAAATGAGTTTCGCGCCTCAAAATCCAAATCTCAATTTCAAAACAAATAAACCTAAAGCATACCAAAAGTTCTCGCAATTCGCGGCCGTGACAGGACTTGATTTGGCCGTCGGCCGTAGTTCATGATGGCCGAAAAGTTCGCTCTAGGGATTTCATTTAAAGGAAAGGACGTTAAAATGCTTAGATTGATAATTGCCTATTTAGGCCTGATCTTAACGATAGGAGTTGGTGGTTCAATTTATGATACCATTAGCCAAGCTGCTATTTCTGCAAAACGTGCTTACCAGTTTGACCAAATTAGTTATGCCAAATTTACAAAAGCAATGACTGAAGCTAAACCGCGGAATACAAAATCCGATTGGGATCTTCTTAAACACCCTTCAGAAGCTCACTAATGGATACTTTATAAAGCTCAGAGACTTTTCGCAGTGTTATGACCGTAATATTTTTTCCAGACTCTATTTTCTGAAGATGCTGCCAGTTGCTCCAACCGTGCTCTTCTGTTTCCTCAAGAGTCCAGTCTTTGCTCTGCCTTAGAGATTTAATCTTTGTGCCGAGTCGTTTTAAGAACTTTTTGTCATCTGCTGTAATGGAGCTTGTAGCCATAACAAATGGTTGCAAATAAATACGATGATATGTAAGCATGATCATGCTCAAAAACGAGGTTATCTATGGAAATTTCTAAATTACTAGACGAAGGCTCTGGGATCATCTCCAAGAAAACCTTGTCCTCGGCATTAGGCAGGTCATATCTATTTCATAAACAGCTCAAGACCTTGCTAACGAAAAACTCAATGTCCGTTCAAGCATTGAGTCGAAAAACAGGTATTTCCAGCAAGACAATCTACCATTGGATGTCGGGACAACGGCCACGCAATATTGAGCAGGTTTTCGTAGTTGCGGAGGCTCTCAGCGTCTCTATTGAACAGCTCGTCTATGGAGTTGAGCTGCCCAAAGCATCTCGAAAACAAAACTATGAGCTTATTATTCTAAAGATTACGGAAGACACAGCCAAAGACTTATTACCCCAGCCAACCAGATTGAATGTCGAAGGAGAATAAGGCCATGTATTCAGATGTTGACGCTCATTATGAAATCGCCAGTTGGTTGAAGACACTTCGAGAACGGGCTAGACTAAGCCTACCAGAGGCCGCCCGACGTTCCGAACTCCCCGAGATGCTTCTAAACTTCTGGGAGCAAGGCTACCCCTTGACGGTCTATGGATTTATTAAATTGATGGCGATCTATCAGGTTCCCCCGGAGCTGACCGCCGCTAAAATCTTATCAATCCAACGAAAAATCGAGCGGCCTTAATAGCGATCTCCAATAGAGTTCATTACAGATTTGCCAGCTTTAAAAATTGAACTATTTTTTGTCTATAAGGTATTTTTTACCCGTCACTCTAAACAATAGATCATATAGACGAAGGTGATGGGTTTGAAACCTGTTGTTTCTTCGCATCAGGTTTGCATAGAAACTCCATAGTCCAAAAGGACTTAGGGGGATTTATGAGTGCCAACATCTTGATTGTCGATGACGACGCAAGTTTTGCTATTTCAGTTAGGAATTTACTGAAACACCATGGCATTCGCTCCATGATCGCCGCTGCCCCCGCTGAAGCTTTAAAAATCTATACTCAAGAGAAAATGGATTTTGACCTCTTAATGATCGACTACAATTTTAAAAACTCCAATATCACAGGGGCCGATCTCGCAGAAAAAATAAAAACAGAAAATCCTCTTCAAGCATTTATTTTCATGAGCGGCTTTGATGATAAGGATTTTTTAAAGAACATGCTGAAAGTTGGAGCCTCCCGCAACTTTATCGAAAAAGGCATAAGTCCCAAGGAGATCCTTAACTCAGTTCGTCTAACTCTTTCCGAAATAGGAATCAAAGAAAAGGCTGCTAAAGAGGACACTCTCGAAGATGAACTCAAAAGAGAATCGGAAATCCGCGCCTTTGGAATGATCGGAAGATCCAAAGCCATTCATGCACTTGTGAAGCAAACGGAAAACTATCGCCGTTTTAAATCGCGGTTCTTGATTATTGGCCCAACGGGTTCAGGCAAAGAGCTTTTTGCAAAAGCCTTTCAAATCCCAGGAAAACCCTTCTTCGCAGTTGATTGCACACGTTTTATGGCAGGCCAAGAGCACTTTTTAGAATCAGAACTGTACGGCCATAAAAAAGGAGCCTACACAGGGGCAGATCAAGACAAGCCTGGCGCTTTTGAAGTTGCCAATGGTGGCGTTGTATTTTTAGATGAGCTTCATTGCCTCTCGCTAACTGCACAGAGCAAGCTTCTCCGCACTTTGCAGGAAATGAAATTTAGACGACTTGGTGATAGCTCCGCAAAAGAAATCCCTTTTGATGTCACCTTGGTTGCTGCGGCAAAGCCTGAAATCATAGATATGATGATAAAGGGCGAGTTTAAAGAAGACCTCTATTATCGTCTTGCAAAATCAACCTTGCAGATTCCGTCACTCAATGAAAGGGCCGACGATATTAAGCCGCTGGCTAATTTCTTTGCGGAGAAGTATTCAAGAAAACACGGCTTGTCGAGATCCCTCCATCCCCAAGCCATCAGAGAGATGGAAGCCTACACATGGCCAGGGAACGTCCGTGAGCTTGAGGGAGTCATTGAGAACTTTGTGATGACTTCCGTTAGCGAAATTGTCGGGCCTGAGCTGTTCCGGTCTTATCTCGCCGCCAAGCTTGTTAGTCCTCAAGTTTCCACTGAATCCAAACCTGAGAATTTAGATCTTGTTGTGGGTTCAATGGAAAGTCGTATCATTGTGGATGCTTTGAAGAAATCCCGATTCATCGCTGACACAGCTGTCCTTTTGGGAATCCCCAGAACAACTCTTAACGATCGCATTAAAAAACTAAAGATAGAGCCCTATCAATACTTAGGAACGGAGATGTAATTATGGCACTCACCGAACTAGCCTTATTAACTTTGGCATTGAATCTTGCTGTCAACCCCAGCCCCACTGATATCCAAAGATATCAGTCGTTGAACCAAGCGGACCAAATTAAAATCCAACAGTTGATTGAGCAAAAAGATGTCCTGCCGGAAGAAATTGAGAAACTGAAAGAAAAAGGTGCTTCCGACGGTTCCGGTGGCGGCGTTAACCAATCGCCAACCATGGAAACGACAATGTAAATATGAGCGCAAAGAATTTTTCTTTAGTTTTTGCTATATCTTTATTGATTATAGCTGCGATCTTTCTAGGTCGTGGTTTTTTGAAGGAAGCCCTGATGAGTGCCCAGATTGAAAACTTAAAGGTCTATTTGCCAGTGATGGCCAGTTTGCCAGATCCGGCGAATATCAAAAACACGGGACAATGGTATGTTCTCGGGCATATTTCGTCAGGGCTTTCCCAATTCGATCATATTGAGGGTAAGTTTAAGTCTTTGTTGGCAAACTATGAGGTCTATTCCAGCGGTGTTCATTCCTTTACTCTCAAAGACAATGCTAAATTTAGCGATGGTTCTTTGATTACAGCCCGTGACGTTGTGACCTCAATCAAAAGGCTTTTGATTCGTAAGACCTCTACACACTTCCCTTTGTGGGACTACATAGAAAATTGTGAGAATTTAAAAACACTTGAGGATGACTGTTCAGGTATTATGGCCGTCAGCCAAAAGCGCATAGATATCCGTCTAAAAAAGGACGCTGAGTCCTTTCTATTGCAGATGTCTTCTCCTGAAACTGGGATTTGGTTTGCTGGCGACGTAGATCCTAAGACCCTCGATATTAAAGCATCAAAATACTCAGGCCCCTACCGAGTCGAAAAAATTGATGAAACTGGCTTTCATCTTATCCGAAATGATGAAAATCCCATTTCTCAAAACTTCCCTGGGTCACCAAAAGCCATCCAAATAAAAACCATGGCTGCGGATAAAGTGATGGGAGAACTTGAGCACGGAAATATCGACGTAGTGATACGAAGCCACAATCCCTATGATTCATATTCACTTGAAAAAATGGATATAGACATTTTTAGATCAGCCCCAGCCACTTTGCTTTATCTGCATGGCACTGGGAATCTTGCTAAACAATTGATTCCTCGCGAGTACTTACAAAAACTTTGGGATCGCAATACGGACAAAGGCATCATCGCCGCCGACAATTTTTTGCCATTTGATCCAGGGATATCACTAACAAAAAGTGAATTTTTAAAAGAACTGCCACTAGTTTCAGAACGGCAAAATCACAAAATTAAGGTAGGAGTACCGTGGACGTATCTGTCTGAAGGATTTTACACTTTTTTAAAAGAGTCTGCTCAGGAAAGTGGCTTCAATATTGAAATCGTCGAACTATCTCGCGAAGAGTGGTTTAACGCCCTAGAAAAAGATGAATCGCCACAAGACATTGATTTTGTCTTGGGCATTTACGCAGCGTCAGAACGCTATCCGGCCGTTCAGCTTCGATATATTACTGGAAGCGTTCGCGGACCTAAAATTGACTTAACCCAAGCTGAAACTCCTGAGCTATCACCCGAGAAAAAGGAACTGCTTAGAGATTATCAAAAAGCTCTGCTTAAGAATCAATTTGCGGTCCCTCTGTTTCTGGCTCGCCATCAAATTATGTATAAAAAGTCTTTGAATATTGGCGACCAACCTCCATCAGACGCCGAAGTTGAACTTTGGAGAATTACGAAACGATGAATGCCGCACTTTCTTCCCCTCAAGAGCTGAACCTATTGCCTCGCGTTGTTGCTGAAACCATGCTATTGCGCCATTTTGCGGGCGAGGCCGGGGCTTTTCTTGCAGAAAAGGAAAGTCATCTAGAAAATGAAAAGTATTTTTTAGCGCAAGCTCAGATCAAGGACCTAGCTGGGTTTGGCCGTGGTCCTACTAAAAGATCAGCTCATATTAAAGCTATAGCAGAATATTACGAGCGGCGATTCATGCACGAAGCATTTTCAAATGAACTATCATCCGTTCCTAAAGTTTTGCAGACCTCAAACGGATTCGCGGTTCACTTTTCTGAAGAGCAGGCACATCAGGCCGCGACTTGCGAAGCAATAGAACGCCACCTTTTGCAGTATAGTTTCTTAAAAGATGGCTGGGGCGGCTTTAAACTGACTAATCAAAGGGTTATCGGTGACGAACTGCTCACCGCCGTCACCACAAAATATTCAATAAATGGCTTCAGGGCTGGAATGGTGCTAGCCACCTCTCCGCGATTCCCTGGGATTTCTTTTGGATATTTTGCCGATCAATCTCACATAATCGAATCTTCTCGTCGTTGGTCTCATGCAGCCTTTGAAGCTTTAGATAAAATCGAACCATTCATATCACTTGGGGAATCTAAAAATTCCATGAATCTTACTCCCATAGATCAAGGCATTTTAAAATGGATGATGGAACCGCAAGAAAATATAACCTTTCCTAAGACAGGTTTTGTTCAATCATTACCGACATCGTCCGTTGAAGTGAAAACATTTGATCTTTCTCAACGGTGGAATTTGGATTTTCCGTTGTTCGGAGCTTATGGACACTCTGCGGGCCTTCTGCCTCTGATTGTTGTTGATCGCCTAAGAGAAGATGATTCAAAACTAATTTTAGATATTTTAGGAAGATTCGATCTTCCGAATCGGGTGCCGGAAAGGAATCCGGTACTGTGACGACAAAACGCCTGCTTTTAATTATTCTAGTATCGACAGTAGTCGCCCTCCTAAGTCAGTGGACTTCTCGGGAAAGTCAGCGTTCAAAAATTCAACAACTGACTGCCATTGCCTGTGATATGGTTTCCGCGAAAGCTCAAGCAGGTTCAACCCGTGATGTTCACGATCAACTTTATTCTTTCTGGCATAAACACAACCAAGGGTCACGCGTGGACGTTTTGGTAAAACGTGGTGAGAAAGAAGTTGGATCACTTACGTCTCTTGATCAAAAAAATGCCTACACCCAAACTTGCCAAATTGAAAGCCAACCCGATTATGAGATCTCATTTCGGTTTGAGGATGCTAATATTTTTAGTCTTTCGCTAGCTGAAAAATTTGCTATGGCTTTTATCATTCTGCTAACTATGGCAATTTCGCTATGGATTTTCCTTCGCAACGTGCGAGAACTTTGGTCAGGGCAAGTATTGCGCGAGATCCGCGCAAGCCTAGGACTTGAAGTTGAGCCAGATAAAAAATCAAACGTACTTTCGCGGTTTTTAGCGAGAATTTTTCTAAACTCAGCTTCAAGTCTCAAGCCTTCTATTCAAAAGTTACAGATTTCTTTGCGTGAGCAACAATCCGAACTGACCAAAATCAAAGATTTAGTTATAAATCTTGAAGAAGAGCGCACGCGAGCCGACCAGTTTGCCAATATGGTGACGATGGTTCGTCATGATTTAAAAGGACCACTTTCGGCCCTTAAGATTACGGCCAGCGGGATCAAACAACAACCGGAAGAGTCCGAGTCTTTACATCAAACTATCGTTTCTATTGAGCAAATCATTAGCGACTTAGATCAAAAGAAAAATGCTGTCCACGCTTTAAGAACAGAAGACCTATCTCTTGAAATCGCGGAAGTTGCGATTCAGGAAGTTATTGACGAAAAATCTGGAACTCTAGCGAGCCATAAAAATATCAAAATTGATTTTGAATACAACCCAAAGGCTTTAAGCCCCGTCATGTGTATTCCCAATCATCTACGCCGTATGGTTGCGAACCTTTTGCAGAATGCAATAGAGGCCAGCCCGCAGTCTTCGGTTATCCGCGTAGGAGTTCGTCATGATCGGGGTCACGTTCTCATTGAAATTGAAGATAATGGCCCAGGAATTGCGCCAGAAATTTTGCCAAGACTTTTTGAGCGCGGAGTTACTTTTGGAAAAATGAACGGCTCTGGTCAAGGCTTGGCTTTTGTAAAATCGCGCGCCGAAAGTTTTAGCGGCCGAATTGTGGTTGTGGAAACCTCGGCCAGCGGTGCCGTTTTTCAATTAAAGCTTCCATTAGCTGCAACCAAAGCTCATTTTTTGGCAATACCAAGTGAAGGGTCTTGCGAAAAGTTAGCGATTTTAGATGATGAGATTGAGCTTCAAAAACTCTCGTGGTTCCGTCGGTCCGGCCATAGGGAGTTTTTTAATACACCACATGCTTTTCTAAATTGGGTTGAGAATACAACAGAGACTGGCGACTTCTCGTATCTGATTGATTTACACCTAAGACACACTTTGACGGGGCTAGATGTAATACGGACACTAAAAAAAGACCAAGGGGTCTATTTAGCAACTTCGGATTATTTAAATCCCGAGGCATTAGAGCTGTCAGAAAAATCAGGGGTCTGCATAATACCTAAATCTTTACTATTTTCCTTATGTACGAACTCACAGACCGACGAAAGTGCTTATCTTAGATATACTTGACGTTAAACATAAACAAAATTAAATTATTTTAAAGCCGCTGAAAAAGGATTTCTTATGTCATCAGAGGATATTTTAGACTTTGCGTCTCATTTACTTACGAACGATAAGTTTCGGCCTGTCGCCCCGAGTTTACCGAACAAGCTATATCACTATTGCGGTGCCGCTGGTCTTATGGGCATGATGACCGACAAAAAAGTATGGGCTACAGAATCAAATTTTTTGAATGATAAAACAGAGTTATTTCATGGAATCGACATAATCAAAGAGGCATGTGAAATAAAACTAAATACTCCGGGAGTATTGTCATTTATTCGTAATGGCCTTCAATCTATTCTCAAGCATCCTATTGTTCTTACCAAGAGCCATTCACACATAGCTTCACATATTTTTACTACCAGTTTTTCAGAAATTGAGGATGATCTAAATCAATGGCGATGCTATAGCGAAAATGGCGAAGGCTTCTGCGTAGGAATCAATCCGTCCGAGATGATTCAATCTGTGTTCTATAAGCTAGAATATGACCGAGTCAGGCAGCTAAGCATCATCGATACTTGCTTAAATGCGATATTTACTGCCTTGGCCGCAAGGATGCCAAACTTAGTTAAGACAATTGGCTCAGGGCAAGGATTCCCATCGCAGGTCGTTGATATTATTGTTGGAACTCTTCTGATCAATTCCCTTACATTGAAGCACCCTGTATTTAAGGCCGAGCAAGAGTGGCGTACTATTTTGATCGTGAGAAAGGACCAGCACGGCGTAATGTTTCCTATGTTTTCAACGAATTTTTCTGGAAAAATTGTTCCACGCGCGAAACTCCCGTTTGTTGATCCATCATCAAGCCCCAGCGGTATTGATATTTGGGCCGGACCAAGAAGGAATTTCGAGACAACTAAAATAGCATTGGATTTCGAGTTTCTGCGTCTCGGATACAAAGCTGGTAATATCAGAATACACAAATCGGCAGTTCCATACCAGTAGCCCACGCCATGACCATTTCAATTTTAAAATGAGCTTAAGCTACTGAGAAATCTCAGCCTTCCCCTGTCTCTCCAACGAGGCCATTTGGTGGTCATGCCAATGCCCGCTTGCAGATTTATTGGCCTGCTCCCTAATGATTTCGTAAATCTCATCAACGGTGTCGGAGCTGTGATAATCCTGTTTGCCGTTAGCAAAAGTGACCTTGATCTTAGATTTAAAATCCCGAAAATTCTTTGTTTGTCTGTCTGACTCAATGGATACGATATGGTCAATATTTAACACCACAGACTCAGCATCAGGAACCTCTCTGGGGCCATCCAACTCACAAGTTGCCCAAGAATCATACAATTTCAATTTAACAAGTTTCATGTGACCGCCCCGTTTAAATGCAATTTGGACAATGGCTATTCTGTTGTCAATGGCAAATGACGGATACCCGTCGTCATCTGACGGCGTCCCGTCATTTAATGTGTCATGACGGCATTCCGTCATACCTCGAAATATCATTAAATCCCCTCTTATTTTAAACGCTTAGACCCGTTCAGCACCAGTTCACCACTTTTCGCAAAGAGGCTTCTCCGTCTCGCAATCACGCGGGGCCAAGTAAACGGAGAACCGAATAATGAAAGCGCAATCAAACAGCCCTTGGCTCGATCAGAACGGAAAAATTTTATCTAATGAAAAAATCAGATCCATTTCCAAAGAATGGTCTGCGGAAACCTGGGAAGAGTTTTTAAAATCTACAGTTGAGGTCGAAGCCTTGGAGCAGGAAACCCTTACGCAGGAATATGAAAAACTTTGCGAAAAACAAAAGGAATCGGTGTGGGGACCTTCCTGCTCTTTGCCTCAAGGGGTGCAAGACGACATCCACTGTGCGGTTAAAAAATTAGAAGAGCGTCCACGCAAAATTATTCGTCGATCCTATTGGGAAAATAAATCAGTTCGTGAAATCGCAGCACAGGAAATCTTAAGCAAGTCCCGAGTTCAAGAAATTAAAATGACTTCTCTCAATCAAATCAAGGAGATGCTCGTAAAAGCACCGGACACTTCCAGCTACCTTATAGGAGGGTCTAAAAATTTTAACCTTCCTAAAAACCGCGAAGAAGAAATCAACGAGGTTTACCGCGTGGACTTGGAAGGGAGTTACCTCAAGTGATCTCATGGAAGGAAAAAATCAAGATGCGAGCTTTAAAAGAAGAAATTGTGACACCTCCGTCAATCGTGGCAATGCCTGCTGATTTCTATCAGCAGGCTCTAGAAATGGGTTTGAAAACTTTAAGTGAATTGGAACGCAAAGCTTTGTTTCTGCGCTTCTGGGAATCACTCCCTATCGCACAAGTTGCGGATTTCTTAGGTTTTACCTGGGAACACACTGACAACTTACTTGATCAAGCAGTCACCAAACTACGGGCCGAAATGTCCCGTTTACTAACAGAAAAACAATTAGCGCGAGGGCCACAGGCTCATTCAGCCTAAAAACTATAACAGGACTTTAAAAATGAAATTTATCAAAAAAATATTCGCGAATTTGTGTCGTTGGCTTTCTGGCCCAGAAATGGACCAAGAAAGATTTGAAGATCTAGAAAATAAAAAACCAAGGAGGAAAAATGACTTTAACTGCTGATAGTAATCTGAAAACACGTTTTCTTGTCACGTCTGAAAAAAAAGAAACCGCCATCGGCAATCGGATTGTGGGATCAGCGTATCAGGCGGAGGGACAAGATCACATGACGATTCATCTTAGAATTTTACCAGGGATTACGTTTTTCCTGGCAAAGAATTGGTCTGGATTTCCTGAATACATTGTCTTCTCAGGGCGCGCCAAAAAAGATAGTGGTGGTTTTCGATTTTTCCATCGTGTCGGCTCTGGGTACAAAGCAAGTAATGAAAATATCATTGAGCTGAGTTTCCCAGATCTGAACCAAACTTTTTATATTCAGCTTGATCCTGCTGACTATCACTACGATGACGGTGTTCCCACAAAACTTAGCGCCGTCTCTTAGTTCCTAAATATTTCAAGAATCATTCTTTAAGGCCGGAAACTCCGGCCTTTTTTCGTTTCTGATCACTACTAAATTATTTTGGAGGTCTTCATGCTTTCTAGAAAGCAATTGCTTCGCATGTGCGCGTTGGTGGCTATCTGCGCAATGCCTTTAATCGCGGGCGCTTCGGTTGAGTCATCGCTTATGACGATTCAAACAAAACTTGTCGGTACTATTTTACCACTGGTCGCCATTCTAGGCTTTGTCTTTGCTGGCTTTAGTTATCTTAGCGGCAACGCCAATGCACGTAATCATTTGATCCTCGCCATTGTCGGGGCCGTCGTTGGTTTTGGTGCCAGTTCGATTGTCTCTTTCTTGCGCGGTCTAATCCAGTAAGGAGGCGTATTTGATTGAGCAATCACAGGTTTATAAGTGTCTTGAAAAGAAAACCCTTATTCTCGGATTTGAGTTGCCGGACCTTTTCGCTTTAAGTCTTCTTCTTTGCGTTCTCAACTTCATCTTTGCGACTTCGGACCTAAAGTTCTTCTTTACATTCGGTCCAACGGCTCTCTTGGGTCTTTTGTTGCGCCTGATGAAAACAGGCAAAGCAGACAACTATCTTCTGCACTGGGTCCGCTATCATATAAGCCCAGGAATCTTTCGAGCTTTTCCGCTCGCAGGAAAAAATGAACTTTTAAAAATTAAATATAAAGGAGTCCACCGTGCTAGATTCCGCTTTGAGCCGGAAACTTGATCTCTGGGGTTTTGAGTCCGGTGTCATGGTTTTTCGGGACCAAACCCTGGGAACTGCTCTTAGGCTTTTGCCTCTAGATATTGAAGTATCTACTGATGACCAGGTGAATGCCATTAAATCCAATATCAAAAGTTTTTTAAATGGACTTCCCTCTGGTTTGACATTCCAAATTGTCCAAGAAGTTGTTTCAGGGAATGAAGCAATTATTCAAGCTCATGAAAAGACACTTTCGCCGGACTGTGATGCTCTCACCGTGGAACTGACCATGGAGCGCGTGAGAAAGTTTCGAGAGCTCGATAGCGCGGGGCTTCTGCCTAAACGCAATTTGTACCTTCTGTTAAGAAAACCAATGTCAATCAACCGAGGAACAAATGGCATTGCAGGTTTTCTAAAAGGTCCTTCGTCACTGACGGAGAAAGCTTTAGAACATGAAATATCATTGTTTGAGCGTGTGTCCTCAAATATTGAGCAAGGTCTTTCCAACTTGGGTCTTACGGCAGAAAGACTTTCAGATGAAGAGATTTTAAAAGTCGCATATAATCAATGGAATCCTGACAGACCCATTCGAGCACAAATGAGTTCCGGTCAAGATGTGCGTGACGAGATCATACTCACGGATTGCGTTGTGGGTTTAGATCATTTTGTATTAGGTAAGTTCTATCACAAAGTCATCTCTCTTAAAAATCTACCAGAGACAAGTTTTTCTGCCATGGCCGCAATGCTATCAGATCTTCCTTTTGATTCTAGGCTTTATCTAACGGCTGAAGTCTTAGACCAGGAAAAGGAAAGAACAAGTCTGCAAACTCAACGCCGACTTGCATACGCTTCAACCGTTGGCAAAAAAGGTGTTTCAGATTTGGAGTCTCAGGCAAAGCTTCAAGATATCGAATCCTTGCTTGAGCAGATGATTCAAGGGTCTGAGCGCGTGTTTCGTTTTTCTTTACAAATTCTGCTGCGGTCAACTTCTGAAAATGATCTTGAAATGCAAGTGGCCGACACTCTGGCACTTCTGCGAACATTGTCAGGTGCCGAGGGGATGGTTGAAACTGTTGCGGCCTTTGATATTTTTACGGAGTTTGCAGTCCCGCAGGTAAAATTGAAAGAACGCGGTATAAAGCTAAATACCTCGGTTCTGGCTGACTTTTTACCTATTTATGGAAGCTGGACAGGTCATGAAGTGCCACAAGTTCTTTTGCGTAATCGCTCCGATGGGATTGTCGGATTTGATCCATTCTCTTCTAGCCTTGGAAATTCAAATCAACTTGTTTCCGGCGGTAGCGGGATTGGCAAATCATTTTTAGCAAACGTCCTTTTGGCTCAGAGTCTTAAAATAAAGCCTAAAATATTTATTTTAGATATTGGTGGATCTTACAAAAGATTTTGTGAAACTCTCGGCGGTCAATACATCCGACTTGGCATCAACTCAGGTCTTTCGATCAATCCTCTGGATACTGATGGCATTGATCCGAATGACCGTGAGGCTCTAGAGCAAAAGATCAAGCTTGTCTCTTCCCTGGTCGAAATCATGTCTAAGGAGAGTGACAAACCTTTAGGGCGTCTGGAAAAAGCTGAGATTGAAAAGTCCGTACAGAGCTTGATAAAAGCCGGATCGCAAAAACATTTGTCAGATCTACGTGAGCTTTTGGTCAATCACGGAGAGTCGGAAATCCGTCGCATTGGTAAAATCCTGTCTTTGTGGTGCGGAGATTCACCATTTGGTCATTTTATTGATCGTGATTCCACGGTGTCTCTGAAGTCTGATGTGGTCTGCTTTGATCTAAAGGACTTGGAAAACTATCCAGATTTACAATCCGTCTGTTTATTCCTGATCACGGATCTTATCTGGCGACAGGTTCAAAAAGATCGAACCGTTTTTAAGTTTGTGATTTTTGACGAGTGCTGGAAGTTGTTAGAAAGTGAAGAAGGTGCTGCCTTCATTGGTCCGGTATTCCGAACTTTCAGGAAGTACCGCGCAAGTGCGGTGGCTATTTCACAAACCATTTCTGACTTTGCTGATTCAAAGATTGCCTCAGCCGTCATGCCAAATAGCTCTATAAAATGGATTTTAAGGCAAAAGGGCGATCCCGCATTGTTACAAAAGGCTCTGCAACTCAACGAGCGAGAAATGGATTTGGTTGCAAGCTTGACCTCTGAAAAAGGTGTTTTCTCTGAAAGTTTCCTTATTGCTGAAAATCAAAAAGTCGTTGTGAGAATTGAATCAACGCCCCTTGAGTATTGGCTCGCAACCACAGATCCAAGTGATTTGGTTTTAATTAACAAACTAAAAGCTGAAATGCCAGAGGCAGGCGATCTTTCTATCATGAAGATTTTAAGCAAGTCCCATCCTCACGGGGCTTTATGGACCAAAGGAGCTTAAATGAAACGCTCTAAAAAAATGACTTTCATAGCACTGCTCACGGTTTCATTGGCATTCACAAAACCCGCATACGGAGACATGTTCGGTGGAGACGTGGTGGTCCTCACGCAGATTTTGATGAACGCGCTTAAGCAACTGATAGAAATGCAACGGATTGTCCAAAATGGTCAGGATACTTTGGGACTCATGAGGGACATCAACCGGGGGATCAATGATTCGTTGAGCGTCGTAGATTCTCTGGGGCCGTATATCGACCCAGGTCTTTATCATGATTTAAGAAAAACTGCCGAAATTGTCGGCCACCTAGAAAATGGGTATGGGATCATCACGGACTCACCAGTGCAACAAGTCCAAAAAGATACGGACTCGGTTGTGGCAGAGAGTTTAAATATGAACAATCAGCTTTATGACTACTCGCAAGAGTTGGACAAACTGGCTGAGACCATAAAGGTATATTCTCACAATGTTTCCCCAGGTGGAGCCGCTAAGCTCACGGCTCAGTCATTAGGTGTTATGGTTCACGTCATGAGTCGGCAAATACAAGCGCAAGGACAAGCCATGAAAATTCAGGCGCAGGCCTTGGCAATTCAGAACAAAAAAGAAAAAGACGATACAAGGGCCTATCTCGATCAGTCAGGAACTTTAAAGGCCGCCATGAAGAATAAAAATGTAACCTTTGAATTTCCGAGGTTTTAGCTATGGACGTAAATTGGCTAGCAACTGAAGCAAAAACCTTGCATGTGATCTTCTCTAATATGTTTTTCGTGCTGGTGACGACTTTTCTGGTAATTGGCGTGGTTTTGGAATTTTTTAAGATTCCTTTGGGCGGAATGCCCCAGTTCTCTCAGATCGTGGCAAGAGTCTTTATTGCGTCTATGCTTTTAGTTTCGATCCCTGAGATTATGAATGCATTGGCAACTGTGACGGACGCTATGACAAAAGAGATAGGTCAGTTTCTAGAATTTAAGCATGTCCTAGAGCGACTTAGCGATAAATTTGGTGAAATGAGTTGGAGCTGGGTTTCGATCAAAGACAGCGTGATGATTGCTATTTCTTACCTAAGTTTCTTTTTGTTCTATATAAGCGTCTATCTTGCCGATGCCTTCTTTTTGTATTCGTGGATGTTAATCTATGTCTTTAGTCCTCTGCTGATTGCTTTCTATGTTTTTCCGATGACCGCAAATGCCACAACGATGCTGATTAAAAGCCTGATCGAAGTTTGTGCATGGAAAATCGTCTGGTGTGTGATGTCGGCTTTGTTATGGAGCATGGCTCTTTCGGATATCAACAAGCCCGAGCAAGGGATCAACTTTTTGACTGTGATTATCCTCAACTTGATGCTGGCTTTTTCCGTCATTATGACGCCGAAAATTACAGCGGCTTTTTTGGGCGGCGGAGTTTCTTCGGTAGCGTCAACTGTTGGTGGAAAAGTATTTTCTAATCTTGTTACCGCCCCAGCTATGGCATTAGTTAAAAGTAAGCTTCTGGCTGAAGGTATGAAAAGAGCTGTCGATAGTTCTAAAAAGCCACCAAAGACAGGACCTAAAGTAAATCAGGGCCCAAGAGGGCGCAGTGATTACCACAACATGCAGAGTTAGCTTTTTTACTAAATATATATATG